>CAZJTP010000206.1:0-7708 GCA_964548955.1 uncultured Phycisphaeraceae bacterium
TTTAGCGATCGGGTTTCCGAGACAGGAGGATCGGTGTTCATGGACGGCTCCCTGAGAAGCACATGGAACCTGATGACCACGAGCCATTATCCAGTGTCATTCCGATCGTGCAACTGCGCGGTGGTTGCGTGTTTTCGAGCCGGATCCAACTACGTGACAGACATGCCTTCTTGACTCGCAGCCTCAACGGCCCGACATAGCAGGATCGCCGTGTTCCAGTCCGGGATAGGTGTAGGGAAGATCGGTTGCCCGATCTCCCCTACACCTATCCCAGCCTTTCGGTTGCAGGGCACTCTGCTGTGAGAAGCGGGGCTCGCATGCGTAATGCGGGAACTGTCTCGCGTGCCAGCAGGGCTTGGTGGAACCCGAACGGCAATTCCGGGAGTGAATCGACAGGGTCTGAAAGTGGAGGCTCGCGGTGCCAAGCCCGCCGGGCGACTTCTCGCACATCTTGCGGTATCGTATCCCACATGGACCGTGGGGAGATTTGCAGCCGTTTTCTTGATACCGTCGAGTACGAGCTTTATCCGTTCCAGGAGGAAGCCCTGCTTGCCTGGTTCGAGTCGGAGGGCGGTATTCTGGTGACCGTCCCAACGGGGATGGGCAAGACGCTCATAGCGGAGGCGGCCATCTTTGAAGCCCTCCACGTCGGGCAGTACCTCTACTACACCACACCGCTGATCGCCCTGACCGATCAGAAATTCCGTGAGTTTCAAGACAAGGCCGAGGCGTGGGGCTTTCCGCGCGAGGAGGTCGGCCTGATCACGGGCAACCGCCGCGTCAATCCCGACGCCCGCATCCGTGTGGTCGTCGCGGAGATCTTGCTCAATCACCTGCTCGCCGGCGATGAGCGGCTCGATGAGGTCAGCAGCGTGGTCATGGATGAGTTCCACTACTTCAATGACTACGAACGCGGTGTGGTGTGGGAGCTATCGCTGGTGTTTCTACCAGCCCACGTAAGGCTCATGCTGCTGTCCGCTACCGTGGGGAACCCCGTCGAGTTTATCGGATGGATCAGCAAGGAGCATAACCGCAGGCTGAAGCTTATCCGGAGTGACCAGCGCCAGGTCCCGTTGGAGTTTCTCTGGGTTGGTGACAAGCTGTTGACAGAGCACTTGCCGGCCATGCTCACCGACGATGATGCCGACAGCCGCGCACCCGCGCTTGTCTTCTGCTTCAACCGCGACGAATGCTGGGAGGTGGCGGAGCGGCTCAAAGGCCTCAAACTGATCGACCAGGCCGGCCGCGCCGAGATCGAAAAACACCTCGATCGCGACGACTTCAACCAAGGCGCGGGCCCCAAGCTCAAGCAGATGTTGATTCGCGGCGTCGGCGTGCACCATGCGGGGGTGCTGCCCAAGTACAAGGAAATCGTCGAGACGCTGTTCCTCAAGAAGCTCATCCCGTTCATCGTGTGCACCGAGACACTGGCAGCCGGCGTGAATCTACCCGCGCGGTCCGTCGTGGTGAGCACGTTGCTGAAGGGCAAGCGTGGGGAGAAGAAGCTCGTGCCGGCTTCATCCGCGCATCAGATGTTCGGGCGGGCCGGTCGACCACAGTTCGACACCCAGGGTTACGTATATGCTCTCGCCCACGAAGACGACATCAAGATCCACAGGTGGCGCCGAAAATACGAGCAGATCGACCCGAACTCGAAGGATCCTGGGCTCATGCGGGCCCGCAAGCAGCTCGAACGCAAGAAACCGACTCGCCGCAAGACCGAGCAGTACTGGTCCGAGGGGCAGTTCAGAACGCTTATCCAGGCCGGTCCTGCGAAACTGGCCAGTCGCGCCATGATCCCCTATCAGGTGTTGATCTATCTGCTCACCAAAGAGGGTTCGTTGCAGAACGTACGCAACTTTCTGTCCAAACGCTTCAACATCCCCGAGAAACTGAAGAAGTTTCAGGATCAGCTCGATCACATGATCGGCAACTTGGAGACGTTCGGCTTTCTGACGAAGGTCGAGGATGACGACCGTGTGACGCTGAACGACAGGATCCACGCGCTGCTTGACTTCCGAAGCGTTGATCCTCTGTACGGTTCGTTTCTCATCGAACAGTTAGTCCGCAGCAACTTTGAGGAGAAGATGCTTGCCCTGGAATCCGTACTTTCCCTGCCCCCCGTGATCGAGAGAAAGGTCCGCCCGCCTGAAATGGATTCCGGTCCGCTGCAAACCCAGGTGTTAGAGCCGTTGCTGATTCAGATGGGGCTCGTGACCGCGCTGCCCGAAGGCGGTGTCGCCGCCGTCTACGAGACCGAAGGCAAAGACTACTGGCAAAGGGACGATGACGTGCCGCGACCGCTGAGCCTGCCGGAAATGCTCAAGATCCTCTTTGATGCCAGACTTAAGACACCCGAGGCGGTTTTCACCCAGCCCAAGTGGGTGGCCGGCGGAGTATTTGAGCTTGATTGCGATTTCCACAAGTTCGTGCGCGCCAGAGACCTGGTCAAAAACGAAGGCCTGGTGCTTCGCCACTTACTCCGACTTGTCATCCTTACGGGTGAGTTCCTCACGCAAAGCAACGGCGACCCGGACTATGAGCGGATCGGCGAACTGGCCACCAGTATCTGCCAGAACATAGACGCCAGATATACCGACCGGTTCCTGGCCGGCGAACAGGAGGCCGTCAAACTGGCCGAGCTATGAACCCGATGGCGGCGTCACGGTTCGCCGGGACGATCGCGCGGCGCACCGGCCGCAATGCGGCGTATGTCTTCCCGCTGCGCCGCGAATAATTCATCGAACCGGGAAAGTGTCATCCACTCAACATCAAACCGGCCCCTCTCAAAGACAATGACCGCACGCCCGTCACGCAACAGCAGTTGCAGTGGCCGGACCGTGTAAGCAGCGATGACACGCTCGTCGCTGTTGCGAAGGTGACGCGCATCGTCGCGGTCGACCCATTCGAACATGCCCGGCTGCCGACCGGGGGTGGGTACCGGCTCGAGATTGAGAGGCAGGACGCCGGTTTCGCCAGCGCGTTCGGCCAGCGTGCCTGCATGCCAGAAAGCCTGGTCCACGTTGCGCTGCCGACGGCGAATGTCGCCTTGCACAAGAATGAAGACGAACAGAATGATCGTGGCGACGGCCAGCACAAGCACCGAACGAAGGATCGATTTCCGTCGGCGAACAGGATCGCCTCCTATCTGTGCAGCGCTGCCGTTGGCTTTCGTGTCAAGCCGTTGATTCATTGGTCACGAGGTCGGCATTGAAGAAGCGGCGATAGGCGGCGCGTCCCACCGCTCCAGTGACGGCGCAACGGACCGCCCACGCCGAGGCCTACACATCATCCTCAGGGTTGATCGCGGTCTGATCCGCACTGGAGGCAAGCTCTTCCAGCGCCGAGATCGGGTCAATCTCCTCATCCGACGCAACAACGTGCTTCGAGGTGGCCACACGAGCACCGCTCTGCCCGGTCCCGCGATTCGCGCGCACTTTCGTTCGAACCTCGACAAGCTCGTCGTCCTCTGGGACGCCGTCGACCTGAACGGTGAAGACCACCGAGCCGATCATGATCTGATCCCCTGGCTCCAAGTCCTCTTCACCCTTGATACGCCGGTTGTTCAGGAAAGTGCCGTTGGCGGCTCCAAGGTCCCTCAGCACGGCGCCGTCATCGTCAACGGAAATTTCCGCATGGCCTCGAGAGACCACCGCGAGAGGTATGCGGATGTTACAGTCGTTCCCTCGCCCGAAACGGGTTGTACCAAGGCTCAAAGGAAACATGCGTTTCGAGCCGTCCTCGCGGAACATGACAAGTCTTACATCCATTGGAACCAGTCCGTCTTAGGGCCGACCTCGCACCGGGCAATCCCCCGATGGGGACTGCAAACCCGGCTCGATGCCAATCCAGCCTCTAATATACCTCACACTCGCCAGCTCATCAAACCCGCGGCCCCCGCCGGCGAGGCTCCTTAACCGGATGATACTGTTTCTTATGCATCGCGAGCCGCCCGCGCCCGATGGGCGGGCATCAAACCAACCTCGTCCGCCGATTTTCGCAGGCCCGGAACTTCTCTAAACGCCACCCATTTCTTCGAACCTGAAAATCTTTCCGAATTCCTCTTGCCATGATCTCGCCTTGGTGATATAAGTATTATATAGAGTAGTCAGCTGGAAGGCGTGCACTATATGGCGCCCTGTGAGTTCCGCCGGTGCGGCGGCAGTTGAGCTGTTTTTCGCGGGCCGGACGCAGAAAGGGTCCAGGCCCCCATTGTGGCGATGCGTAAAGATAAGCCGTAGACTATTCTATATGTGACTTGTTTTATGGCACGTTCCGACGAATTGGCCCTCATGTTCGCCAAGCCCACGGTAGCGGTTCACCGGCGGTTTGAGGTGTGCCGTGCGTACTTCCTGGAACATCTCACGGCTGGGGCCATCGCGGATCGGTTTGGTCTTCACATCGGATCGGTGCAAGTGATGGTGCGGGATTTTGCCGCCGATCCCAATCTCGATCACTTCTTTGTCTCCAATCGGCCGGGACGGAAAACATCTCCCAAACGAGAGGCAATCTCTCAACGGGTTGCAGCGCTGCGGCGGGAGGGTAAGACGTTGGGACAGATCCGGCTGCGTCTCCAGAAGGATGGATATGAGATCTCGGAATCCTATTTGGCCCGCATTCTGCGTGAGGCAGGATTCTCGCGACTCGGGCAACGCAGGATTCCTTCCCGACCTGGCCAGTGAGCCCAGGACGGTTCCGAAGTTCCTGCGGTTGCGGATGTCCGAGGGCTGTCACTCGAATCGGGACGTTATGTACCGACCCAGGTAGCAGGCCTGTATCTTTTTGTCCATTTTCTGCTGAAAACCCACTTCCCGGAAGTTATGAAGAAGGCCGGCTATAGCAAATCGGCGCGACGTTCAGCTTTGTACGACTTTGGCCAGGTGAGGTATATCCAGCACTTCAAACCGCGTCTGGATGGCGGCGACAGGCTCACCGCGTTGAGTGATGTTCCATTCATGGACCGGTCCGAGGCGCCCAGAGGCGTTTTTCAGGTAGCCCACGCCGTACGGATTCAGCCCCATGACATGCACGGCCGATGCGTCTACGGCGGTGAGATTGCGTCCCATGATGATGCCGCCGACAGACTTCGGTGTGCCCATGATCGGACCGTCACCCTCCATGCCAACGACGGCGTCAACAATGGTAAAGGACGGTTTGACCGTTGTGTTGATGTCCAGGATTGCGTTGTCGATGCCCTGCCAGTGAAGCACGTTCTTGGGCCAGCCGTAGACAATGCCCGGCATTACACCGAACAGGTTCTTCATTGCGCAGGTGACACCGACCCAATGGTGGGTCTTGAGCTTCGGCATCGACACCACCCAATCCGCGCTCAGCAGTGTCTTCGGAAGGTACAGTGAATCCAGCGAGGTCCATCGGCCGGCGTTCTCGACCTCGACAAGCTCATCGTGATTCAGATCGATGAACGTGATCCCCGCCTCCCGCAGCGTCCGGCCCATACCGGATTCATCGAGAACGAGCTGACTGTCACGGCGATGTCCCTGGCCTTCTGCGACGATCACCTCGCGCGCGTCGAGTCGTCTTAACGCCTCTGCCGTGGCAACAACCACCGCCGGGTGTGTGTTGATGTGTGATTCACCAAGAGCCGTTTCCACAAGGTTGGGCTTGAGCAGAATGCGTTTACCGCGAACGTCGCGGCGGGTGACGCCGAGCGTCGTCAAGCCGTCGCTGATCAATCCGGTCAGGTTGGCGTGATATCCGCTTGCCTTTCCGATGAAGACATCAGCCCGCCATCCTCGCTCATGCCGTGCCCATTGTCTTAGGCTTGCGCTAATCCCAGCGCCAAGCAATATCGCTCCGCCGACTCCGAGCACCTCGCGGCGCGAGAGCTTCCGGCCGTCCTTTCCGTCGCAGACGTGTTCGTGGACTTCATCCGCGACCGACTGGAAATTCGATCCCACAGATTCCAGTGGTTCCACAGATTGCGGCGATCCTGAGGATTCAGGTGGTTCCACACGGATTGGTTCAATCTTCTCCACGAGTGTCACCATCCGTCACTTTCGTAAGGGGACACGACGGGATGTCAGCCAACAGTAGCAGCGCGTCCTCAAGGGGGTTTGGCTGTTGTTGCACGCTGCGGGCGGCACACTGTGCCAACCAACTTGCCGCCTCGGCGGGACGTACATTTTGCGAGGTCAGGCCTATTAACGCCCAACTCAACGTGAAGGGGGACCGGATGCGCGGCAGCTCACCGGACAAATAGGCAATTGACGCATCTACTCTTGAGTCTTTCGGTTCACCGGCAAGGGCGGTCAGAGCGATGCCCGTGGTGGCGGGGAATGGTCGTAGCGTGTTTGCCAAGACTCGCGTGTTGCCGTAATTCCAACCGCCGCCCGGCAGCATTCGGTCCCATATCACCCGAAACCCATCGTGCCTGCGCGGATGGTCGGCTTTGTCCGATGCTCGCAGAGCGAGAACCGCATACGCGGTCGGCTCCAACCACGAATGCGTTCCTTCCACCCAAGGCCAGGCCTGCAACGTCCGGTCATGTCCGAAGACGTCCCTCCTTGGCGGCAGACGTCGCCCGCGGGTGGTGATCAGCCAATCCGCCGCTTTCTCGATCTGCGCTCGATATCGGCGGCCCGCTGCGAAACCGCTCATCGTCCACGCCAGGACGGCCAGGCTTGTTGTCCAACAAGGCGATGAAACCTGCGAAGATACCGGTACGCTGCCGTTGGGGCGTTGGAGCTTTGCCAACAACGCTAGTCCGCGTACCCAACGCTGTGTTTCGATCCTATGGGCAGCCATGGCGAGACAGGCCATGACCGTCGGCTCGGTACACGTCGCCGCTACGGATTGGTAACCCCACCCGCCGTCGGAGTTGGCGTTGTTTACAAGACGATCGATTAACGTGTGTTGCCACGGCGTAGACACTGGTTCGTTATCGTCTCCAGTGTCGCAGCGCTTTAATGACCAAGCCCATAGCTAAGTTAATAGAGTTGCATCTGCCGCCACCGGATCGGTTCAATGGAATGTGAGAGGGATACTACATTGGGGCTTGTAGCGAGAAAGTGTGGTACTGGTTCTCGCTGCGTGGAATCTGGGTCCGTATCCCATTCTGTTGCTATGATACCTCTTCCGTCCGAATAGGTAAATTGCGCCGGCGCCTCAGGATTATCGGCATATCCGATTCCTTATGGGAACTACGATTGAGTCATATTGACTCTTCAGCACGTATCAATTCCCGCCGAGTGTTTAGGAGAATTCGCTGACACTGTCTTTGACTTCCGAGGTTGCATATCTGACACTATTGACGTGCGCACGTCGGGTCGACTGCCCGGGCATAGATGACTGGGCGCTCGACGCGTACGGTTATTATCAGAACCACGCCTGTTATGAATACTCTATGCACAGTGATCGCGTCGCTGGTGTTGGCGGTCGTCGTGGCAGTCGCTGAGGCGATGCTTCGTTGGCGTATGTCAACTGATACCATTGATGCGCCTCAGTTGGCGCTCGCGGTGTTTGGGAATGTTGCGGCTCTGGGTACGCTGGCTGTCTTGGTCGCCGGCATTGTGCTAGCTGCAGGGTGGCTTGCTGGTAGGATGATCCCAAGCCTGCGCTCAGGGACACGGGATTATGCGTCCTGTATTGTGTTGGGGATTGTTGTCAGCATCCTGGTTTTTCAGACCGGAGGTCTGGGCCTGGATCGGGGTTTACCGGACGCAGGCATTGTGGCCATGTACGCGCTTCT
>CAZJTP010000207.1:0-1348 GCA_964548955.1 uncultured Phycisphaeraceae bacterium
CTATTTTAACATCTCCCGGCCCTGTCTTGCATTGCAGACGGCTGATCTGTTACGACCGAAGAACTGCCAGATGTTCCAAGGGCCATTGCCTGCCCCGAAGTTGGTGGGAGGTTGATCCCAGTGGTAGTTCACATCCCACATATCCGATGTGCAGTTGGTCCCGCCGAAGTAGATCGTTACGACGTAGTACTCCGGAGCATCTGCCCGTGAGGTCATGCCTGCAAGACCGACTAATGCGAGTGCAGATAACAGCAACATGCTTGTACGGTTCATCGCTCACTTTCCTCTCAGATAAGACTTGCGGATTGTCAGATCCCGGGTCGCCATCCCGCCATCGTACCACCGCGAGCCTCCCGATTCAGACAAAAACGGCCTCATTCGTCGCGGTGTATCTGTTTATCGTCCTGACTGGGTTACGCGGCCGATCCGTCCCACAAAGTGGAACCTATTCTACCCCCCCGTCACTGCCTACAAACGTTTTTTCACTCAGTTTCGCTCGTGCCCCGCCACGGTGTTTACCGATGTGGCCGCTATTACCGGACGTGAGGCCCCAGGGAAGCGGGCTTTCAGGAGCGGCCAGGATGGCCCAGCCGACCTACGAACAACTCCTTGACATCGTCGCCGAGAAAGATCGGCAGATCGCTCAGCTCGAGGCACGCGTGAGCATGGGGAAACGTCTACCATGCGACAGCGATGGTCCGGCGCCGGCGGTGAGTTGACAGGAGCATGACATGTTGTCATCCGAGATCGAAGTGGCCGTCATCTCCGACATTCACGGCAACCGGTGGGCACTGGAAGCTGTATTGGAGGACATTGTGCGCCGAGGCATCCGGAACATTGTTAACCTCGGAGACTGCCTGTACGGACCTCTAGCTCCGATGGAGACTGCGGAGATCCTCCTTCCGCTAGAGTTGCCCACAGTACGTGGAAACGAAGACCATCTTATCCTCGCGGCTGCGAGCCAAGCGACGAACTCGCACACGTTGTGCTACGTCCGGAGATGCCTGGCGCAACGCCATCTGGATTGGCTAGCCTCGCTGGAAGAATCCGTCGTTGCGTATGAGCACTTCCGCATGTTCCATGGCGCTCCTGGTCGCGACGACGAGTACTTACTCCAGGAAGTTGCGGACGGGGGTGTGCGGCTCAGGGCGGTGGAGTGGCTGGCGGCCGAGTTGGCACCTGTCGAGCAGCAGGTTGTGCTTTGCGGACACCACCACGTCCCTCGCACTGCCCGTCTTCCCAATGGCAAGCTGATCGTGAATCCCGGCAGCGTGGGCTTGCCGGCCTTTGTTGATGCGCTGCCCTACCCGCATGTGATGGAGGTGGGCACTCCGCACCCCGGTACGGT
>CAZJTP010000207.1:1358-7556 GCA_964548955.1 uncultured Phycisphaeraceae bacterium
TTGTCCGGAGAACCGAAGGAGAGTGGCGGGTGAGGCATGTTGCGGTTGGCTACGACTGGGAGTCCGCCGCCGCCATGGCTTGCCAGAACGGACGGGCGGACTGGGCCCAATGGCTGCGATCGGGTCGCTCTTCTCTGCTAGCGGAGGGCTCTGGGATGGAAGAGTGATAGACGGCGCGCAGAGGAGACCAGGTAATGTCCTGGTCATCGAACGTGCAGAGCCGATAGTCTTGCGTAGCGTTACGCTGGTCGGCTTGTACCGGGCGACATGCGGCGAAGAGCACGACGCCATCGACCACTCGCACCGGACGTAGCGAGTGGAGAATGCTCATGACTCTTGAGAGTACTATCACGCGTGCATCATACGTCCTGGCCGAGGGATCGTTGCGCGAGCGACTCCATCGCAGTCCGATGATTAGGCTTGATCCACACGTAGATCACGCCAGTTTTGTCTACGATTCGATGGGACGAGCGGTTCTTGAATGACTCTATCGTGAGTATCTCAATGTAGGTGGGGTCGCGGACGTACCCTTCATCGTCTGCACACCCGCGCGCCGGGCCAACCCGGAACGACTTCGAATGGCAGGGTTTGGGGAGCAGGCCGACGTCAACGGCGACACTTTTCGGTTCTTGTCTACGATCCGCGACAGCTATGAGCGCTATGCCACACGCATCTTCATCGGCGGACTCATGGGGTGTCGCCGCGATGCTTACAGCCCTCGCGATGCTCTGGACAGTAAAGATGCTGTCTCGTTCCATGAACAACAAGCATGTATGCTCAGTGAGGCCGGCGTCGATTCCCTGATGGCGACAACGTCCGGAGTCCGTATCGCCGTGAGGCGGCCGGCTCGCCCTGCGGGCCCGCGCCGGTAGAGCCGGCTCTTGATGGAGATATTGCGATGTCTGATCCAGGAGTTATGCTACCAGTCGCCCAGTATCGAGCGTCCCTAATGACCAGGTTCGGCACGAAGTCGATTAGTCTCAGTAGAGAGGTGAGGTATGTTGAAAGGCAGCAAGGTCGTCCTTCGACTGTTCACAGAAGAAGATCTTGAGAAGCTGTTTGTCCTTGACTCGGACATTGCCGCCCGCGGCGAGTACTTCCCTATTGTGCTTCATACCCTGTCGGACATGCGGAAGCAGTTCCGTGAGACCGGGTGGTGGCAGGAAGACCAGGGCCGCATGGTCATCGCAAGCGGCGACGGGAAGATGGTGGGCGCCATCGTGTTCTTTAGGCCATCGCCGATGCTGGCCGGCTATGAGGTCGGCTACGCGATCTTCCGGCCCGAGGATCGCGGCAAAGGATATATGACCGAGGCGTTGCGCATCTTCTCGGCGTACCTGTTTGAGCTCAAACCCATACAGCGCTTACAGCTCGGCATGTTCAAGGGTAACGCGGCCTCACGCAAGATTGCGGAGAAGTGCGGGTATCAATATGAAGGCACTCAGCGCCAGGGGAATTTCCTGCGCGGGGGATACCGGGACCGCGAGACATTCTCGTTGCTGCGAGGCGAGTGCCAACCGTTGTCGGGAGCTTTGTTGAGTTGAAGTGCGTATTCGAGCGGACTCTCCAACCTGTCTACGGCAGCACGGAGACGAATATGGGAGGAGTCGCCCGGATAGGACGACATTTGAAGGGAGAACGATCATGCTGGAAGGACCGAACGTCATCCTGAGGCTCTTCAGCGATGACGACCTGGATGAGTTTCTGAAGCTCGAGAACACATATGCCGAGATGGGTGAGTTCGCTCCAGTCGACTGGCGCTCGCCGGCGGCCTTTCGCAAGCATCTCAGCGAAACCGGTGGCTGGGATGACAAGCTGGGCCGGATGCTCATCACCGACAAGAGCAGCCGCATCGTCGGCCATATCATGTACATCAAGGAGCCATCGTTTCAATCCGGGTACGAGGTCGGCTTCGTCATATTCCGCAGAAAAGACAGGGGCAGGGGCTACACGACCGAGGCGCTGCGCATTTTCTCTGCGTATCTGTTTGAACTCAAACCCATTCCGCGACTACAACTCAGTACCCATGTAGACAACACTGCCGCTCGGCGCGTGGCGGAGAAGTGCAGCTACAAACTGGAGGGCACGTTGCGGCAGATGTTCTTTACGCGCGGGAAGTACGTTGATTACGCATTGTATTCCTTGCTGCGTGACGAGTGCTCGTCGCTGGCAGAAGCGCTGGAGGCTTGATCACGATGGTGTCCATGCTGACAATCTCCTGCGGAGGGAATTCGTGATCGGGTCTCTCGGAGGATGCTGTCCAGGATCTGGCCACATTGGTGTTAGGCCCTTCTCATCGGACAGCCAGAAGCGCCATCGCGAATGGGAGGTTGGTCAAGCCCCGCAACCACAACCACTTACGACCTTGACGAGGCTTACTTCTTGGGAGCTAAAGAATGATCAAAGGTAAGAACATCACATTGAGGTTGTTTTGCGAAGAAGATTTTGACGAGTTTGTCGCTCTATACAATCAGTACTCGCAGCGCGGCGAGCACTATCCCATCTCTCTCCGCTCGCTGGCGGAGCATCGCAGTGATTTCAAGGACAAAGGCTGGTGGGAGGATCACCGGGGCCACATGTTGATCTGCGATGAACAAGGACAGATGATGGGCACAATCTTCTTCTTCAAAGGCGCGCCATATCAGGAGGGCTACGAAGTGGGGTACACGCTCTTCCGCCGCGAGGATCGCGGTCGAGGCATCATGAGCGAGGCCCTGCCGATCTTCTCCGCCTACCTGTTCGAGGCCAAGCCCATCCGGCGGCTCTGCCTGATTACAGACCGCAACAACGTTGCCTCGCAGAGAGTGGCCGAAAAGTGCGGCTATCGACACGAAGGAACCTTGAGACAGAGCTTTTTTCTCCGTGGGGACTACCGTGACTGCGAATTGTACTCGCTGCTCCGCGACGACTGCCCGCCGCTGACCGAGCTCCTGCAAGCGTAAAAACATTCGCATGGCATAACATTCCTGTCGTTCCTGAAAACGCCATCCCGATGGCAACGGGGGGCGTCGAGTGGCGAGTTGGCGGAAGCTTGTGCTCCCAGCAACGGCGAGAAGCTACACTTGCGCGTTGGTGGCTCTGTCGACATGTTCTGCCACAGCGAGGCGCATTTGGCGGGATTCCTGACAAGTTCCGGGTTCGCGCTGCTCAAGCGGTTTGAGTTCTTCGTGGATCGGCATACCACGGAAGGGCACAAGGTCTACTTCAAGACGCACGTGGCTCGACGAGTTCCTGGAGATTCTTATGCTACAGGCGAGCCTGCGAAAGGAACGTGAGGGAACCTCTAAACGAGGAGTCGGATGCCCATGCGAATACGCCGCTACGGAACAGAGGGTTCTGTTGTGATTGTGCTTCACGGAGGTCCGGGAGCGGCGGGTTACATGGCACCAGTAGCGCGTGGCCTCGCGGACACGTTTCGCGTCCTTGAGCCGTTTCAGCGCGGTAGTGGAAAGGAACCGCTTACCGTTGCCCGCCACATCGCGGACCTTCATGAGCTTGTGGAGCAGCATTGCGACAACGAGCGCCCGGCTCTCGTCGGTTCGTCCTGGGGTGCGATGCTCGCCCTTGCCTATGCCGCGGCGCATCCCGGCCGTGCGGGCTCGCTCGTCCTGATTGGCTGCGGTACCTTCGATGGGGCGGCGCGTCAACACATGCAGACAACGCTCGATGAACAGATGGACGACAGCCTACGGCGACGCTTGGACCACCTTCCGGACGAGTTTCCGGATCCCGACGAGCGGCTCAGGGCGATGGGCGACCTGATCCTCCCAATGTACTCCTGCGAGCTCGTGACAACCGACCAGGAAATCGAGGCCTGTGACGCGCGCGCCCATCAGGAGACCTGGCAGGATATGTTGCGGCTGCAGGAGGAGGGCGTGTATCCGGCGGCCTTTAGAGCCATCGACCTGCCTGTGCTCATGTTGCACGGCGCCATCGACCCTCACCCGGGACCGATGGTTCGGGCGAGTCTGCAACCCCATATCCCGCAACTGGAGTACCGTGAATGGGAACGATGCGGGCACTACCCATGGCTCGAAAAGGCGGCTCGCCGCGAGTTCTTCACGGTTCTGCGCGGGTGGCTTACCAGGCAGTCCACGCATGCTTCCCGCTAGCTGGCTGACAGATGGACGTGGGGTGCCGAGGCTGCCGCTGCTGCGCTCTTGCCAGGGAGACATTTCGCCATGTCGTGGGCGCCACCGGCTCATGAGATTAGCACCCGGTGGCGGCACAACGGATCCACCTGAGCCTTATGTAAGGACTTGTGCTCTAGGCAATTCACGTTCGAAACACGCTTGACATGGCCTATATCGGCAGTATCTACATCGTGTATACATAGATTTGGCGACCCTGGGAGGAGCTTATGCGAGCTCTGGTTTTCGAACCGCTTGGACTGCGGTCAACCGGCATTGGGTGGCCGGCGACCAAGGATCGTCCGAATCAGCCCCACGGGCATCTCGGATCTCCGCCGGACCTGAGCGTTCAGGAGATCGGCCAATATCCACTAGGCGACATCAACTACCTCGGTCCGGCCGCCAACGTGCACTGCTCCATCGAGGACTTCGCCCGCTACGCGGCGTTTCACCTACACGGGCTTCGAGGGCAGGATGGCGTGCTCACGGCGAAGACGGTTCGCCACCTCCATAAGATTTCGGAGGACGGCAACGGCGATTATGCGTGCGGCTGGCATATCAGAAAGACCGATGCAGGTGAGCCTCTTCACGAGCACTCGGGGGGAGGCGGGACCTTCACTGCTTGGATCGCACTGTACCCCGATAGTGACCTGGCCATTGTGGCATGTGCAAACCGCGCCGCCGGTGTCGGTCCGTATCTCAAGAAGATTTCGCAGGCCATTTATCGACGGATGAAACTGAAGAACGGGGTGTCTCAAGGAGACTAATCGAGATGAACAGGGGAATCTGTCTCCGGATCGCTCTGTTGCTGGCGTTGGCCATTCCCACACTGCAACCGCTCGTATCGGCACAGAACTCTTCCAACGGATGTGTCGACAAGATGGATTGGCTCGATACCCCCGCCGGTCGCCGGGCAGAGGGTTTCTTTCACGCCCATAACACGGAGGGTGACGACGCCCTGCGAGGTGTCGTCGCACGCACAGACCTGGCAGCCTGTCTACGAATTGGCTCAGTGGCCGCTCCTCCTTGCTTCAGTCTAGTTTAGGGAACGCGGGATCTAATCATGTGTAAAGATCGAAAGGAGGTCATAAGATGACCAGATACCGATTCACGATGGAGCAGATCAGGCGCAATCCTCGGGAAGCCTCACTGGATATCGCTGGGGGCAACTCCTTCAAGAGGGCGATGGACGCGTCGCAGTCACTGTATCTTCGGACTTCAACGTTCGTGACAATACAGCTGCTTCTCTGTTCGGCTGCGTTGCCAGTACAAACGGCGGAGCCTGAGATTAGCGAGGAAGTCACCTTTACCAACGGGAAAGTAACTCTGGCGGGTACGCTCACGCTCCCTTCATCTTCCGGGCGGCACCCCGCTGTGTTCCTTGTCAGTGGCAGCGGCCCACAGGATCGCGATGGAGCAACAGGCGCCATTCCTGGATACAGGCCGTTCGCGGCTATCGCCGAGCACCTGGCGAGAAACGGTATCGCGGTACTTCGATACGACGATCGAGGTGTGGGCGAATCGTCAGGAGACTACGGGACCGCTACGGAACCCGACTTCGTCAACGATGCCCGGGCCGCTTTGGAGTTCTTATTGGCACGCAGCGACATCGACGCCAAGCGGGTCGGCGTCTTAGGGCAAAGTGAGGGCGGAATGATCGCGGCTATGATAGCAGCGGCTGATTCCCGCCCGGCGTTCGTAATCTCTCTTGCCGGGCCGGCAGTCAAGGGCGATAAGCTTCTCCTGCGACAGGCCGAACGAGCGGCTCAAGCCGAAGGGATGAACCCATCAATGGTGGCGGAGGTTGCGCGGGAACAAAGACGCATATTCGAACTCGCCTTGGAAAAGAACTGGAAGGAACTGAAGGCGGTCGTGCACGCCGCAACGTTAAGAAGATTGGATACCCTCCCCGAGGAGAAGAAGGCCCTCATCGGTGATATCAAGGCCTTCGCGGATCGGAAGGCCGCACAATCGCTAAGGACATTCCAGCATCCCAGATACCAGTTCATTCTTGCACACGATACGGCTGAAGACTGGGCCAAAGTTAAGGTCCCGGTACTCGCCGTGT
>CAZJTP010000208.1:0-7529 GCA_964548955.1 uncultured Phycisphaeraceae bacterium
TGGATTTGGAAGACTTTGCATACTTCCATGACGTGTTGGAGGGACCGTAGCCCGGTGCGGCTCGCTACGAGGATCGGACATCGCTGCAGATGGTCTCGTCCGCATCCCTACTTACGCAGTGTAGGTGTGATCGTCAGACGGACTTCCTTGCCGTCGCGTTTCACGACGATCTCGACAGGCTTGTTGGGTTTGAGGGCTCGCAGGATCACCGCGTAGTCCTCGAGCCCGCCGATCTTGTGACCCGCGAATTCGACGATAACGTCCCCGGCAACAAGGCCGGCCTTTTCGGCGGGACTGTCGCCCTGAACACCGCTGATCTTCATGCCGCCGACGTCACCGGCTGCGAAGTCAGGGATCGTGCCGGTGTATATGCGCCGGCCTCCCATCGCACCGCCCTTAGGTGTCGTGTGCTTGACACTTGCATAGCGGAGGCGGTCGGGTGTAGCGGCCAGCTCCGTCACCACGTGTGAGCCGAAGCGGGTGATCGGGGCCATCCCGGCGTAATTCAACGTGTCCGCGTCATCCGTAGGGCGGTTGTAATCGTCGTGCACGTCGGTGAAGAATGCCAGAATCGGGATGCCCGCGGGGTAAAACTCGTGCGTGTCCGTCGGCAAATACGGGTCGCTTTGAATCACCAGCGCCATAGGCTCGCGGATGTTGACCGTCTCGATCAGCCCGAGCCAGTCCGGTGACGAGCCGACGCCCTGAAGGATCAGCCGTCCGTCGCGCAGCCGCCCCACCATGTCAAAGTTGATGTACGCGGCGATCTGACCCAGCGGGCAGGGCGCGTGGCGGGCGAAGTATGTCGAGCCTATGACACCAATCTCCTCCCCCGACCAGCACGCGAAGATTAAACCGCGTTGCTGACGCGTTCCCTGATCATTCCTTCGCGTCTTGGCGAGAAAAGCCGCCAGTTCGAGCACGGTCGCCGTGCCGGAGGCGTTGTCGTCGGCCCCGTTGTGGATCTGCCCCTCTTCTCCGGATATGGCGCGCGAGCCACCGGCTTCACCATGACCTATGTGGTCATAGTGCGCACCGATCAGGACGTACTCGTCGGCGATCCGACCCTCGCCAACAGGGGGCAAAAGGCCCACGACGTTTCGGCAGGTGCCTTTCCTGCGGGCCAGGTGCATCGTCAGCTCGACTGCGGTATTGAGTTTGATCTCATTGAATGAGGTGGGGATCTTGCCTTTGTCAAGCATGTCCTGCAACTTCGTTAGTTTAAGACCGGCGTTATCCAACAGGCGTTGTGCGGTGTCCGTCGTGATCGACGCCGACACGATCCCGGCGTCAGTGGCGGTCCGAGCAAGCGGCAGCAGTGAGCCCGCATCCAACGTATTAGGCCCTATGACCAGCATGAACCCGGCTGCTCCGCGCATCAAAGCCTGTTTGGCCTTGTAGCGCGGACTGCTGTAGTGGGTAAAGCGAATTCGCTCGTTTGTATCCAAGTCGGCTGGCACGTCGTCGAAGACCAATACGATCTTACCCGCAACGTCGCGCCCCTCGTAGGAATCGTACCTTTCCTTGCCGGTTTCCTTGGGGATCACCAGACCATAGCCGGCGCAGACGACTTCGCCTCGCGTTGTTGCGTTCGTAGTGAAAGAAAGCGGGCGATAGTCCGTGTCGATCTCGAGAACCTGAGTCGGTGACCCGGTGGATGACGTGATGGCCAGTCGGTTTCGATCGGGGACCAGGTCCACACCGGCAGGGAAGGGGAACTCCTGAAAGTACGTGCCGTTATCACCCAACGGTTCGAGACCTGCCTCTTTGAACCGTGCGGCGATGTACTTGGCCGCTTTACGCGCACTCTCGGTGCCCGTCATCCGCCCTTCAAGCTCGTCGGAGGCCAGGTAGCGCACGTGCTCATATAAATCATCCTCTGTGATACTCGGCTCGAGACCGGGCTTGATTCCCGGCGGCGACGCGTCAGGCCACGTGGTTTTCGCGGGTGCGTCGAAGTCCGGCTCGGGTTCCAGCGTGCCTCGCTGTGGAGCCGCCTTAATCGCCGCCAGAGCGGTATTGTGGTCCCAGTCGGCAATGAAGAGCTGCCCCGTGCGCGACTCTCTCGTCGCCCTGTTACTCGTCCAGGAAAGCTGGTTGCCGTCCGGGCCAAAGACGGGCAAGCCGTCGAATCCGTCGGTATAGGTGACGCGGACGGGCTGTTTCTCGCCCATGGCATCGACGATGAACAGCTCGAAGTTGGCAAAGCCAAGCTTGTTGGAGGTGAATATGGCGTACTGGCGCGAAGGGTGCATGTACGGCGACCAGGACATCGACTTAAAATCGGTCAGTCGGCGGCGGTCGGTACCGTCGATCTTCATCGTGTAGATGTCAGCGAAAATCCCGGTTTCGTCGAAGTGGCGCCAGATAACCCGGTCGTCCTCGGCGGCGAAGAACGGCCCGCCGTCGTAGCCCGGCCAATTCGTGAGCCGGCGCTGATCGGAGCCGTCGGCGTTCATGATGTACAGCTCGCCGAAGTACTGCGGCTGCTTCTCCCAGATATCGCGATCCTTTTCGCTGAGTTTGTCGAGCGGATAGGCGTCGCGCTGCGAGCAAAACACGATCAGCTTGCCGTCCGGCGAGTAGGCACCTTCCGCATCAAAGCCGAAGGCATCAGTCAACCGCCGCATGTTCCGCCCCCGCACGTCGCAGGAGAAGATGTCGAAATACTCGTCGTAGACGAACGGCGTGTGGCCCGTCGTTCGGGTCGGACGCTCCTGGTGCTCGCGCCGTTGCTTCTCGCGGGCCTGCGGGTCAAGATGCGTCGAGGCGAAGAGCACTTCGTTCGTGCCGGAACGAAAGTACGAACACGTCGTGCGCCCCACGCCCGGTGAGATAAGCCGGCTGTCGCCCGTCACCAGATCAAGCGTGTAGATCTGGAAGAAGGGATTGTCGCGGTAACGTTCGGTTTGAACGATCATCTTGGTTCCGTCGGGTGAGAAGTAACCCTCGCCCGCGCGCCGCCCTTCGAAGGTGAGTCGGCGGGCGCGTGACACGAAGCGATCCCGCTGGTCAGCCTCGGTCTGATCAGGTAGGCCGAGCATGCCCGACAAGATCGAAAGCGACAAAGCCCACACGATTGCAGAGTTCTTCCTGTGTAACATCTTTCTCCGATCTCCAGTGAGGCCAGATCGACAAACGGTCAAGCACGCCGCATGACCGCCGCCATCAGCGGTCAGTCAATCAGCTACAGAGCGGTTGCCAAGAGTTTGTGTGGTCGCTGTCCGGCCGGCCACGGCTGGTCCGCTCAGCCCCTCATTCGCGCCAAGCCGCCGAAAACGAAGGCTACAAAATCACCTTTTCACCGATTATCTCCCGGATCGCAAGAGGAGAGGTCTGCGAAGCCATTCGGTGCGGCGGCTGATTCTACGACCTGCAAGAGGTTAGTCGTGTTAACTGATTTGTTGGTACGGCTGGAAAACGCGCTGCGGACGACACGATTGCGCCCTTGCGCCCGGGCGAATCGCCATGGTATCAGCCTTCAAACATGGTGGCGACTTCCTCGGTCGTTGGAGACTGGGGGATTCGCTTGACCGGTTCGTTGTGCTCGTCAAGACGGATGACCCGAGGTCTGTGGCGACCTTCGCGTACATTGGCCTCATCCACCCAACAGAATGACATGATGATGATTCGATCACCCACGACTCCCTTTCGGGCCGCAGCGCCGTTTAGAACGATCCGCCGGGAGCCGAACGGCTCGGCGATGGCGTAGGTCTCGAGCCGGTTGCCGTTGTTGATGTTCGAGACCAGCACTTTCTCGTATGGGTGGATGCCGACCGCCTCCATCAGCTCGATGTCGATTCCGAGGCTGCCCTCGTAATCGACCTCGGCATGGGTTACGCAGGCTTGATGCAGCTTCGCCTTGAGCATCTCAAGTTTCATGGTGCGAGTTCCTGATCCCTGTTGAGACCCTATCCATTGTCTACGCTCTCGCCGTCGTTGTCAAACGGCCTTGCCGAGCCGAGAGCCGACGGATCGGTCAGGAGATTGGCGTCCCTGTGCCTCCTATTCGGGAAGAAGGTGCCCTCGATCGGTCCTATAGGCCGGGAGATCGCTGAAATTGCAGTTGTGTCGCGTCTCCGCGGCGCGGTATAATGCAGCGTACGTGGTCGACACCGACCGATTGTCCTGAGGAGGGGACCATCCAACGTACAGCGCGTTTCCTGAAAGGAGAGGATGAATGTCTCGCAACGTACACCGACTGCCCGAACTCGCTCTTGCGATGATCCTGCCATGGATTGGCACGACGACGGTGGCCTGGGCGCAGCAGGCCCAGTCGATCACGGACGGCCGGTCACAGGTGGATTCGAGAGAACAATCGCCTGTCTCAGAGCCTTTGCACGGTGGCCCATTGACTCGGGTGGATATCGAAGCGCTCAGGGCCAAGGGGCGAGCGAAGGGCTGGACCTTTACGGTGGGTCATAACTCCGCGACGGACCGTTCACTCGACGAGTTGTGCGGTTTGATCATTCCACCGGATTGGAAGCCGCCGAAGGTTCGCGGAATCCCTGCTGCGCGAAGGGATGAGCTGCCGACATTCTTTGATTGGCGGATCCTGAGAGGTACAACACCGATGAGGGACCAGGGCGCCTGTGGTAGCTGTTGGGCGTTCTCTGCGGTCGGCCCGGTCGAAAGCGCGATCCTCATCAAGGAGGGTGTCGAGGAGGATCTCTCTGAGCAATGGCTGATGAGTTGTACTGATGCCGGGGGCTGCGGCGGCGGCTGGCACCTATCTGCTCTGGAAGAGTACCTTTGCAGTGCTCAGGGTGCCGTTGTCGAGGAGGATTTCCCCTATGAGGCCGCCGATGTTCCATGCGGTGGTCCCTACGGCCATCCCTATTGCATCGATAACCTTTACTATGTTGGCGACGAATACCTCAGTGACGTACCGTTGCTCAAGCAGGCGATTCTCGACTACGGCCCGATATCCGTTTGCATCGGCGCGGACCCTGCGTTCCAGGCCTATATGGGCGGCGTCTTCAACGCTGACTACACGGAAGGAATCAACCACTGTGTCGCTCTTGTCGGATGGGACGACAATCAGGGCGCAAACGGCGTATGGTACATGCGCAATTCCTGGGGGCCCGACTGGGGCGAGTACGGTTATATGCGCATCGAATATGGATGCTCCAGCGTCGGCTATGTGTCACTTGCCGTAGATTACAATCCATCCGACTGCAATCACAATAGTGTTCC
Source organism: uncultured Phycisphaeraceae bacterium (assembly GCA_964548955.1). Taxonomy (GTDB): domain Bacteria; phylum Planctomycetota; class Phycisphaerae; order UBA1845; family UBA1845. The sequence continues at coordinate 5,197 of CAZJTP010000208.1, forward strand.
CGACAGTCAGGATTTCGCGAATTGCAGCGGTGAGGCGTGGTGCGACGACTGCAACAGCAACGGGCTTCTCGATACCTGTGAACGAGATTGTAACGGGAACGGCGTCCCGGACGACTGCGATATCACAAGCGAGTATAGCCCGGACGTCAATGCGAACTTCCTTCCTGATGAGTGCGAGACCGACTGCAACGGCAACGAGGTGTTCGATTTCTACGAGCTTCAGGATGACCTGGATGCGGATATCGACCGCAATCTCATCCCGGATGAGTGCCAGGATTGTGACGGCGATGAAATCTGGGATTGGGATGATTTGGGCCGGCCCCACGGTTTGCTCGTCGTGAGCACGGGAAGCAACCTCGTAAGGTCCTTCTATCCCGAAGTGGGGGCAGCCGCAGGTTCGCACGGTGTAGGGCATCTCTCGGACCCCTATGACGTCGTCGTAGGTCCCGATCGCCATCTTTACGTCAGCAGCAGCGGCGATAACCGTGTCGTCGAACTTGATACGTTGGGCAACTATGTTGGTGATCTGAATCCGTGCGGCACGTACCCGACCGGTCTGGCCTTCGGCCCCGACGGCAACCTGTACATCGCCAGCCGGGACACCAACAGCGTATTCAGATACGACACTACGGCAAACACCTGTCTCGGGGAGTGCGTAAGCCCCGGTACCGGTGGGCTGGACGCGCCTTACGGTCTGACGTTTGATTCCCAGGGTCACATGTTTGTCTCCAGCAGCGGCAACAATCAGGTGATTCAATATGACCTCGCGTGGCAGTTTGTGCGGAGTTACACCGATGCCGCGTTGCTGAACCCGCGCGGGCTGGCGTTTCATCCCAGCGGCGATTTGCTCATCGCCAGTTACGACACTACGCGAGTGTTGAGATTCAACACTCAGACGGGCGGTTACCTGGGGGTGTTCACGACGATGGGGGCCGGGCCCGGAGCGGTCCAGGGATTGGCCTACGGTCCCAACGGCTACCTTTACGTCGTCACGTACGGTGGTGGCGTCGTGCGGATATATGAGGTCAACGGTGAGACCGGCGTGTCCTGGCGTACATTCAATCGCGCCGATCCGGACTTGAACCATCCCGCCGGTCTGGCGTTTTACCCAGCGTCACCCAACGACTGCAACGATAATGGCGTTCAGGATGACTGCGACATTGATCCTACCGACCCGGACGGCGACGGGGAGGTCAGCCCGGACATCAACGGCAACGGCATTCCTGACGAGTGCGAGTTCGTTCCCATCGATCCACCGACCACACCTGACGGAGAGGCCGGGTTCGAGAAGAACCGGTATATCTCGTTCGTGCCGGGCAATCCGGGTGAGCAGATCGCCCTGCGCGTGAACCTAACCGATCTGCCGGATGAGTTTGCCACCTACGAGGGCACGCACGTGTGGGTCGGTGAACCGGTAGAGATATGTGAGAACAGCGGGCAGGCCGAGCCGCCGCCGGAGGGCTGTGGCCCCGCGTGGGTTCCCGGTGGTCCCGCCCTAACCATGTGGTCCGCGAACCTGCAGGCAACTCAATACTGCCACGACTTCGGCTCGGTAGGGTTGCTCCACGTTACCGACTGCGAGATCGTGCCCGGGGCGACCTATACCGTTCAGGCCATCCCCTGCGGTGTCGACTCCGGTGTGGAAGGTAATTACTCGGACCCTCTGGTGATCGGCACAGGTTCAAGGGGTAACATCTGCGGCCCCTGGGATGTCGATCATTGGAGCGCACCGGACACAAGCGTCGACGTGACAGTCGATGTCACCGCTTGTTTGGAGAAGTTCAAGAATTCGTTTGGCGCGCCTATCAAGGCGAGGGCCAACGTCGATCCAAATGTTCCGGGCTGGAAGGTCAATATCTCGACGGACGTTACGCAGATACTTGACGCGTTCAAGAGTCAGCCGTATCCGTTTACCGGCCCGGGTACGTGCTCTCCATAGCGGTGCGAAATCTGACGTGCTTAATATGACAGCGCTAGTACCGCGTTTCAGAAATCTTGCGACCATGTGTCGCGACAGGACCCGCGGTTTTCTCCGGCAGGAACGCCCTCGCGGGCTGAAGCCCGCGGCTCGCTTAGTCGCGGAACTTATGAAACGCGGTACTAGATTGATTCGCTCAGGCTGAAAGGCAGGGTTCCGCGGCGCAAACGATGCCCGGATCGCTGATCCGAGCCCTCCTTGACATTTCGCGCGGGCGATCGTCCACACGGACTCGCCCCGCGAGTGGCGAAATGTCAAGGACCAGCGCGTGGTAGGGATTGGTCACTCGCTCCCGACCCGTCGCTCGCGCTCCGGGCTCGGTTCAAAACTCTACCCGCTAACTTGACGCTCACTA
>CAZJTP010000209.1:0-7453 GCA_964548955.1 uncultured Phycisphaeraceae bacterium
CGATAGTATTGTAACCGATCCACCCGAATGACACAAGAGAAACGACGCCCAATCAACCAGGCGGTCGTCGCAGCGGGCGGTCGTCGCAGTGATCGTCCGTAAGTCACGTTGTGACAAGGACTTATCATAGATGCACGAGTGACGCTCGGTCAGCGGTCAGGGAGAAACATTCGTCTACCGCGGATTGATTTTGAGAAGGACTTTTACGTTCTGCGGGTCTTTGGCGGCTTCGAAGGCCTCGTCAGCCTGTTCGATCGGGAACGTGCGCGAGATCATGCATCGCACGTCGACGGCCTGGCGGGCAAGCGCATTGATCGCCTCGGGGAAGGGGCCGCAGCGGCTGCCGATCAGGTTTATCTCGTGGACAACAATCGGTGCGAGGTTCAGTGCCCCAGGTTTGGCATAAGTGCTTTTCAGCACGATTGTGCCGCGGGGTCGCACAAGCCCCATGGCGATGTCCAATCCCTCCGGTGCGCCGGTGCATTCGACCACAATGTCACGGTCCTGACGCGGGATCAGGTCGTTAACGTGGACCGCCTGAATACCCTTCTTCTCACAGAGCATCAGCTTTTCCGGGTTGCGGCCAATGACGGTCAGCCTGCATCCGGTGGTCGCCAGCACCTGGGCGACGAGCAACCCCAGGCGCCCGGGCCCGACAACGCTGACGCTTACCCGCTCGTCGATGGGGCACTGTGCGATCACCTGATAGGCCGCCGCCAGCGGCTCGACGAAGACAGCCTCCTCGTCCGAGATCACGTCCGGTACGAGGTGCAAGTTGCGCTCGGGAACGGCGATTAGATCCGCAAAGCAGCCGTCGCGTCCCTCGATGCCCACAACGGTCCGCTTGCGGCAGTGATTCGCCAGACCGGCAATGCACATTTCGCATTCCCGGCAGACGCAGTTGATCTCACACACGACGCGTTTGCCACGCCACTTGGAAGAGCCGGTCACGACGGTGCCGACCATCTCATGGCCCAACACGCCGGCAAAGTCCGTGTAGCCTCCGGTGATATTCAGATCGGTCGCGCAGATGCCCGCCAGATGCACCCGGACCACACATTCCCCGTCACCCGGTTTGGGCTCCGGGTGGTCCGGCTCGAATCTCAGGGAACGATCGAAGATAACGGCTCTCAATGCGGGTGATCCTGTTGGTGTTGGTTCAACGCGGGAAGCGCTTTCCGCGCCGGCTCTCGACGGATTGCCGGCTCACAGAGATACGCAACTCGCAATCCGCCCGCACTCTATCGTTAAGCCCTGTAAACGACAACTAATATCCTCGGGTCTGCACGGGCGATGTGCGTCAAGATAGTGTGGGTAGACTCTTGAACCGAGCCCGGTACGCGAGCGACGGGTAGTGAGCGAGTGACCAACCCATACCCCGCGTTGGTCCTTGACATTTCGCCACTCACGGAGCGGATTCATCCGGGCGACCGCCCGCGCAAAATGTCAAGGAGGGCTCGGATCATTGATTCGAACGCCGTGTACACCTTGCACCGTGAAACCTTGTCGAATCCGCGTTTACCCCTTGAGCTGACGCTCACCCGGAGGCGCCGTTTACGGTCCAATCGTGCCGGTTTATCGACGGTGGGTAAATCCACGTCCCATCGATCCGTTCTGAATTTTCAAACAGGCGATAAGCCCTCTGGACAGACCCATAGGGGATAGTCGATACTCACACACGTTCAAGTACGTTGGGTGAGCGCGTGGCCTAGCCAGGGCGATTCCGTCAAAGGAGAGCCTTCAGCAGACTCGGGATCGGTCTCGGCACAGGTCAGGACGGCATTTATGAGCAGCCGACGTGGTAAGGAGGCGAATCGTGGGCGGAGTTACAGCCATGGGAGATCTGATTACGATCGCGTGCGGTTTCACGATGGTGCTGGGCACTCCGATAAATGCGCAGGTGAATCCTCAGGAGTGGGGACCTTCCACTAACGCGCGCGAACCGCAACCATCGGATTTGGAGCAGGCTGACGTGAACGCCATGGACCGGCCCACAGCGGAGGAACTTCTCAAGGCTCTGCAACGACGCCGGTCCGTGGCTGAAACGATACTACCAGCGGGTGCAACCGGGGATCGCGGCACGCCCGAGCATGCGGCGCTGTGGCCTGAAGGTTCGGTCGTGGTGGATCGATCCGGGCGACTAGCGAAGCAAGGTCTGTGGTGGACGTTTGTGTTTGATCCGGCTGACGGCGAACCGCCGACGAAGTTATTGCCCGGTGCCGGTTTGGAGGTGATGGTCCGGACGGCCACAGGTGCCCGCTCGCCCGTCAACTTCATTGTCTCAGGAGAGATGACCGTCTTTGGGGGTGAGAACTACCTGCTGGTTCGATTGGCAAAACGATCGGTGGACACGGGTCAGGCGGCTGCCAGACTGGACGAGATCGATGGAAAGGACGAAACATCCGTTAAAGAAAAGAGCCCGCAGCAAAAGCCTGCCGGGGAAACTGCGGCGGGCGATATTGTGTCAGCCGATACGTCCGTTGATGATGTGCTCGCCGCGATGAGTCGGCAACAACCCAGTGAGGAAGTGATCCCGCTGGTCGTATCGCCTTCTGAGAATCGACTTGACCGTGGCGCGACCGCCGTGCGGACGTTGATTCCGGACGGCTCACCGCTCGTGCACCGCCCCGGGCGGATCATTCGTGATGGGCCGTGGTGGACATTCGTGTTTGAGTCGGACCATCCGGATCACCCGGAGCCGCCAATGAAACTCCTTCCGAACTCAAGCGTGGAATTGATGTTACAGTTGTTGAAGCATGAGAAAGGCGGGCTTGTCTTCCTCGTGTCCGGCGAGGTCACCGTTTTTGAAGGCGAGAACTTCCTCCTGCCCATGGTCGCAATGCGGAGGGTTGACTCGGATAATCTGAGAAGGTAACCCAACGTATCGAAGAGTACGTCCGTTGCGAGGCTCCGGCAGCAAAGGTTTTCACGGTGGATATTCAAATCGACAAGAGCGGACCGATCGCGGTGGCAAAGCTCGCGGGAGAATTCGGCGTCACGGAGGTCGAGGCGTTCCTGGAGACGCTCGAGGAACCTGCATCCAATGCGGAGACGGCCTTGGCGATCGATCTATCCGAGGTCACTTCCATCGATTCAAGCGGTCTGTCCGCGCTGGTCCAACTGGTGACGCGTTCCAGGCTCAGTCACGGCTGGGTTGTGCTGATCGAACCGTCGCCGTTCGTCAGCGGCATCCTCGGCGCGACGTGTCTCGATCATTGGTTTGAAATCTGTGGCAGCGTGGAAGAGGTTGAGCAACGCTTCACAGCCAAGTAACCGGTCACATCGCGGCGATCCCCGCCTGCACGGCCGCACGCCGCATGGGTTGGACCTTCATGTAGGTTAGCGAACGCCACAACCATTCCACGGGACCGAAGCGGAAGTGGCGCAGCCAGATCGGTGAGATTACAAGCAGCACCACCCAAACTGCGAACACGATAAGGATCTGACCGATCCGCTCGACCTTGCCAAACAGCCCGAAACCGTGGCCATAGAAAATGGTCGTGCAAATCACGGTTTGTAGCAGATAGTTGGTAAACGCCATCTGGCCGGTGGCCGCCAGGGTTCGTGTGAGCTTCGGCGCGACGCCATACTTGCACACCAGCATGACGAGGCCGACCCATCCTATGGCCACGAAAAGGCTTCCCCAGTAGTTGAACTGCCCGCCAAGGAAGAAGCAGGATTCAAAATCCCACTGTGCCGCAAAGTTGCGATGAACCCCGTAGAGGATAATAGGGATGCCGACAAGCAGGCCGGCGCCGATCATCAGCACATAAACGCCCGAGGAGCGTTTCGCGCTGAAGACGTCGAGCTTGAATAAGCCCATACCGACGAGCATGAGCCCGCCGGTCCGCCATACGTTCTCCATGAGGAACAGGGCCGTTTGGAAGAAGATCGCGGTCGATGCCCGATGGGGAAGCTGTCCGAGCCAGCCGCCGCGATAGGCACCGATATCTTCGGCGATGACCTCCTGCGATGGCGCCCACCATTTCAAGGTTTCCGCAATGTTCTCCGCAGGCCAGTATTGGATCGACCAATGGAAGAAGACTGACAGCGCCGAGGCAAACGCAATCGACAGCAAACCGACGACGATCAACGTTCCCGGTCGTCGCCGGCGGAACAAAAAGACGATGAATCCGCACATAGCGTAGGCGTTTAGGATATCGCCGTACCACAGCAGATAGCCGTGTAGGAGGCCAAACAGCAGCAGGAACCCCATTCGGCGGTAGTGCACGCCCGCTGACCGACCTGTGGCGGCCTCGCGGCGGGAGGTCATCAGAACGATCCCTGCCCCAAAGAGCATGCTGAAGATCGTCATGAATTTCCGGTCGGCAAAAACGTGACTGAGGAGCCAGACGATGTAGTTCCAACCGGTAAGGTCCCCATACGCGGTCGGATTCAAATAGGCCGCCCCGATCATCGAGAATGACTGAATGTTCATGACAAGTATGCACAAAACGGCAAAGCCGCGGAGCACATCGAGGGATCCGATGCGTTCCGCCTGTGTGACCGGACCGGGCATGGTGGGTGAAGCCGTCCGTGTGCTCAAGTCTTGACCTCCATGACGAACCGAGTAAGGCTATGCACATGCCTGCAAAAAAACGCGGAGTGTACCGTAAACCACCGAGGCTCTGAAGCCCCTCAAGGAGATTGGACGTTGGCCGGACACGTGCACACGTTGGCGAAAGGCGGACGAGTGGCGAGCAAGTTGTCCGGCTATGAAGTCCGGCCGCAGCAACTCGAAATGGCCGAGGCCGTCGCCGCCGCGTTCAAAAGCGACAAGCATCTGCTCGTCGAGGCCGGTACCGGTGTGGGCAAGAGTTTCGCCTACCTGGTTCCGGCCATCGAGCGGGTAACTAAAGAGGGTGGACGGGTCGTCATCAGCACTCACACGATCGCATTGCAGGAGCAGCTTGTGGGGAAGGACATTCCCTTTCTGCGGTCGGTTCTTCCGGAGGATTTCTCCGCGGTTCTGGTCAAAGGTCGCTCGAACTACGTCGGGCTGCGGCGCCTAGCGCGGGCGAGTGCACGGCAGCGGCAGCTCTTCAGCGGGAAGAAGCAGCTCGCGGAATTGTGGCGGATCGAGCAGTGGGCGTACAAGACTACGGACGGATCGCTCGCGGACCTGCCTCAGCAACCGAACGAAGCTGTCTGGGATCTGGCCAGAAGCGACGCCGATGACTGCCTCGGTCGGCGGTGCCCGCATTTTGGGCGGTGCTTTTATCAGCGTGCTCGTCGCCGGGCCGGCAGCGCTCAACTCTTGATCGTCAACCACGCCCTGCTCTTTTCCGATATGACGGTCCGGCGTCGCGGGGCTTCGATTCTTCCGGATTATGACTATGTTATTCTTGACGAGGCCCACACGGTCGAGCGCGTGGCCGGTGATCACCTCGGTCTAAGCATAGCCAACAACCAGGTCCGGTACCTGCTGAACCGTTTGCACAACGAACGGACCGGGCGAGGCGTGCTGGGCGGCGGGCCGGGGGAGGCAATCATCCCGATGGTAGGCGAAACCCGCAAGGTGGTCGACCGCTACTTCGCCGACCTTGCTGCCTGGCGCGCAGAGCATCGCAATCACAACGGGCGACTGCGTAAGCCGCCGCCGGTTAAGCAACCTGCACACGCAGCCCTTGTGGACCTGCGCGATCGATTACGCACGGTCAGCAAGGAGCTCAAAGACGAGGAAGACCGCTCGGAACTCAGCGGGCTGATGGACCGCTGCACGGACTTTGCCAAGGGAATCGACAGTTGGCACACGCAGAAGAAGGACGGGTGGGTGCACTGGATGGAGATGAGCAATGCGCCGCGACACCGCGTGACACTCAACGCCAGGCCGGTCGATGTGGGTCCGGAGCTTAAGGCGTTGCTGTTCGATCAGGTTCAGTGCGTGGTGCTGACGTCGGCAACTCTGACGACGGCCGGCGAAGATCCGTTCGGGTATCTGCGCGGCCGGCTCGGATTGGAGAGTACCCGAGGTGTCGCGCTTGGGTCACCATTCAACTACCGCGAGCAGCTTACGGTATACGTGGAAGCCGGTCTGCCCGATCCGAGCAACACGGCGGCGTTCATCCCCGCGGCGTGTGACGCGATCAGGAAATACGTTCGCAAGACTTCCGGACGGGCGTTCGTTCTGTTTACCAGCTATCAGATGTTGAACGAGTGTGCCGAGGTATTGTCATCGTTCTTCGATGAGGAAAATATGACGCTGCTCGTGCAGGGTTCAGGGATGCCGCGGTCGCTGATGCTTGCTAAGTTCCGGTCGGTGCCGCGCAGCGTACTTTTCGGGACGGATACGTTCTGGACGGGTGTTGATGTGCCCGGCGAGGCACTAAGCAACGTGATCATCGTGAAGCTACCGTTCGCGGCGCCCACCGAGCCGATTGTCGAAGCTAGGATCGAGCGGATGCGACAGACCGGGGGGAATCCGTTCCTGGAGTTTCAGGTCCCCGAGGCAATCCTGAAATTCCGGCAGGGCGTCGGTCGCCTGATCCGCACGCGCAGCGATACCGGCATCGTCGTAATCCTCGATCCGCGCGTCCGCACGAAATCCTACGGCCGACGGTTCCTCGACGCTCTGCCGGATTGCACGGTCATCGTAGAACGATGATTGCGAGGCTAGCTCTTGGTCCCAGGCACCCCCTCCCTTGCTGCGCTCCCATGCACCCGCGCCGAACACGTCTGGTATAACTGTCTGATGATCCGGGGAGCAGTCATTACAGCTCTAACATTGGCGGCTGCTGGAACAGCACTGCTCTGGTGCCTGAGCTATCGAGTGGACAAGTCGTCCGCCGCATGCCGCATCAGCATGAAGACGCCTGACCAAGCATTCTGCCAGTGGAGGTGGCTTCCGGACTTGCCGGTCAGGTCCGACTTTAGCACTCAAGGTTGGGGGGCTCGAATCGGCTCGGAAGAGGGGCGCAGCATGTTCGCGCTAGCCCATCGTGGAAGGCTGCATCTGGCACTGGCTGATGCGTGTCGTCCGGAGGATTTCGGTCCGCCTATGGTCGCGAAGATGCTCGGCCCGTTCTACGTAGGGCATTACGTTATGGCTCCACTTTTTGAAATATTCAGTTCTGGGCCCCAGACACCCGCTCAAATGCGGCGTGCGCGACAATGGGAACGATCCGGTTACGCACTGATAGCGACCTGCTCTGGGCCTCTTTGGCTCCTCGGGGCCATTCTGATGAGTTACCCTGCAGTCACCTTGATCCGCGGGCCTCTGCGCCGCTGGCACCGGCGCAGGCACAACTGCTGTGTACGATGCGGCTACAATCTGACCGGCAACATCTCCGGCGTCTGCCCCGAGTGTGGAACGCCGACCGACAGGCCGCTTGAGTGTGGAGTGCACTCGTTTGCTTGAGTCACTGCCGCACGAGGGTCACCGCTCCTTCGTTCCGCTTGCACCTCGGGCAGCAGCTCGTTGGTCTATGGCATTTCCAGCCTCCTGCCCCGGTGT
>CAZJTP010000210.1:0-7443 GCA_964548955.1 uncultured Phycisphaeraceae bacterium
AGTACGTCCGGTGGTGTGGGAGGACGGGCGCCGCGAGGCGCCCTCCTACCCGATTATATCACGTTCTATCCAAATCATTTCTTTCACCGCCTCCGGTCTATTGCCAGCACCACGCGACGCCGACACGTATTGCGGCCGATACCGTACGTTGCCGGCATGCTCGTGTTGATCAACCTCATACGCAGTGTCGTCTCGCTCAGTACAGATCCGGTCCACGGTATACCAGCTTGGGAATTCAACCTCGTTATCATCTCCGGGGCCGCGCTCACACCGCTGCTATTCATAGCGCTTACGCTCGTCATCATTGTGTTCAGTCTTATGATCGACATGGTATTCGACGAACCGCACATCCTGATCAACTGGAGGTTACTCCGGCTTATTAGGCGCTCTTCGTTTTGGAGGCGGTACCGATTCGCCGGGCTCTTACCGGCGCTGATCTACTATAGCACGAACCTGCTGATGACGTTGCCTGCTGCAGCATTGCTAATGCTGATCTTGCACTGGATCTATGGAATATGGCGCCCGGTCCTCGGCGTGTCACTTGGCTTGGTCGTGCTTCTCCTCGACCTAGGATTAGTATACAGCATCCTATACCGCCCACTGTTGTTCGCTATGCTCGCGCCCTCAGTACTTTGCAGGCGTATGCGTGCCTTCCCTGAGCTTATGAGCTGCCCCGGTTATACGTTCTAGGCCGAGGCGTTTCTACCGCATGTTCAGGCCATCTCCCGGATGCTGCACAATATCAGGAAGAGACCCCGGCTACCCAAACCGCACCCGCTGCCTGCCGCGTTCGATGTGGCCGGGCTGGAAGGGCTTCCCGCTGAAGGTCTTCGAATACCACCTCGGCAACCGCAGCGCGATCGAGTAGGTCATCGATCAGTACCGCGTGAAGAAAGACAAACGCTCCGGCATCCGCTCGGATCCCAACAACCCCGACGACCCCGAGTACATCGTCCGCCTCGTCGGACAGGTCATCCGCGTCAGCGTGGAAACGGTCAAGATCGTCGCCGCCCTGCCACAGCACTACGCACCGGAGCCGGAGGCGCCACCATCTGCCGGCTGAGCCGCTGAGGGCCGGGTACCTCTGCTCGAAGCTGGCCAGCACCCGACTGTGGCACCGATGCGGCCCGCCCTCGCCTGCGGGTAGAGGAGGACGAGGTTGCGACGGTACCACTGCTGCGTTTGCGAGGACGAGTGGTCATACATCTAATCATACCCGCTCCACGGGGCGATGTGACGTGTGGAGGATAAGGATTCACCGGGGAGGAGGGAGCACCTCGGCGGCGGAGCTATCCCTGGCGGTCCAGATTCCGGCCGAAAGGGATTTTGCATGCCGACCCCTGCTGTGGTATCTTACTCGATGATTATAATACGCGCAGCGCGACGAGCCTGCCGCCTGGATCGGTCATGGATGGCCACCCGAGCACGGGCACACGGAGGTACCCGAAACGATGTTCCTCAAGCGAATCACCACCATAGGATTCAAGAGTTTCCCGGATAGGATCGACTTCGACTTCGGTCCGGGCGTCACGTGTGTCGTGGGTCCGAACGGGTGTGGCAAGAGCAACCTTGTCGACGCTTTCCGATGGGTACTGGGCGAGCAATCCGCCCGCTCTTTGCGCGGGCGCCAAATGAGCGACATGGTATTCAGCGGCTCGAGCACGCGCAAAAGCAGCAGCGTGGCCCAGGTCGACCTGGTTTTCGATAACGCCGACCGGGTTCTTCCGCTGGATCAGGAAGAGGTCACCGTCACGCGAAAGCTCTACCGGTCGGGCGAAAGTGAATATCTGCTCAACCGTGAAACAACCCGTCTCAAAGATGTCCGCGAGCTGTTCATGGACACCGGCGTCGGCGTCGATGCGTACTCCGTCATCGAGCAGGGGCGCGTCGACAGCCTGCTCCAAAGCTCGCCCGTAGACCGCCGCGCCATCTTCGAGGAGGCGGCCGGTATCAGCAAGTACAAAGCTCGAAGGCGAGAGGCGGAGCGAAAGCTCGAACGCACGCAGCAGAACCTTCTGCGCGTTGAGGATATCGTCGCCGAGCTGGAAAAACGTCTTCGCAGCGTCAAGCTTCAGGCCGGCAAGGCTCGAAGCTACAAGCAATACGAGGCCTGTCTTAACGAGTTGCGATCCAGCCACGCGATGGCGGAGTATCACCGTTTCACGGAGCAGATCAACGGACTGACACGCGAGGTTGAACAGCGCACCGACCTTGTCACCGGCCTGCGCACAGAGATCGGCAGGCACGAAGCTGATGAGGCGCATCTGCTGTCGCGGATGGACGGCGTGTCGGAGGAGATCAACAAGGCCGACGCGGCGTTCCTCCAGGCCAAGTCCGAGCTACTCGCACAGGAGGAGCGTATCGAGTCGGCCCGGCAGCGCGAAGAAGAGCAGCAGGCGCTGCTTGCGCGGGTGAACGAGCGTCGCGAGTCCGACACCCAACGACATGAGGAGATGCGGCGTGAGCTGGCCGAATCGGAGGCGTCGGCCGTTGTATTGCAGCAACAAACGCATGATTTCAAGGTGCGCATCGAGCAGCTTGTCGAACGGGACCGGTCACTCGCACGCGATCTGACTCAGGCTCAGGCGATCCTCGAGGACGAGAAGTCCGGTATCATAGACCTTCTGCGCCAAAGCGCGCAGTTGCACAATGAGATCGTCCGACTCAACACGCACCGCGAGTCGCTCGTCGACCAGAAGGGCCGCCTCTCGGAGCGCGATGCCCGAATCGCCGCGGAGCTGGAGTGTACTCTCGAACAGAAGGCGCAGCTCGAGATGCGCACTCGCGAGTTGGACACGTTGATCGCAACGGAGACGGAAAGGCTCGAGCAGAAAAAGGGCGAAGCCGCCCGCGTCGGCGACGTCAGTCAACGCCTCACTAACGAGCTGGCCCGCGCCAAGGAGCAACGCAGCGCACTCGAGTCCCGCCGGGAATTGCTCGAAGACTTGCAGCAGCGCATGGAAGGAGTCGGGGTTGCGGCGCGCCGGCTTCTTGACCGGAAACACGAGCAGAACGCACCGGAGGCTTTGAACACGATTGCCGGACTCGTGGCCGACGCCTTTGAAACGGACGTTGCACACGCCCGGATCATCGAAGCGGCGTTGGGCGAAGCTACGCAGTCCCTGGTAGTTACCGACAGCCGCGTATTACTCGCCCATCCAGATATCTACGGCGAACTGCCCGGACGGCTGACCGCATTGTGCCTCGACCGGCTGCCTCCGATCGTTAATCCGCGTGACTTCTCGGGCCAGGACGGCTTCGTCGCCCGGGCTATCGACCTGGTCCGCTTTCCCGAGACGTTCGAGCGGCTCGCCCAGCACCTGCTCGGCAAGACCATCGTGGTGGAGAACCTCAGCGCCGCGATCGCCATAGCGGCTATTGATGTCGCGGGCCACAAGTTCGTGACAATGAGCGGAGAGGTTGTCGATCCGAACGGGTGCATCACGCTCGGCCCCGCATCTTTAGGAACGGGTCTCATCTCCCGCAAGAGTGAGTTGCGCGACATCGACACCCGGACAACCGGACTCGACGAACGCATCATAACGCTGGGTGACCAGCTAAACCGCACAGAAGCGGAGATCAACCACCTCGAGGGTGTGCAACAGGAGCTGCGCACCGCGATTTACGAGTCGAGCACGGCCAAAGTCGAGGCTAACACCGCCCTGAACAACATCCGCGAGACGGTGCAGCGCCTGACCAGCGAGCAACCGTTCATCACCCATGAGGTCACGATGCTCGAGCAGCAGATCAATGACGTGCTCGAGAAAAACGCCGAAGGTGGCAAGTCGCTCGAAGCCATCGAGCAGGAAAATATACAGCGCGAACAACAGGTCACCGCCCATCAGGAACGCATCGATAGAATCGTCGCCACCCGGCGGGACGCGCAGGAGGAATTGACGCAGGCCAGAATCAACGCGGGTCAGCTGACGGAGAAGCGTTTGGCCGCCGCCGAGACGATCAGCGCCCTCGGACGGAGTCTGCAGGAACTCGGAACATCGATCGCCTCCGTCGGACAAGACATCGAACAGTGTGAGGCGCGAATCGCCGACGCCAAGGACACGATCGAGCGGGGACGGGAGCGGCTCTTATCATTGAGCACCAGGATCGACGATTTGCAAGCAGCGTGTAAGGAATCACGGCACCAGCGAGAGACACTTCGCCAGGAGTCGGAGAACCTCAGCCAGTCGGTCAAGACTGCGCGTAGCCGGCTCGAGACCGCGGAGTCCGAGCTGCATGAGTACCAGATGTCGCTGACCGAAACGAACGTCCGGCGCGACGATATGGTCTGTCGCGTATCGGATGAGTTGGGCCTCGATCTGTCACAGCACTACGAGCAGTACGATCACCGGGAACAGGATTGGGAACAGGTGGAAGCCCAGATCACCGAGCTTCGAGGGAAGATGGATCGGCTCGGCAATGTGAACCTCGACGCGATTACCGAACTGGAAGAGTTGGAGGAGCGGCATACATTCCTGACGGAACAACGGGATGATTTGACCACCTCGCACCGACAACTGGAGCAACTGATCGACAGGCTCAACACCGAGTCGAGTGATCGCTTCAAAGCGAGCTTTGAACAGATCCGCGAGAACTTCCGGGGGCTGTTCCGCAAGCTTTTCGGCGGCGGCCGTTCGGATATCATCCTTGAAAATCCCGACAATATCCTGGAATGCGGGATCGATATCCTGGCTCAGCCGCCCGGGAAGGAACTTCAGTCCATCTCGCTGATGTCCGGCGGTGAGAAGTCGCTGACGGCGATCGCGCTGTTGATGAGCATTTTCAAGTCCCGCCCCGCGCCGTGCGCGTTTCTGGATGAGGTGGACGCCGCGCTCGACGAAGCCAACAACGACCGCTTCAACCGGATCATCAAGGAATTCGTCAGCGACTCGCAGTTCATCATTATCACTCACTCGAAGTGGACGATGAACATCGCGGATCAGCTCTATGGCATCACCATGCAGGAACCGGGCATCTCGACACGCGTGAGCGTGGAGTTTGCCGGCGCGAACGTGGCGTAGCATTGTGTTTCAGAAACCTTGCGGCTTTAGAGCATTTTCCATTTTTGCATGGCGAGCCGCGTACTCAAAGCCCGCGCGGATCAACAGGAGCGAGTAGTCTTCTGCTCCCTCCGACACGGTACACGAAAACAGAATTCACTCTAGCGGGAATTGCTATAGCACGCATGGTGCTATGCCCAAGCCAAAGGCGCGGGCATGAGTAGGCTTAGTGATAGACCTACATTCTACAACATGACCACGCAAGCGTGGGCCATGACACCCGATCGTGGACTATGCCACACAAGCACCCGATCGTGGACATGCGAAACGGGAGACGCCTCTGCGGCCTACCACATGTGTCCCGTCGATCCGTTTTGTCGATACTTGTCGTCCTGAGGTGCGTGCGGTAACGGTTTGCTATGATGCTGATACCGTTTCCGGCACGAAGCTCGCCGAATTCGCGCTGAGTAGGAGCTCAACAATGATCCGTCACCGATGCTCCATTCTCTCCGTACTGAGTGTGTTGCTGTTGGTCGCCGCATCCGCGTGCGCATCGCACAAGGTCAAGCTCTGGTCCAAACCGGCGAATGCGCAAACGCACGCAGTACCTGTAGCGCCTGCGCCGACCACCGCGTCTGTAATTACGGCAACGATGGCGGTCGAGACTCCCGCCGACCGGTACCTGTCGCACATTGCCCTGCTCGCACACGATGAACTGGAAGGTCGGGACACAGGCTCGGATGGCATCGATCTGGCAGCCGGTTACGTCGCGGGTCAATTCGCCGCAGCCGGACTCCGGCCGGGTGGACCGGGCGGAACCTATTTCCAGGAGTTCACCATCTCGCGTCCGGCAACGCTTGACGATAAGACCGACCTGATAATCGAAGGACCATCGCTTGAGCCAATACTCAAAGCCGACTTCATTCCCTTCGGTTTTTCCGCGAAGGGTGACTTTGCCGGTGATGTCGTGTTCGTCGGGTATGGTGTTACCAACACGGACGTAGAGTATGACGATTATGCCGGCATCGAGGTGACCGGCCGCGTTGTGCTGATGCTGCGACGCGAGCCGCCCGGTATGGGACCCTACGGCAACTATACCAACCACGCACGGTTCGATTCAAAGGTGAGACTCGCACATGACACGGGTGCCGTTGCGGTCTTGATCGCCAATCAAGATCCCGGTGAAGATGGGATCGACGGATTGATGCGTTTCCGGGTGCGCGACGAGGACTACGGCCTGCCCGCATTGCACGTTAAGCGCCGCCTGGCCGACGAGCTTCTGGCCGCCGGCGGATTGCCTTCGTTGGATCAGTTGCAGCGACAGATCGACAAGGAACGCCGAAACGCCTCCGCCCCGCTGTCCGGCGTGCGTGTAAGCGGCACCGTCGCGTACAAGTCAAACGATCTTCTCGCCCGCAACGTAATCGGCGTTTTGCCCGGAATGGGGCCCCGGGCCGGCGAGTATGTCGTCATCGGCGCTCACTACGATCACGTGGGCGTCCGTCGCGGCCGCATCTACAACGGAGCCGACGACAACGCCTCGGGAACCGCGGGCGTCATTGAGCTGGCACGGGCGCTTTCCCGGACACCTTATCGCGACCGCAGTGTCATTTGTATGACGTTCTCCGGCGAGGAGATCGGCCTGCTCGGCAGCCAGCACTTCGTCGATGATCCGACGGTGGACCACGACTCGATCACCGCGATGATCAACATGGACATGATCGGCCGGCTCACGCCTGACGACGAGGCCAACATGCTCGCGATTCACGGCCTGGGCACGGGTAATTCATTCAAGGAGATCGTCGATCGTCGTGCGAAGGAAGCCGGCTTGGACTATCTCCCCGACGACAGTGCACTTGGCCCGAGCGATCATGCCTCATTCTATCGAGTGGGTATACCGGCGCTGTTCTTCCACACCGGCGTCCACCGCGACCTTCATCAACCTACCGACGACACGGAGAAGATCAACGCCCAAGGCGCCACCCGGGTCGTCGATCTGATCTACCGGATCGCTATGGACCTCATCAACGGTGAGGACGCACCGGTCTTTGCCGAGGTGCATCATCGCGCAAAGCTTTTCCGCGGCGCGAGCCCGGCGGCAAGCGGCGTCGTAATGGGCATCGTCCCGGACATGGAGAATGAGTCGGACAAGCCCGGTTGGCCAATCGCGCAGGTCTTCCCCGGCGGTGGAGCCGCCAAGGCGGGCATGAAAGCGGGTGACCGCATTGTCCGAATCGAGGGGCACCCGATCAACGACTTCGCCGACTACCGCGAGGCGACAGCCCATAAGACGCCAGACGATGTCATCGAGGTGACAGTCCTGCGCGAGGGGAAACGGATCACCCTCAGCGTCGAACTGTCCGCTCGCCGCCGGCAGCGATGAACTGCAACCAAACACGGAATGAGCCCGTCGATTGCGAGTACGAGGCGAGCCACGGGGCTAGAG
>CAZJTP010000211.1:0-7440 GCA_964548955.1 uncultured Phycisphaeraceae bacterium
AGCCTGAAGCTTGGATAAACTGCCGTACGATGCTCGCGCAGTTGCAGAGGTAGGATTTGCTGTGCGAACCGGTTGGAACTGGAGTCGATGACCATGCAATTCAAACAAGCATACATTCCCTACGGCGGATACTGGTCGACGCCGTTTTGCAGGTGGCAGGGAAGCTTCGGCCACCTGCACGCCCTGAAGTTTGCCGCCGAGATTGCGGCCAAGGCTCTTTCCGAGCGGAAGATCTCCCCGGATGTGTTCGACGGGCTCTTCCTTGGCTGGACGGTTCCACAGCAGTTCGGCTTTTACGGTGGTCCTTGGGTGGCGGGCCTGATCGGCGCTCCGGGTCTAACGGGGCCGATGTTCAGCCAGGCCTGCGCCACATCCGGCCGCGTGATTTCCAGTGCGGCCATGGAGGTCGAGCTTGGTACGCACACCGCCGTTCTCGCCCTGCTGTGCGACCGTACGAGCAACTCGCCGCATGTGTATTACCCAAACCCGTTGGGTATTGGCGGCGTCGGCGACAAGGAAGACTGGGTCTGGGATAACTTCGGCCGTGATCCGTTTGCGAAAAACTCGATGGTCCAGACCGCGGAGAACGTGGCCAAAAAAGCCGGCATCGACCGGGCTGCCCAGGATGAGGTGGCGCTAATGCGCTATCAGCAATACCAGGACGCCCTCAAGGATGATTCAGCCTTCCTCAAACGCTTCATGCTTCTACCGCTCGAGGTCAAGGATCCGTCCGGGCGCAAGGTCATCAAGACGGTAAGCGGCGACGAGGGCATCTTCCCAACAACCGCCGAGGGACTTGCCAGGCTCAGGCCTGCCCTCGAAGGCGGAACCGTCACGTTCGGCACACAAACTTATCCTGCCGACGGAAACGTGGGAGTGATCGTAACCACAAAGGAGATGGCAGCGGAGCTGAGTCAGGACGCGAGCATTTCGGTGCGTCTGATCTCCTTCGGTCAAGCACGTGCAGAGAAGGGCTTTATGCCCACGGCCAACGTGCCCGCCACACGACAGGCACTTGAGCGGGCCGGCATCAACATGAGGGATATCAAGGCCGTCAAGACGCACAATCCGTTCGCCCTCAATGACATCTACTTCGCAAAGAAGATGGAGATCGACGTTTCCGCGATGAACCGCTACGGAAGCTCTCTCGTCTGGGGACACCCCCAGGCACCGACAGGCGCCCGGCTGATCATTGAGCTCATCGAGGAAGTGGTGCTGCTCGGGGGTGGATATGGCCTGTTCACCGGATGCGCAGCCGGTGACTCGGCCTTTGCAGTAATTGTTAAGGTGAATTAAGTATCAGCGAAGGTAGGTCGGGTCCTTAGACCCGACATCATTAGCCAAGTAGGTCGGGTACTAAGAACCGACGTCATTAGCAGAATGTCGAGTGTCAGGTCCCGACCTACGGGGTTTCGAGGAAGGAGAACAACGTGCTTCCCGGACAAAAGAAATACCCTCACATTTTCTCGCCGGGGAAACTCGGAAAGCTCGAGACGAAAAACCGCATCAAGTACGCCTCCACGGAGACAAACTTCAACTACCGCGACGGCTACGTGGCGGACAAGGAAGTGGCTTATATGGAGGCCCAGGCCCGCGGCGGTGCGGGAATCGTCACTACTCAAGGTGCCTACACCGATCCGGCCGGCGAAGGCAAGGGCTATGTGGGTATGATGGCCATATGGGATGACAAGTTCATACCCGGCCTCAAGCGGATTGCCGACGTGATCCGCAAGTTCGACGCCCTGTCCGTCCTTCAACTCATGCACTGCGGCCGAGTGGGTGGGATTCACCTGGACTATACGGTGGGTCCTTCCGTGGTGGAGCAGAGGCTTCCCAGGTTTAGACCTCCAAGGGAGATGAGCAAGGAGGACATCGAGCGTTGCATTGAGGAGCACGTACAGGGCGCCAGACGCTGTGTCGAGGCCGGTTTCGATGCCGTGGAGATATCCGGGATCGTAGGTTACCTCCTTTCCAATTTTATCTCGTCCTACACCAACAAGCGGACCGACGAGTTCGGGGGCGACGTGAAAGGGAGAGCCGAGTTTCCCAGACGGATCGTCGAGGGAATCCGCAAGGAAGTCGGCCCGGATTATCCGATCATCATCCGCCTGTGCGGGGAGGAACTCTTGCTGGATCGCGGCGGTAACACGCCGGAGGAGAGCTTGGAGATCAACCGGATCATCTGCAACGCGGGCGTGGATATGCTGTCAGTGACAGTCGGTTGGCAGGAGTCCGCGGAGTCGGTGATCTCCAGAGACATTCCCCAGGGCAACTGGCTTTACGTGGCCCGGCGCATGAAAGACAACCTCAAGATGCCCGTGTGCATGGCGTACCGATTGTTCGAGCCTAAGTATCCTGAAGCTGCCCTGGCCGAGGGCACAATCGATTTCTGGGAGAGCTGTCGCGCCATGATCGCCGACCCGATGCTTCCCATGAAAATTCTCGAAGGTCGGGGAAAGGACATCATACCATGCATGGCCTGCAACATCTGCCTGGCGAGACTCTTTCGGGATGCCGAGCTCACCTGCGGCGTCAGGCCGACTCTGGGTCATGAAAGCGAAGCCGATTGGGGGTTCTATGGATTCTCGCCCACAACCGAGAAGAAGAAGATCATGATAGTCGGCGCGGGGCTCGCAGGACTTCAAGCCGGCGCTGTGGCCGCCGAAAAGGGCCACGATGTTACCATCTATGAAAAGAAGAGGAATGTGGGTGGTCAGGCCGCCACGGCTGCCAACGGTCCGTGGGGCGATGGTGAGTTTATGCGGCTAGTCAATCATCTCAAGAGTCGCTGTGAGAAGAACGGTGCCAAGATCGTCACCAACAAGCCCGTGACGCCGGATCTGATCGAAAAGCAAGCGCCCGACAAAGTGATCCTCGCCACGGGCGCCAAGCCCGATCGTGCCGCTTTCACCGGTGGTGATGGTGACAATGTGATGAGTTGCCTCGATGTGATGGATGGCACCGTGAAACCCGGAAATCGGGTTGTTGTGCTGGGCGACAAAGGCGTAGCCATCTCCACCGCGCTTTTCCTTGTGGAAGAGGGCGAATATGACGTTTCCATCGTGGGGCCGGCCAAAAAGTTCGGCCTGGACGTCAATCCCTCCTACATCTGGCGCTACATTAAGAAGCTCAAAGAGGGCGGCGTCACGCAGTACACCAAGCACAAGATCAAGGAGCTCAGACCCGAGGGGGTGGTGGCTGAGGATCCGGAAGGCAACGAGGTCACCATCGCATGTGACACTGTCGTCCTGGCCAACATGGCACCCGACAGGGAGATCAAATACGAAAAGGGCGATGTATACGCCGTCGGTGACGCCGTCGTGACCCGAAGGGCCAGTGCAGCCATTCACGATGGATACAGGCTGGCGATGAGTTTGTGACTGAATCCCGACCGCAAGGGAGCGGCTAGAAATCCGAACCGCGACCGTAAGGGAGCGGCTAGAAATCTGAACCGCGACCGTAAGGGAGTGGCTAGTAATCCGAACCGCGACCGTAAGGGAGCGGCCCTGATACGTCGAAATATCAAAAACGCGGTCCGAAGGATGATAATATGTTTCCAGTAATCAATGCGTTCAAGTGCAACGGCTGCGGCGTGTGCGTCAAGCGGTGTCCCGCGCAGATTATGGGTCTGATCAACGGAAAGGCCGCCTATCTGCAGATGCTTTGTGAGGAGTGCGGCATCTGCGCCGAGGTCTGTCCCGTAGACGCCGTCAACTTCGAGCTGCCGAGGTTCTACGGCGCCTCGGCCGTCCACGAAGCCTACAGCTTTAAGCGATGATCAAGCGAACCGCAGGTTGTAGAGCAGACTCCGTTTTCGTATAGCGAGTCGCGGGCTCAAAGCTCGCGCGGACTTCCAAACACCGTTTTCTCTCAAGGAGATATTGTCTCAGTTCCTCTGAGAGTCGGAGGATAAATGAGACGAGAAAGGAATGACGATGGATATACCGATCGAGAAACGTTTCAAGGTGCTTTGCGAGATCGTCCGGGCCCAGCACTTCGCCTGGCGCGAGGCCGCGCTGGCTTTGGCGCCCAACCTCGACCCGCGGAAGGTGGGCAACAGGATGTGGGAGATCACCGGCGTCCAAACCGCTAAAGCCTATCTGAAACGCCTGGACCCGAAACAACCTCTTGCCATCCAGGTCGCCCGGTCCATCGCCTGGTCGTCGGTCTGCATGGGGGAGGACGCCACGGTCGAGCAAGGTGAGGGAGACGAGGCCTTCGTCAGACACGCCGATTGCCCCTGGTACCACTGGCACAAGCGCCTAGGCATAATCGAGGAGGACCAGCCGGGATGTGATACGTGGTTCTTCACAGCCGTCGCCGAGATTAACAAGGTGCTTGGCACCAACATCAAGATCGAGACGACACGCTCCCTCCCGGACGGCGACGACTGCTGCCTGCGGCGCATCTGGGTGGAGTAGAGACCGGAGCTTCGCCGTCGATCCCTTGCTGGACTAAACGGTCAGGCGCCGATGAAGATAGTGCTTGCGACAGGCGGCGAAGGGATTCGAACCCTTGAATAACGGATTTGCAATCCGTCCCCTTAGTCCACTTGGGTACGCCGCCGCAATCTAATCCCATTGCCGCTATAAGCCCGCAGACGCTATTCGTCAAGCCCACTTGCAGGGGATTCACCCTGTGCCCAGGGCAATCGCATCTTAATTCCGGGTGGCGTTTTTCATGCTGATAATGCACTTACGGCCCAAGGTCGTTGTACTTTCCCGGATTTACAAACCCGCATCCCAGCCGCGCCATGCAGGATCCGCCGATTTAGATGCGATTGCCCTGACCCTGTGCCCGAACCCCAGCAGGTTGTCATTCGTGACCGGATGCGGCACCCGTCGCGTGTGGAGCCACCTGTATACTCGTCGGCACTTCAAGTGTATGCGGTCCAACGTCGGTGAGAAAGGCGCCGATTCCGCCGACCTGGCGGCTGGATTATCTCTCGAGGCCCGGTAACACCAGACCTGCCGATCGTCCCAATCAACCTCCCTCCGACGGATCGAACGCCACGGGCGGGGCGGATGCGCGAGCCTTCGACGCTTCAACTCACTTGGCCGGTCGATGGTTGCTCTCCGCCAAGCGTTTGGCTCTGGGTGATGCCGATCGGAGTAATCTCAGTAGGACCAAAGACCACTCGACGGATGACGGGTTCATCGGCAACAACGCGGCAAGCGCGAAACGTGTTCGCGTTGTAACATTTTGTAAGGGCGGGAGTTGAGTGCATGACTGTTTATGCGGCGAGCTTTTGGCGATTCCGGCCGGCGGCCCGGCCACGAGGGCGTTGTTCGTGGAACCGCTCCGCCCGCTCATACTCGATCTTGCCCCGACGAGTCCGTAGCTCACGAATCTCCAGGACGGCCTGCTGTGGTGAATCGTAACGCACCGGTCCACCGCAGATCGGGCAGTCCACTTGAACGCCGGGATCGGCCGCGACGCCGATGCAAAGCTCTGGTTTCGACGGGCAGTGCGACTGAAACCCGAACTCACCAAACGGATCCGTCCATTTTCGGGCATTCTGGACAAAGCACCGGCTGATCCGGGGTAACGTGCGAACCGCCCGCCGGCGACTTGTGACCGGTACGAAACGTGGAGCGAGGGCATGCACCAGTACCTGTTTGGCGTGCCTCGCGGTTGGCATAGGCAAACGCATCAGGCGATGCCGCTCCGATACAAGAGCATGCCTCGACATGAGGCATTCATGCCGAGCCATGAGAATGGAGCTTGCCCGTGTGGATCGCAGCCGCGTGCCACCACCCGCTGAATACGTACGTGCACCACGCAACTTTGCCGTTTAGTCTCCCACTCTCTTGGCCTGAATGCGATTGGTTTTCAGATCGACGATCTCGATCAGGGCGGCGAAGTCGTCCGTAACGAGATGTTCAGCCAGTGTCTCGGCCGTCATCTTGGCCTTGATCCGGAACGTCGCGATGCCTTTCGTCATCGAGTAACTGACCGCTCGGATCTTGTCCGGGTCGATGGCTTCGAGCTTCTTCTTGAACTTGATCGCATCGCCGACGCTCATGCCCTCGACTTCGAGGGTCAGCTCACCGCCGGCGCTGATGCGTGTTGCCCACCGCTTCATGACACTCTCGTAGCACCGCTGTACGAGTTCCTGACCAGCGTTTTCGAGCGCCTTCTTGCCGGCCTGCGGCGAGATCGTGTGATGCCCGCGTGCCCCGCCGCGCCAGTTGGCGAGGGATTCGCTGGCGAGCAGTTGGGCGGTGTCGGTGTAATACATTTTGATCATTGCGTCGCCGTTGTACATGGTCGTCGGTTGGCCGGCCAGCGTTCGGACACCGGCTGAGTTCGCCTGCGCGGTGCCGGTGATGAAGATCTGCGTACCGAAGTTTTTGGCGATGGCCTGCATTTTGGCGACGTTCTGCTCAGATGCGGCGTCGGCCGACTCCTTCTCGGTGATCGCCCGGACCTGCTTCCCTGCATAGACGGCAAAGCCCGCGTCGAGCAATCGATGTTCGATCTGGGACTCGAGGATGCTGCTGTCCTGAACGACACCGTCGATCCGCTCCTGGATATAGACCGTGATCCCGGGCCGCCCGACCTGATCGAGCACGTTCTGCACCTCGCCCCATGTCGATGCGATGGCACTCTTGCTGACCTTCGCGCGAATCGTGCAGTACTTGATCCCGCCGGCTGCGTCGCCTTGTTCGAGGATTCTGTAGTCCGTGACAATGCCGTCGGCGCGGGCGTAGATCGTGTCACGTATCAGGGCGAAGTTCTCGACATTGCTTCGCGAAGCGATCTCCACACCGCCGCCCTGCTCCAGCGCCTTGCGCAAGGCGTCGTGGCGGGCCGCATCTTCGGAAATGCCCTGGCCGGTGACCGTGACCTCAACGACATCGCCCGTCGCCACGGTTGAAATACACGCTGCCAACACAAGCCCCAAACATCCTCGCTGAATGCGGTATACCATCATGCTTCTCCTTTGTTGTTCGCCGTGATCCAGGAAACGAGGTCGCGGAACGTCCGAGAATTGTGTCCACGTCCGCGCTTTGGTCAAGTTTTCCCCATCATCCGGGCGCAGGCGACCTCTCGTCAAGGTTGTTTGAGAAGTTGGGTGCCTCTGGCAGCTTGCTGCCAGTGCGATTGCTTGAGGCAAGGAAAACACGGGCGGGCAAGCCGCCCGCGGCACCCTTTGGAACCCGTTGGTAGGATTGCTCCGGCCTCTCAAACACGCTCTTACAAGACCCGTCGGAATGATTGTCGGTTAGGCGCACTTTTTCTACGAGCGGGTTTGGGACATCCCGGTCGACTCTTGTGGAGCTGGAGGCGAGCACCGATGCCGCGATGGATGTCGGCTAAACCGGGGCCTGCCTGTGCTATCGATTGCCGCTTTCGAGCACGGCGGCCCATCCAACATTCTGAAGGTCATCGACCTGCTCAACGGGGCGGGCGCGTACGAAGCCTGGAACAACCGGA
>CAZJTP010000212.1:0-7436 GCA_964548955.1 uncultured Phycisphaeraceae bacterium
CGACTGGTCAATGTAAGGAGGGCATGGACATCTCCTACAAGGGGCAGTGGGGATAACGGGTACCTTGCTGCTGAATCGGTTGCTGTGGACAGGGTTGGGGGCGGGCTGTCTGGTGCTTACGCTGGTTCGCTTCCGGATGGAAATGCGCGAGGACAGGATGTCACGCAAACGCTTGCGGCACCAGGAGGCACCGGAGGCAGCGGCGCCTGAGCTTCTTGCGACGCCAATCCCCGTTGTCCGGTCAATGTTCACACGTCGGTGTTACCTTGCCCAGTGGCTTTGTCAAACGCGGGTCGAGGTCAGCGGTGTCCTGCGCAGCATTCCCTTTATCGTGATCATGATATTCGGCGTGTGCAACCTCATAGGTTCGCTCGTGGCCAACATCGAGGGGACCACCTCGTACCCCCTGACGCGGCTCATGCTCCGCACGATCGCCGGTACCTTTGACCAGTTCCTGCTGATCGTGATAGTCATCTACAGCGGTGAGATGGTCTGGCGAGAGCGGCAAAGCAAGATGCACGAACTGTATGACGCCCTGCCCGTGCCCAACTGGGTCCCACTCACGGCCAAGCTGACCGCGCTGGCCGTGATCTGCGTCATGGCGCTCGTCGTAGCCATGGCAACCACGATGGCGTTTCAGATCGCCAGGGGCTACTTCGACTTCGAGCTGGGTCTTTACTTGAAGAGTCTGTTTGTCATCTCACTGGCTGAGTGGCTCCAGCTCTGCGTGCTGACACTTTTCATACAGGTACTGGTGAACCAGAAGTACGTCGGTTATCTGGTGATGGTGCTCTACTTTATCGCTATGGAGGCGCTGCCCGTTATGGGCTTCGGGCACCATCTCTATTTGTATGGGACGACACCGTCCGCGCCGTACTCCGACATGAACGGCTACGGACACTTCGTTGCGCCGTTGGTGTGGTTCAATGTGTACTGGGCGCTGCTGGCAGTTGGGCTTGTGCTGATGGCCAACCTGCTGTGGGTGCGAGGAACCGACAGCAGGATGCGTCTGCGTCTGCGACTGGCTCGTCAAGGAATGAGCCGGGGAAGTGTGACCGTGCTGGCAACGGCCGCGATCGGGTTCGTGCTGGTCGGAGCGTGGATCTTCTACAATACCAACATTTTGAACGACTACCGCACCGACGATGAGAAGAATCGCCTGGCAGCGCTCTATGAACAGCGCTACAAACAGTACGATGGTTTGCTCCAACCGCGACTGATCGACGCCAAGCTCGAGGTGGACATCTATCCAGAGTCCCGCCGGGCGGATATCCGTGGCAACCTTCACCTAGTGAACAAACACGATCAGGCGATTGATAAGCTGCACATGTTGATGAACACAGACCTGAGGATCAACGCCTTCAGTCTTCCCGACGACACTCTGGAACTTGAGGACCGCGAAGTCGGCTATCGCATCTATAAGCTCAATGAACCACTTGCGCCGGGTGCTGCGCTGGATATGAGCTTCGACGTAAGCCTGATCACCCGCGGTTTCGTCAACAATGGATCGAACACACTGATAGTCGAGAACGGCACATTCTTCGACAACTTCGAATATGTTCCTTGTGTCGGTTACACACGCGAGCACGAACTTGTGAACCCGGATGACCGGAAGGAGTACGACTTGCCGCCGAGGGCGCGCATGGCGGCCGTCGACGACCTTGAGGCCCGGCGCAATACACCCTTCTCGCACGCCGCCGACCGGATTAACTTCGAGGCTGTGGTCAGCACCTGCCGTGATCAGATCGCCATCGCCCCCGGATACCTGCAGCGCGAGTGGGCCGAGGGCGACCGCCGCTACTTCCACTATCAGATGGACGCTCCCATATTCAATATGTATTCGTTCCTCTCCGGCCGGTATGAGATCAAGCGCGACAAGTGGAACGACGTTGACATCGCCATATACCACCACAAGGACCACGGTTACAACGTCGACCGCATGATCGACTCGATCAAAAAGGCCCTTGATTACTACACGGCCAACTTCAGCCCCTACCAGCACCGCCAGTTGCGCGTCATCGAGTTCCCGAGGTATCGCTCGTTCGCGCAGTCCTTTCCCAATACCATTCCGTTCTCCGAGAGCGCCCACTTCGTTGACGACCTCCGTGATGAGGAAGACATCGACATGGTCTTCTACATCACGGCCCACGAAGTCGCCCACCAGTGGTGGGGCCACCAGGTCTGTGGCGGTGCCGTTCAAGGCTGGAGCATGTTGATTGAGAGCATGGCGCAGTACTCGGCCTTCATGGTGATGGAGAAGGAGTTCGGCCGCGAGCAGATGAAGAGGCTTCTGGCCTATGAGCTGGACCGTTACCTGAGCGGTCGCGCCAATGAGCGGATCAACGAGATGCCGCTCATGCTGGTGGAAGACCAGGCCTACATTCACTACTGCAAAGGCAGCCTGGTCATGTATGCGCTTCGCGACTACCTCGGCGAGGACGTGTTCAACGCAGCCGTGCGCAAGTTCGTTAAGGCCACGGCATACCAGGACCCGCCCTACACGAACTCGCTTGAGTTCCTCGACCATGTCCGTGAGGTCATGCCTGAGAACCTGCGGTACTTCATCGAGGATATGTTCGAGACCATTACGTTGTACGACAACCGGGTCGAGGAAGCCACCTTCACTCGTACTGATGACGGCAGGTACGCGGTCAACCTGGTCTATCAGTCGCGCAAGATGCGAGCCAACGGGCAGGGCGTTGAGACCGAGATCGATCACAACGACTGGGTCGAGATCGGCGTGTTTGGTGAGACAGATACCGACGGAGAGAAGTCAGAAACAACCCTCCATCTTGAGAAGCACCGCCTTAATCCTGGGATATCCGAGATCGAAATCCTCGTTGACGAAGAACCTGTCCGTGCCGGCATAGACCCGCGGAACCTGCTCATCGATCGTGTTCCCGGGGACAATCTAAAGACGATCTCCCGTTGAATGCTCACGGGGCGCTGAAGCGGCTCGTGGCAATGGGCCCTTGCTCTGGCATCGGACTTCGGCCGCGTCGTCTAATCGGAGGTTAACGCCACGGCAAATCGGACGGCGAGCAAGCTTCCAGCAAGGACAAGCACCGTCCAGACAAACTCGGGTGCGCAAAGCCACTGTGGGACGGGAAACCATGTTCTCACGCCGGGCGACCGGAGTGGAGACAATTCCGGAGCCAGGAGAATCATACTGAGCACCGTACAGGAGAGCCCCCCCACCAACCCGGTCGTGAACCGCTTCCACGGGAATGGAATCGGGATCTCGTAGCGACGGCACTCTCGTACGGCCTCCATGACGGACGCCAAAAAGCCGCCGGATGGCGTGATGCTGTCTTCCGACACCAGGATACGGTCGAGATCGTCAGTCATTCCAGGTCCTCTCGCGAAGTCGGCGCCGTAAGGACCGGTCCAAGTCTCCTCCGGAGTAGCGCGCGGCCACGATGCAATCGAGCCTTTACCGTTCCTTCGGCGACGCCCAGACTCAGGGCGGTCTCCCGAACATCCATCTCGTGAAAGTAGAATAGCACAAGCACATCACGGTACCTCGCAGGCAGCGTTGATACCGTGCCCCGCACAAGCTCCTGTCGATCTACGTCGGCGTTGCATGAAGCGGCCGAGCGTGGTTCGATCGCTTCATGGGCAGCGTCGAGCGGAAGCGTAAACAAACGTCTTCGCCGCATCTCGGAGCGGTACACGTTAGCTGCAACGGCGAACAGCCAACTCGAGAACGCGCTCTCACCCTGCCACTGTTCCAGCGATCGGTAGGCCTTCAAGAACGCCGTCTGAGCCATCTCTTCGGCCCGGTTTCGATCCTGGCAAAACCTGAACGCAAGCGTCACAAGCGGCCCCTGCCACCGCCGAACGACACCCGCGAAGGCCTCCACATCTCCAGCGAGTACTCGGCCGACGACCACTGCGTCCTGTTCCTCGCTCATATGGCCGTTCCTACAAGTAGGACGCTATTAGGGAGCCCGCAGTTGCAAGAAGGCCATTCTTCGACGAATTGTAGAAAAACGCAACCGCGTCGGAGCGGATGGCGTCCTACTGATTGACAGAAGCTCAATGGAGCGGAGATCGAGACGATGGACGTAGGCGGCGAGACCGCGGCGGCAGCCGGTGGAAACTCGGACATCGTTGCTATCGTTGTGGTCGCGGCGTTCTGGGTTGTGTTCTTTTCCTGGGCGACCGTGGTCGGCTGGGCGATACAGCGACGCAAGGAACGGGAGGCATACTACCGGCACGAGACCGAGAAGAGGCTCGTCGACAAGGGCGGGGTTTCCGCGGAACAACTCCTTGGATTGCGAATCGAGGAGGAACGCATCCGCTGGCTTCGGCGGCGCGAAGGTCTCAAGCTGGGAGGCTTGATCACGACTGCTCTAGGCATCGGCCTTCTGGCCGCCTTCCAGTTCGTCGACATGGGCAGGCTCTCACTCGCCGGAACAGCGGGAATCCCTCTTATCATTGGGTTGGCCCTGCTGCTGTACGTGTATGCGCTCTGCCCGGACTACACGCAGCCTGACACCGAGACTCTTCCACCGCCCCCCGACAAAAGAAGCGGCGGCCAGAACGACTGAGCACGCATAAGACCCTACTGCGTAAGGTTTGGCTGTCGTCATGATGGCCATTTCATCCGGAGTGGGGCATGAGCGCGCGGAATCCGGGGCATCGAGCATCACCCGCGGGGTGGAACGTGCGGAGGTGACAGGACAACACAGGGAGATGGCAGGATGGGTATACGGTGGTTGAGTATGACGGCACTCGCCGTCGTGACGTGGGCACCCTTTGCCAGGGCGCAGATCGAGGCCAATCCTGACGCCGAGAGACGAGTGGATTGGCCCAACACACACGCAGGCCGTTTTGGAGAGGCATTTTTTGAGGCCTACAACGCCGATGGGGAGGACGCGCTGCGACGATTCATCAAGGAACACTACTCAAAAGAGTACTTGAAAGAGACTCCGATCGAGCAGGAGTTGGCAAATGGCCCCCTCATGCTTCGCAGAGTGGTGGGGAGGATGGCGGTCCACTCCGCGAGCGCCCAAGGCGACTTCACCATTGAGGCGATCGTCCATACGGAGAAGTACGGGTGGGCGAAGTTCCGCATCGAGCTTTCCCCAGAGCCTCCGCATGACCTCGTAGGAATGGGGCCGTACGCGACGGCACCTCCTCCGGAGGATGCGGCCCCGAGCAACGGCACTCCCGTTGATAAGGAAGCGAAGGCCTATGATAACTGGAGGGATCTTCACGACTTGTTGGAGCAAGTCCGCCGCGACTGCGGTGCGCCGGGGATGGCTGCCGCCATTGTGCGTCGAGGCAAGATCACCGACAAGGCTGCAATCGGCGTCCGCCGCTTCGACAGACCCGACAGTGTCCAACTCACCGATCGATGGCACATTGGGTCGGTGACTAAAACGCTCACCGGCACGATGATCGCAAAGCTCATAGGCAACGGCGTGCTGCGTTGGGATATGACCGTCGGGCAAGTCTTGCACGACATCCCAATGGACTCGGAATATCGAAGCGTCACGCTGGAGCAACTGCTTGGACATCGTGGAGGCGTACCGAGCGTGCCCAGTTCCGGGGAGTTCGCCTTGGGATCCTTCGTTGACTCGGGGCGAACGCCGGCGAAGGCACGTGCCGCGCTCGTACGCTGCGTCCTAAGTGAGAAGCCCGACGGGATCGGCGAGTACGTCTACTCCAACTCGGGGTACGTCGTCGCCGCGTATATGGCCGAACGCGTGGCGAAGCGGCCCTGGGAAGAGCTGATGCGCACCCTGGTCTTTGAGCCGCTTGAGCTGCGATCGGCGGGCTTCGGATGGCCCGCGACCGAGGACCGTTCCAATCAGCCCCATGGCCATTACAACGTAGCGCCGAATCTGAGAGTCCAGAAGATCGGGAGATTCGAGCTTATGGATGTGGACGCCTTCGGTCCAGCCGGAAATCTCCATTGTTCCATTGAAGATCTCGCAAGCTGCGCGGCGTTTTACTTGCGCGTTCTTAACAACCGAGACAGTACGCTCAAGGCCGAGACCGTTCCTCGCTTTTGGAGGGGGGGGAAGACCGGTGAAGGCGAACGCAGGTATGGTTTCTTTGGGTCCGCTGGAACGTTCATGGCGATGATCATGGTGTATCCTGACAGCGACCTGGCCATCGTAGCCGCAACCAACTTCGGGCCTGCCATGTCGCATCTGGAGAGAATGAGGGACGCCATCCGTCGGCGAATCACGCAGTAGAGTAGCACACCTCGCGCCGCTGACGAGGTGGAGTGCTCGTTGACGCTGCTGGGATGTTCCGGGAGGAGCTGTATCTCGCGTCGGAAACGACTTTCTTCATACTATCGTGCGATGTGGAGATCGCCTTTGTGAGAAACGAGCGAGGCGAAGTCTCCCAGGCCACAATAACCCTCTCCGGTTCTACTCTGGCGGCCGTGAAGATCGAGTAGTCACCCACGGTCAGACGGAGGAGCGACCCATCCACCACCTTCCGGGTGTTCAGCTGTTCTCGACTGTTCTCGAGAGTGCCGAGGTGGAATGCCAGCCTTAGGAGCCGGCGGTGACTGCGTGCCGCCTCTCACAAGGGAGATTAGTTTCCGAGTTTCTCGATTCTATGGCTGCGCCACGTCGGGACGACACGTCTGAGGTCGAGCACCTCCCCCTCGGAGCTAAAAAACAACCCCGGTTCGTCTTCGCGCAGCCTCGTGTCGTCGAAATACAGGTGGCCATTCTGCATGTTAACTCTGCCACTGTCTTCGGCACCATGCCACTTCCACTCATACCTTCCCAGGTATTTGCTCCATTCAGCCCTGTTCGGGCCAAGCTTGTCATTCGGACCGTCTATATAGTCCCAGACTTGTCCATTGTTCAGCATGACCATACGCTGAGGTAGTCCCTTGTCGTCGAGAATGAACTGATACAGCCGCCTGACATCTCCGTTGGCCTCTGTGAACGCCTCATTGGAGGCCACGAAGTGCAGCGGCTGGAAGTCTCCGCCGCTGGAGCGGATGCCGCACACATGGCTTTTGAACTCTACAGAAAGCTTCCATCCGCGGCCTCCGTAATTACCGCACAGCCGCTCCAGCTTAGCCTTCTCAATCCGGCGAGCCGTCAAGTCACGGTAGGGCGTTGAAACAGACGGCCAATCCCCCTTCAGCCTGAGGGCCTGGAATACGAGGTTAGATACGACGATCATCGCCGCGTTGTTCCCACTACGGGAGCGACTCAAGGCCGCGGCGCCAATACCCTTGTCAGGGAACCATTTCATGCTACATCCAAACCCAAATCCTGATCCGCCATGATCCAGCAAGTCCGTGTCGACCACTCCACCGCCCCACGTCCTCATGATATTAACGCACAGACCATATCCCTCCAGCTGGCCCTTAACGGGAAAAGGGATTCTGGACATCAGCCGTATGAGTGCCGGATCTAAGACTTGCCTGCCGTTGACTTTTCCGCCGTTCAGAT
>CAZJTP010000213.1:0-7384 GCA_964548955.1 uncultured Phycisphaeraceae bacterium
GGGATTTTCCCAGCGGGAACCCCTCTCTTCAAATTTCAACGATTAACCGGACATGTTCAAAATCCACGGTCCCGGTGTCGACCCGCCGGACGTGGCCGCGATCGCCGCTGACGGGCCCCTCATAGTCCAGAAAGCCCTTGCGGTGGTCGGCGAGCCGTTTCGCGGGGATGGGTAGGCTGGACCGGTCGACCGGCTCCCTAGCGAGCTGCCAGGTCAGCAGAACGTCGCCCCGCTCAAGCATCAGGTCCCAGTGCTCGCCATCGGCGACCTGGTGATGTAGAATGACGAAGCGACTAGGCATGGGACATTACATCCGACCTGGTGGCATGGACATCTGTGTATCGACTCTCACGAGGTTATGAGGTTAGAGCCATGAACGACCTGCGAAAGAGGGCGCGGTTAGGTTTTCCCCTTATTCTTGCCGCCGCCTGCGTGCTGTCGGGCCTGCTGCCCGGATGCGGCCCTAATTATCGTCAGTTGCGCTATGAGGGTCAAAAGGCGATGCTGAAGGACAGTTACTGGCCTGCTCGTTACTTCTTCCGGCAAGCTGACGAGCTCAAGCCCCGGCAAATCGAGAACCTCCACGACTTGGCTGTGTGTAGCGTCATGCTGGCCCGGAAGAGGTTCGAGGAGATGAATCATGCCGCCGCTATGCGCGAACTCGACTCCGCCATCGGGTTTTATTCCCAGGCGCTCGACGTGCACCCGGGACATCAGGCCTCGATCGAGGGCAAGAATATCGCCCTGGAGCTCAAGGGGCAGTTTGACGAGGCGCTCAAGCACGCCGAGTGGGCGGCCGAGTTCGTAGGACCCTCCGCTAAGCAGTACGTCTTCCTGGCCAAGGAACTCGAGCAGCGGGGCGATGTGGATGGGGCGCTGCTGCGCTATCGCCAGGCTGTCGCCATGGAACCCGACAATCCCGAGGCCCACGTGGCCTTCGCCCGATTCCTATTGCGGCACCACAATGAACGGATGGCCATCCATCATCTGCAGGCAGCCTATCACCTGAACCCTCTCGATGAGTGGGTCGTCGATCAGCTTGCCTCCCGCAGCGCCCTGCCGCCGCTCGTGCCCAAGTCGGGTACGACACCGTAGTGTCGTGTTCGGGAAGTCCTGCGAATACCTGAGCCACTGGCTTTAGCCTGCGCGGAGTTGTGCACGCGGTTGTCCCAACGAGGACCACGTGGGACAGGTTTTCCAGCCTTTCTACGTACGTTGACGAGCACAACGAGCATCCGCGATCCTTCACCTAAACAGCCAAGGCGGAAGACATCCCGGCCAAAGTACGCCGGGCGCGGGCCGTTCTGGATAAGATGCAAACAGCATGAATCAGACCACTAGCGCTCATCCTGTGATGATCCACGCTTCTTGTCTTTCGCCCCGGATGTCGGCTTGGCGCGTCTGACTGCTGGGGCCGGTTTGCCGTTGTCGGGTCCGGCCACGATCACTTGGACGACCAGGGTCACGTAGGGTTCGGTGGACCGGTCGACGACGAGTCCACCGGCAGGTCGAGCATCACGTGCTTCCGTTTCCGCCCGGTATGTTGGTGCTTCTTCGGCAGTGCTTTCCGGGACGTTGGCCAATTTGTCGCGGCGTCGCCACGACTCATCGAGCGCCTTCTTCCGGCGGTCAACCAGCGACGGCCGTTCCGCAGGGGCCGGAGCGCTGCGCTTCCTCTTGCCCTCTTTGCCGTGAATCCTCATATCTTCCCAAGCGGCCTGTTCAGCCATCCGGGTTTCGGGTTCGCCGGCGTCGGCGATGGCTGTCCCGGTGAGATCGGGAAGCTCTTGCGTTTCAGCATCAGCGGTATCTGCATCGGATTCTCGTGTCGGCGCGAGCGACAGAATCTTAGGATCCAGCCCTATCGCCTCGAACAGCCCATCAAAGAGATCGTCCTTCCGCGCGGGCGGTTGACCGGGTGAAGCCCAAGCCGCTTCATCCCGTTCTATTGCTTCCGCCTCACGTCTGTCACCAACGATACGGCGTGTCGCGACGGCTGGGACCGGCTCCTCAAAACCGTATAGGGCGGTTCGCGCCCTCTCCAGCCCACGGATGGAAAACGGGCCGGCGACGAGTGCTACGCTATCGCTTGCGGGTGCAACTCGGGCGAGCTCATCCATCATGCCGTCGAGCTCGCGACGCGAAGCGCGCATGAGAATTTGCCGCTGGTTGGTCTCGGTGAAGTTTGTACTCGGATCGCCCGGATAATAGAAGCTGCCCGCAGGCGCCGCCTTGCCCGCGTCGTCCGGCATCTTGTCGGACAGATTGACCGCGTGGCGTTCCGCGAGATAGGCCGTCAACCGCTCTGTGACGGCGTCGCGCTGCACCTCATTCTGCACAGTCACCTTGAGTCGGACCGTTTCGTTGGCGAATGCATGGGTTCGAACTGAGGCCGCGCCGAGACCGGCCCCGAACTTCCGACCGATATCCGCCGTTGCGAGAAGACTTGATCGCTCGTCGCTCTTGGCGGCGGTTGATGCGATCCCGGTTCTTTCCCGTCGCGTTCTGGACGTCTCACGCCGGTCCTTAAGACGTGACACCATCTTGACATCGCCGAGTTCGCCCGCCTCGATGTCTGTTGACTTTTCCGGTGCGAGGGCCAACCGTTCTTGGCGCAGTGGTGTGTCCGGCTCGCGGTCGCCGATGAGAAATGGAAGGCCGATGGCGAGCAGGCAGATCGCGGCAGCCATGGACACCAACGCGAAAATCGGGCTTCTTCGACCGCCCAGGCGCTCCTGTGGAGCGTCCGGCTCACCCAGCAGTTCGGACCGTTCCACGTGGAGCATTGCGTCCTCGGAGATTGAGGTGGGTGCTCGATGCCGCGGAAGTGAGGAGACAAGATCGGCCGTGCGGCGCAGTTCCTCCAAAAGCCGCCGCGCGGACTCGTCTTCCCGCAGTCGGCGCTCGATCAGCTCCTCTTGCTCGCGGTTGAGTTCGCCGTCGAGATAGGAGGACAGCCACTCACCAAGTTCTTCTCGATTAATGTCCGACATAGAGTGAACGCACCTACTCGTCACCAGTAACTGCCGGGCGGACGGTCTGATAAAGCGACATTCGTGCCCGGTGAAGTCGCGACTTCACCGTACCCGGCGGGATCTGGAGAATCTCACTGATTTCCCGGTAGTCGAATCCTTCAATGTCGCGCAAAACGACTACCGCGCGTTGGTCATCATCGAGATCTTGGAGCGCACGTGCGACAACACCCTGCAGTTCGGTCTCGCTCGCCGCGCGGGCGGGATCGTCATCCTGCCCCCGGTTCACCCGCCTGGAAAGATCCTTCGCCTGCGACCCCGCCGGATGAGGTCCTTGCTCAAACGAAAACTCCCGCCGCCGCTGAGTCTGTCGGCGGTGGGACAGTGCCAGGTTGACCGCAACCCGGAAGATCCACGTGTAGAACCCGCTCTGCCCTCGGAAACCGGCGAGACCTTCGTAAGCCTTTAGAAAGGCCTCCTGAGTCAGATCACGGGCGTCTTCCAGATGCCCGCAGATTCTCCAGCACGCATTGAACACGCGGTCCTGGTATTTGCGCACCAACTCCCCGTACGCCTCGGTCTTACCAGCCTTGACCTTCTCGATAAGCTCGAAGTCCTCCAACGGTACCGGGCGGGGTATCCTCCCCGAAGTCACCTGCCTCCTTGAATTTGGACGCCTAGCCACCGCAAAGGTTCCCGAATGTGGAGTGATTTATCGGGCGTACCGTTACGCACACCCACACCCTATCATGTCCCCTGGCTCTGCGCGGGTCAACGAGTGCGCTCGATGACAGCCGGCCCCGGCAGAAGAAAAGAAAAAAACGGGAATTTCGGAGTGATCCCTTCTTGACACGCTGCCGTTATATCCTATTATCCGGATAGTTAGATATTCCAATGGATCGGCATTTGGGTGCTCGGTGATGGAACCGGAAGCGGTGCTCAAGGCTATGGCGGATCGAACGCGGGAGCGGACGCTCGGTGCGTTGCACAGGCATGAGCTGAGTGTCTCGGAACTCGTGGAGGTGCTCAACCAACCTCAGTCGACCGTCTCGCGACACTTGAAGATTCTGCGTAACGCCGGGCTCATCCGCGATCGTCGGGACGGGAACACGGTTCTATATTCGGTGTCCACCCCGCAGCGCAACGGCACGGTCTCGGACTTAACTGCCCGGCTACTTGCTTGGATCGCCGAGCAGCCCCTGGCTGATTCGATTGAGTCGCGTCTGGAGGCGGTGATTCGCCGGCGTCACGACATGAGCCATTGGTTTTTTGAGCGCGTCGGTCGTCAATGGGACGTGTTGCGCGAGGAGAGTTTCGGGTCGAGTTTTCATCTGGAGGCCTTTATCGGCCTGCTACCGCCTTCGTGGACCGTAGCGGATATCGGGACGGGTACGGGGTATCTCTTACCGACGCTCGCGCGACACTTTGAGCGGATCATTGGTGTCGAACCGGTCGACAAAATGTTCGAGGCGGCCCGTCACCGACTCGAGTACTACGGGATCGACAACGTTGAGCTGCGCTGCGGCGACCTGGCGAAGTTGCCGATCCCGGATGAATCGGTTGACCTGGCCGTCGCCGTGCTGGTCCTGCATCATGTGCCGACGCCAAGGGATGCGATCGCGGAGTTGCGCCGGATCGTAGCGGCCGGCGGGTGTGTACTGATCGTCGAGCAGACCGCACATGATAATGAAGCGTTCCATGATCGGATGCAGGATCGGTGGTGGGGCTTTGAACCGGACGATGTTCTTGGATTACTGGAATCAATGGGTTTCGATGAGGTTCGATCTCGCCGGCTTGTTACGGTGAAGCGGGCCGACGACGCGCCTGAGTTGTTCGTGATTACGGCACGCGTCGGGAAGCAATACGACTCCGAGAATGAGTAGGGATACTGTAAGTGCCAGAATAGTGGCATGAACAAAGGGAGATGGCGATGACAACAGCGGTTCAGGAGTACAAAATCGCGGATCTGGGTCTGGCGGACTTCGGGCGAAGGGAGATGATCCTGGCCGAGCACGAGATGCCGGGCCTGATGGCGATTCGCAAGGAATACGGTGCAAACAAGCCTCTAGCCGGCGCCCGCATCACGGGTTCGCTGCACATGACAATTCAGACGGCCGTGCTGATCGAAACGCTGGTCAAGCTCGGCGCCGACGTGCGGTGGGCAAGCTGCAATATCTTCAGTACGCAGGACCACGCTGCGGCTGCGATCGCCAAGGCAGGTATCCCCGTCTTCGCGTGGAAAGGGGAGACACTTGAAGACTACTGGTGCTGTACTAGTCAGGCCCTGGCGTTTTCCGACGGCGGACCGACGACGATCGTCGATGACGGCGGCGACGCGACGCTCCTGGCCCACCTCGGGTATGAGGCCGAGAACGCCTACGCCAAGGACGGAACGCTGCCCGACCACGATTCGGCGGACAATGAGGAGATGGCCGTCATCCTCAAGCTCCTCCGCGATGAGCTGACAAACGATCCGCAGCGGTGGCACCGCGTGGCACAACGCGCCGTCGGCGTCAGTGAGGAGACCACGACAGGTGTGAACCGCCTTTATAAACGTGCCAGGGAAGGCACGCTCCTGTTCCCGGCCATCAACGTCAACGACAGCGTCACCAAGAGCAAGTTCGACAACCTCTACGGTTGCCGCCATTCGCTGGTGGACGGTGTGATGAGGGCAACCGACGTGATGCTGTCGGGCAAGGTGGCCGTTGTATGCGGCTATGGCGACGTGGGCAAGGGATGCGCCCAGAGCTTACGTGCACAAGGGTGTCGCGTCATTGTCACCGAAATCGACCCGATCTGTGCGTTGCAGGCTTGCATGGAGGGGTATGAGGTCAGGACGTTGGAGGATGTCGTCGAGACGGCTGACCTCTTCGTCACCGCGACGGGAAACACGAGTGTCATCATGGCGTCGCACATGACCAGGATGAAAAAGCAGGCGATCGTCTGCAACATCGGACACTTCGACAATGAGATCGACATGGCCGGTCTGAAGAAGGTGCCCGGCATCGTCAAGGAGAACGTCAAGCCGCAGGTCGACAAGTGGATACTCCCTGACGGTCGCTACATCATCGTCCTGGCGGAAGGGCGCCTTGTGAACCTCGGCTGTGCGACGGGCCACCCCAGCTTCGTGATGAGCAACAGCTTCACCAACCAGGTGCTCGCCCAGATCGAGCTGTACTGCAACCAAGATAAGTACGACAAACAGGTCTATGTCCTGCCTAAGCATCTTGACGAGATGGTGGCACGAATGCACCTGGATCAACTTGGCGCCGAACTCACCACACTACGTCCGGAGCAAGCGGAGTACATCGGGTACCCGATCAACGGCCCCTACAAACCGGAGCATTACAGGTATTAGACCAAGTTTCGTTTTCGTGTAGCGCAATTGACATTTCGCGAATTGTGGAGCGATTCTTGACGGGCTTTGCCTGTCTGAAATGGCAAGTATCAGCCCGCGCGGTTTTCCGGCCTCGTTTCAAGCGTGCCGCGTCGTTCGATCACCGGGAGCGGTACATCGTCGTCCCTGCCACTTCCGCAATTCCACGACGAGAGGGACACATAGCAACGCGCGTGGAAGTCGGGATCGCGGAGGAGTCACACCGCGAGATTGGTGATCGCGCCGTGCTGCTAACGATTACTCCAATGCCGGAGACAGAACATACGCGGTGACGCCTACGCTCGCTTTGTTTGTGCCAGCCAGCCTGTGAAAAGTTGGCGCTGCCCTACT
This sequence comes from uncultured Phycisphaeraceae bacterium, assembly GCA_964548955.1. Lineage (GTDB taxonomy): Bacteria > Planctomycetota > Phycisphaerae > UBA1845 > UBA1845. Next base: position 6,700 of record CAZJTP010000213.1, read on the forward strand.
ACTGGCCACTCCCTAGGTACGGTGCACACAGAGACGCCAACAGGTCAAGCGGAGGTCGAGCTTTTTGCCTACACCCGGGACATCAGGTGTTCTAGGAGTGTTGTTAGCGCGATCTGGCGGCGTCGGGTTACTCCATATGGGACACGCTGGCGCCTGGAGGCAGACAGATGCGGTGATTCTTGCCCGTGTGTTTGCGACCGGCCCAGGAAAAAAACTCACAACATTGCACTTGCTTCGGTAATCGCGGCGGTTAAAATGGTAATTTGTATTTGGCGCCTGGACGTGGGAAGGGAAGCCCACCCCAACGGTGCGTGCGAGTTTTCGGGCGCAGCACGCGTCAAGTCATACGTGCTCGGAGAGTTCTGGAAATCTAAGCATCCGAAGGCCCTGAAGCCCGCGTGCGGAGTGCGAACAGAAGAGACGGTCCCGGCAGCGATGGGGTGATAGTCCCAGCGGCTCAACCTCACGGTGGGTAACGATAGGCGGTGTGGGCCAAAGAATGACCGGCCGGGAGCAGCGCCAGACTCCTTCCGGCCGGTTGCACAAGCAAGCGTGGGCATCACCCTTCGCTGGGCGCACCCTCACTACGCTTCTATTGTATCTCCTAGTCTGTATACGCGTCAAGGTGGGTTATAACGCAGAGCATGTATTCGATTAGGAAGCCAGCCGGCTTATGAGAGACGTC
>CAZJTP010000214.1:0-7311 GCA_964548955.1 uncultured Phycisphaeraceae bacterium
GTTTCCTTCGTATTTGTGCCCGTTTTGGCCCGCTGTCGGTGCCGTGGGACTTGGGAGTCCGGTGCGTCGAGCGTCTCAAAGGATGGGGAAGCCATCTTCTCTTGCAGGTTTCGGGGATTAGGGCCATGAAACGCAGGCACATATGGTTCTGCCTGCTCGGCTTCATTGCGTGCGCCGGTCTTATCGGGTGCGGCGAGTCCGGCAGCAGCGTTATCGACGACCCCCTCGATCCGAATCCCGGCGCCCCCACAGCCAACGACAATCAGAATGACGACTCATCGGTCAGCGATGTCCCCACCGGGGATAATGGAGACTCCACCAACAACGACAGCGTCGGGGGTGTCACAACCGGTCCGAACAATGGGAGCCAGGAGTCTACCTACCCACAACCGAAGGACGGTGTAGCGGTCCGGGTACGGAATGAGAGCGCACTTAGAGCTGACGTAACGCTGCGGTTCATTCTCGACGACGCGATCGCTCACATCGCTTTTCTCCGTGTCCGCTCAGGCACGATCACGACCATCGAAAACCGCGAATCGGCTGACTGCGTGGAAGCATTCGGCCTCGACGAGACAGGTGATGTGCTGCCCAGCGTTGCTTTTGTCTTCGGGATTGATTTCGATGAGGACACGCCGGCTGAGTATATCATTCCAGCCGACATACCGGATGAGCCACCACCGGACGAGCCGATCACCGACGATGTCCAGCCGCCGACCATCAAGATGCTCGAACCGGAAAACGACGAGACTCTGGCACTCGGCTCGACGCTGATCGTGCGTTGGACCGACACGACCGCCTCGCAAGAGGCTGTTGTGCGAATATACATGCAGCGTGCCGACACGACGGGGACTGAGGATCGAACTCAGGTCGGCCCGACCGTGGCGGCAGCGTTGGACGGAGCTGCCGACGAGCTGTCTATCGTTTTACAGGACATTGACCCGGGCCTTTACCGGATCGTGGGCGAAATCGATGACGGCACAGAAGCCTTCACCGCGGTTGCCCCAGGGTGGGTGGAAGTCGTAAGTGACGTCGACAACGTCGCTCCCTCCATCACAATCCTGTCTCCACTGGAAGAGGTTGAACTCCACGAGGGCGAAGTGTTGTCGGTCACTTGGCGGGTTGAAGGTGACAACGACAACGCGACGGTCACGTTTTCCCTCGTACTTGCGGGAGAAACGGGTGGAACAGAGGAGCGAATCGTAATCGGCCGGCCGTTGGGTGACGATCCGGGCGGTGACGGGGACTATCAGGCCGAGTTGACGATGACTGGCGTGCGTCCCGGACTGTATGATCTGGTCGGCCAGATCGATGTCGGAGGAGTGGTTGGAGCAGATCGTGTAGCGGGTGTTGTACGAATCCTTAACGACGAACCGCAACTTACATTCCTGGAGCCCGCGAATGATTTCGAGCTTGATCCCGGCGAGTCGTTCGACGTGGTATGGACCGACTCCGACGACAACGACAACGCCCGTATATTGCTGCTGCTCGATCCGGACCTGGATGGCGATGGGCTCGATGGCGACGAAGTTCTGCTCGTTCCGCCGCTTCAAGAGGACCCGGACGGCACCGGTGACACGGTTACGGTGGAGATTCCCGCGGGCGTTCCCAAAGGTGTGTACCGTCTGGCGGGTACGATCTCAGACGACTTGGCGGAGGTGTTCACCCGGGCGCAGGGATTGATCCACTTCGGCGTTTCCAAGTTACCGGACCAGCCGAATCCGGTGCTCATCCTGCACGTACCGCATGCACCACTGAAGGTCCGGCTCGGCTACACCATTGACGTTGTGCTGGAGACGTCTGACGTGCCCCATGACGCGGACGTACGTTTCTACCTGAGTAATCTAGCTTCCGACGACGGGACGGTGTTTGCGGAAGTGCACACGGCGAGTGTCAACCTCAACGGTGTCAACGAACTGACGATTCCATCGTCCGAGCTGGATATTCCAAACGACGCCTGGCCTCGTCAGTTTGACCTGGAGGTTGAAGTAAACGTGGACGGCACCGCGTACACGGCCGTCGCGCCCGGCGCTATCTGGATACGTCAGGAGGTGGAGGTACTCGATGTTGATATGGTCAACTACGAGTGCACGCCGGGGAGCGACCCCTTGATTGTCGATCGTGAGTTCGTCGGCGTCGAGATCACCTGGTACGGTGGTGGGTTCCTGGAACGGGAGGTGCATGCGGACGTGGTCTTCTGGCTTTCCGACGACGGAACCGTGCCAATCAATGACGAGCCCGACGATCAACACCGCGCCTTCCACACAGTCTTGGAAAGCCCCAACATAATCCGGGTGGAACAGATTCACATCTCCCGGGTTATCGCTATCCGGGCAATACCAGGCGGAGAGGAGTTACGTCCAGCCGTCGATTCGGGGCCATACCAGGTGATTACGGCGGTGGAGCCGGAACACTTCGGGCGGATCACGTCTTTGCCCCATCCGAGCTTCGTTGAGGTTTGTTTCCCCCTTCAGGTTCCACACGACGGCGGATAGCCTTCAGAACGAGTGTGCGAAGCGACCGAGTGATATCGCACTGCGGGTCTTTTGCCCTTGGTCGTGCCACACAAATGATGTCGAAACCAGCGGGGATCCGGGCCTTGCTGGTTCGGAAGGCTTCACGGATTCTCCGGCGCACATAGTTGCGCTCCACGGCATTGCCGACTTGCCTGCTCACGCTTCGCCCAAGGCGGCACCAGCCAAGATCGTTCCCGGCTACGTATACGACCAAAAACTCGTCGCCCGCGCTACACTTCTGGGCGAAAACCCGCGCGAAGTCGGACCGCAGTCGTAGGTGTTCATGCTTGCGGAATCGCCGGTCGTGTGACATGGTCAATGCCATCCGTTGGTCATCTCAATGCACTGCTTCGCGCAGCGTCCCGGCTCGTGCGCATCCAGGACCGTGTTTCACAAGTCCGATGGTTACCGGTTGGGTGCCATCTATGAGCAAGCCTCCGTCAAGTAGGCAGCGGGACGAACTCGGGATTCTCCAACCATCCATTCGGCGTCGCCCGTTGGTAGCGCGCCACGCAACACATTTCGGATCGGCCCCATTCATGCCCGCGGCGTTTTGAGTCCGATTCGGGCTCTCGCCATGGCACCACGGCGTGATTCGATCCGGAATCCCGCTTGCCCGCTCGACGAAACGTTCAGCACACTCCCAGCGGAGCTGCCACCATCCTTCAGTTCATACCGGCTCATTTCCTTCGCTAGAGCTGTTTTTGTTTTTTTTGTGTAGCGAGCCGCGGGCACAAAGCCCGCGTGGAATCTCCGAGGCAAGCGTTTCTTCCAAGAACCCGAAACCGCTACGTGAAATCGAAAAACGCTCTAAGCTATCGGATCAGGAACAACTGTTCGACGATCCGGATCAGGAAGCCGAGGCAATCGTTCGCAAAGTAGAACAGAAACGGGCTGCGAAGTGAAGGAGGGAAAGATCGCCGCGACTGGAGGACCGTGGAGGACCTCATCACCGTTCATACCGACCGGGTGACGACCGAAAGTCACCACAAGGCCGGGTCCGTTCATGTGGGCTATCAATTCTGGAAGCGATTGGGGCTGGATTACATTCTGTCCGAGGTCGGACTGACAGCGCGGGCACGGGCATTGACCTGTGTAATGACCATGAACCGTCTGGTGTATCCCTGTTCGTAGTTGGCCATGCCCGACAGGATCCGCAGCATGGCGTTGGATGACCTGACGTGGGTGGATTTCGAGTCGCTGGTTGAGGATACACTTTACCGGAACCTGGGCAAACTCCACCCGCGGCGGGCGGGAATCGAATTGGCTTTGGTCGGGCGTGAACGAACGCTGTTCAACCTGGATCACCCGCGTAGTTCGGGTCAGAAAGCCCCGACGCATTCTCTGCCGAGTCTGCCACAGGTCCGTCCCGTTGAAAAAACTCCGCCTGGACTTGCAGGCAGTTGGGTATTCACTAACCTGTTTGGTCAGTTCGGACGGAATATCCTTCTCCTTAGCCGTGCTTGGGCGGCCACAGCATAGTTCGGGTCAAGTGCAATCGGGTCGTGGCGCGCTCGCACGTTAACTTTGGATGGTGTGACGCAGCTCACCGTTTGCCCGAGGCGGCGAGATCGTGGGCCTCGTTGGATCCAAGCTGCGTCGGCGGTTGGGGAGGCCGGAGAGTCTTTCGTTAAGGGTAATCACTTACAAAGGGAGCACGACATGGCCTACGGAGATAGCTGCGCATGGGATGGAAACGTCCCGATGGAGTCGGAATTCACGATCAAATGGAAGACCACGTTCAGGATCAAGGGAGAGGAGGTGGAGCGTAGCTGTGAGTTCTCTGTCGTCACGGGAGACGAGCTGGAAGACGTAGCAAGAAAACTGGCTGCCGCGTGGGAGAAGCAGGTGAGGGAGCCCTCTGTTGAGTACGAAGACACCGCGAACAAAAAGCACAAGGTCTCGTTCGACGGCGAGGTCGTCGAAGACGGGATGTGGGTCATGGGTCATCGCGTGGATAAGGACCCGCCGCCCGAGTACTCGCTTGTTGAATATGGTGAGAAGATCGAGGTGCTGAAGGGCCTGTGGGTGTTTAACGCATAGTGTAATGTTTCGGAAGTCTCGCGACTATCCGAGCTGCGCTTTGAGCCCGCTGCGCGGATTCAGTCGTCGCTGACCCTCTGAAGGTGCCACCCGGCCAAATGGTATTCCGGCAGGGCATGGGCGCCCGTCTCACGGCATTTCCGGAACAAGGCCCTGGTATCGGCAAGACGACGTTCAACGAGTGCCCTTGCGCCCGAATAGTAATACGCACAACAGAGCAGTCGTTTGTCGGTTCCTGCGGCTGCGAGCGCCTCGTCAACAGTCACCACGCCGAGAGAGACGCCAACCATCTTTTTGTCGAACGGCCCGGTGGCTGCATCATGCGCCGCTGCCAATGCTGCTTCCGCCGTCTCATGGTCACCGGGATGATCACGCAACATCCGCATCTCCCAGATCCACTGGCTGCACTGCAGGAGCCATGATGGAGTCAAAGAGCCGGCCTGCAAGAAGTCTTCGATTGCGCCATCGACGTCCCCGGCGAAACGACGCGTGATCCCGCGCTGGCAATACACTTCGCCGACACGGGGCGCGAGTTCAACGGCGCGATTGAAGTCAGCGAGTGCCAGTTCATAGTCACCGAATATCCGACGAAGCCACCCGCGGTTGTGGAAGTCTTCCGGCAGACCCTCGGATCCGCGCATTCCCTTGTTGTATGCCTCCAGTGCAGCCTCAAAGTCGCCGTCTTCATGGTGCAGATAACCCGTCGTGCAAAGCGCCAGCGGTTCGCTCGGATCAAGTTCGAGCGCTTTTCTGCAGTCAGCCCAGGCGCGCGTGTGGTTGCCGTTGAGCTGAAACAGCTTCCCGCGCAGGGCGTACACGGAGGCTAGGTCCGGTGCCAGCTCGATTGCTTTGGTGCAATTGGCGATCGCCACTGCCCTTTTGCCGTGACGACCGGCCTCCAAAGGCGCCTTGAAGAACACGTTGATCACCTTCCCTGCACTTTCCTGAGCAGCGACAAGCGCTGTACCCAACCGCTGGGCCTTAGTTTGGAAGTACGCTGCGTACCCGAGTGCGAGCAGCAGTACCGCCGTCACCGCAAGCGGTGCCCTGCGCCTGCGGACAAACTTGCTCAACAAGTAGATTACGCTCGGCGGGCGGGCGATGATTGCCTCGTCGGCAAGGTACCGCCGGATGTCTCGGGCCAGTTCGACGGCCGACTGGTAGCGGCGCTCGCGGTCCTTCTCGAGGGCCGTAAAGACGATCGTCTCGGGATCGCCCTTCAAGCCCGAGTCAATCGTACTCAGTCGGGCGGGTTGCTCCTCACGGATCATCCGCGGGCCAAGCACGGGGGTCTTGCTCACGTCATATGGCAGCTTACCGGACAGAATCTGATAGAGCACAACTCCGAGCGCATAGACATCGCTTCGAGTATCGATGTCGTGCGGGTCGGCCTCGCACTGCTCGGGAGACATGTACTGCAATGAGCCAATGAGCTGGCCAATGTCGGTCTGGAGGGTGGTGACGGCCAGGTCCGAATCAGTTCCGCGGGCGACGCCGAAGTCGATGATCTTCACGTCGCCGTGTGAATCCACGAGGATGTTGCCGGGCTTCAAGTCGCGGTGAATGATGCCTTTCTGATGGCCGTGATGGACGGCGTCACAGACGTGCGTGAACAGTTCCAACCGCTCACGCGTCTCAAGCTTTTTCTCCGCTGTGTATACGGTGATCGGCTTCGCATTCGGAATGTACTCCATCGCGAAAAACGGCACGGTACCGCTGCCGTCATCGTGGGTACCGGCCTCGTAGACCTGTGCGATTCCGGGATGCCGCAGCCGCGCGAGAACTTGCGATTCGTATTCGAACCGCCGCATGGCGGAGAGCGAAGTGACGCCGTGCTTCATGACCTTGACGGCTACTGTGCGCCGGGGATGCTCCTGGACCGCTTCATAGACCATCCCCATCCCCCCAGCTGCAATCACGCGCTTGATGTGAAAATGGCCGATCGTTCTGGGTATGGCTGCGGGCCGCTGCGACGATGCCTTGGTTTCCGTTGAGTCATCCGGCGTCGTGTCAGGCGTCCCCTGCTCGCGGCCACGTCCTTGAGGCGGTTGTGTGGTCATCAGAGCACCTATCCGGTCAGATTGTACGCCGCTCCTCGATCAAGAGGTGGCGCTCGTCCGGCGCAGGTGATGTCGGCTCGCACCCTTGTAACCGTCAAACCTGAAACGGATCTTCGTCGTCCTCATCGGAGTATTTCCAGCGGTCGGCCTCATCGACGTCATCGATCTCCCGCTCCATGTGTTTGAACATCTTTTCCTGGAGTGGAGCGAGCCGTTGGTACATGTCGAGCGTGGCCTGGTGGGACCTGGCGATCACCGTGAGCTGGACGAGCTGCCATTTCGCCAGGCATTCCGGTTCCTTGATGGTGGCGAACGGGTTGCAGGTCAACTCAGGCAAACCGTCGGCTCCTTGATGGAAAAACTCACAGTCTTGGCACTGTAGCATGGCCGTCATATCTCACGAATTGTCCTGAGGTTGTGAAAAGTTCGCGGCAATATCCTATGGGGGAACAGGCCTCTCGGCCAGCCTTCTTGCTGGCATGTTAGCAGCTCCACCCGGATTGGTCGCGGTTTTTCAGGAGATTTCTCTTGCAGGAACGACCGATATGTGAGAGATTGAGCATCTGCGGATGAGTCCTCTTACCGACCCGTTCCCCCCATGGGTCGGTTTCCCCAAGGCCCGGTCCACCCCACCGGGCCTCTTTTTGTGCGCCAGGCATGGCGCGACTCTTGGAGGTGAAAGTCCTCTGTGGGCT
>CAZJTP010000215.1:0-7298 GCA_964548955.1 uncultured Phycisphaeraceae bacterium
TCGTTTGCGTGAAGTCCGTATCGCCGCGAAGAAGCACCCGCTTGAATCCCGCGCCGCAAGAGTCGTTGCCGAAGTTCTTCCTTCTCGTAATCCATGCTCTTCCATGCTGCCGACCCTAGCGTCGTGCATTCATAGGGGCAACAGAACCGCCACCAGCGCCACAGGCCAAGGTGAGTACCCGTGCTCCAGCACACAACGCAGCCCAAGTGCGATTCTATCAAGCCCAAGGTCTTTACCGGCGATGTACATATTCCACACTCATGTGATCACCAGATGTCGCGTATTATTCCCGACGCGCGCATCGCCCTCTGCGGTCTAATTGCGCAGCGACTCGAACCGCCGCCGTGCTCCCCTTGTTGGCACAGTTTTGGTGATGCGCTCAATAAAGAAGAGGGCATCGAACGCGTCGCCTAGTACCAAGTTTGCGTGCCCTCCCTCCCCGCGCATCCGCAGCTTCTGGCCCGCCAACCCCCTCGGTGCCGATCGAAGGTCCAGGATGAAGCACGGCAAGCCGACGCGGGCGAGAACGCCGTCCACGGTCTCCGCGCCTGCCTGGGGTAGCGGGCCATTGGGGAAGTCCCCACGATCAAAAGAGAACCCGATCGATACCAGATCATCCCCCAGCTCTTCGCTCAGGTAGGCAATCGCACTCGTCATGCCCTCTACCGGTGGTCGTTGCGGAATATGCAGATCGGTCGTGCAACGCGTGACGTGAAAGTTGTGAGCCCAGACGACAAGGCGCTCACCTTTGCCGGCCCGCTTTAGGATCCAACGGATGTTGTCCGCCATGGCCCGTTCACGGATATCTCCTGCTTGCTTGAAGGTGCCCCTCTGGAATGTGGTGAACATGTCATTGGCCTGGCTGGTCACCAGTGCCTGCCGCCGCAGCCATTCGTATTCCTCCGGGGAAGAACGGCTGACATACTCGGTTCGTCGCTCTTCGAACCGGGCAAGGAGTCCGGCGTACCGGCTTGTCAGAGCGTTCAACTCCTCCGGCGATAGGCGTCCGTAGTTCTCCACGGTTTGAGGCCACATGACATCGCTAAGGAGGGTCAGAGCGTCGGGCTCCCCTCGAAAGAGGGCGGCACCTTCGGGGTCAGTCCTTTCCAGATAATCCAAGACGTTCACCAACCCGATCTTGGAACCGGAGATGTCGATACCGTGGAACCGCACCTTCTTCTTGGTGGCTGGATTCTGATTGTGGTTTCGCATCCACTTGACCAGGCCCAACACCTCCTCGGTATCCCAGATAAACCATGCCCCCATGCCGTCCAGCAAAGCCTCCGGATCGCCTTTACCGTGCAGAACGTACTCGTTGATAGTTGCGGCGCAGGGCATGCTCTCCTCCATGGCAAAGAGGGTGAAGCCCATCTCTTCCACCAGAAACTCGATAAGGCGATGTTTGAACCGGAAATGCTCGTGAGCGTCGTGACGGCTCTCTCCCAGGCACACGACCCGGGCGTCGCCGATGATCTTTGTGAGCGGCCGCAGATCATCGAACGGTGCCCCCGGTTCCACCATCTTGATGGACACGGCATTCTCCGAAGCCCATTTGATGAATGCCTCCGCTTGGTCATTGTCGGTGGGATCGCAGTTCATGAATGGGATCAAGACTGTACTGAGCATTACCACAATCATTGTTTCCTCCTTGCAATCAAAGCAAACACCTTCAGTTGGCATTACCATGCGCAGGACGTAGGCGTCGGCGACGGTTGCCAGTCTGCATTGAGCGTCACGAGCCTGGTCCCTGCATGTAATTACCAGTCAACTCGAATTTCCTGACCACGACGGGCCGCCACGACGACGAAGGCGCGGAAGGAAGCGCCCGGTTCGTCGCATGTAGGCACGATATTCCTCGCCAAACCGCTCGATCAGTTGTCGCTCCTCGATCGGAGCACGCACGACACTTATGGTGCCGATTAGGATCAGCGCATCTGCGCCGAGGACCCAATTGGCAGACAGCAGGAACAAGAAGATCGACACCAAAGGGAAAACCGCGTTCATCGGATGGCGTACGAACCGGTACGGGCCGTGTGTGACCAGCTCGTGGTTCGGATGCAATCCCATGGTTCCCCGGTAGTTGCTTCCCAGTGCGATCATGGTCCACCACATAAGCCCCACGACCACGACGCCAAAACCGACGCCGGTCCAGCGGGCCCACATGGGCAGTGCAACCGACGCCCACGGAAACCAACCTGTGGAGGCCAGCCAGTCAATCAGGAAGGCCCAAAGCGGAAATCCCAGCAAAACGCGAATCCACACGAGTGGCTTGTACTCGTTCGCACACTGTGCAAATCGGGACCCATGTTTGCGCATGGCCTTTCTATGGGCATAGCCTATCGCGCCAAGGAACAGAACAACCCATATTCCGAAAACAACCTTGAATAGTGTCTCAGATTGCATGGTTTACCTCGGGGTGGAAGTGCCCCTCCGGTGACAGCGCTGCTTCCTGGCAGATCGATCGATAGCACAAGGCCGCACCCTCCACACTGCATGCCACTGTTCCGATGTGTCGGGCCATACGCGAAATCCCTCTGATCAGGTCCTTTTCCCCCCACCTTCACTTGAACCCGCCAGACTGCGGGCTTCTTCTGATCGGGGGTTCTTCCGTTCATCCGCGACGCTTCGTCCGTCAAGCAACCGAATCACCCGGTGCGCGCGCTCGGCTACGCCGGCTTCGTGCGTCACGACGATCAGCGTGCAGCCTCCGGTGTGAATCTCGTCGAAGAGCATCAAGACCTCCTCGCCGGCTGCGGAGTCAAGGTTGCCCGTCGGCTCGTCGGCGAGCACCACCTCGGGCGCGTTGGACAACGCACGGGCGATCGCGACGCGTTGGCGCTCACCGCCGGAAAGCTCACCCGGAACATGGTCAAGGCGCTCACTCAGACCGACGCGCTGGAGCAGTTCGGTGGCGCGGAACCGCCGTGCCGGCGCCGACGTGCGGCTGAAAACGAGCGGCAACGCGACGTTCTCCAGCGCGGTCGCGCGCGGCAGGAGATGGAAGCTCTGGAAGACGAACCCGATGCGGCGATTGCGGATCTCTGCCAGTTCGTTGCGCGACAGACCGCTGACCCCCGTGCCGTCGAAGCGAACCTCGCCGGCGGTCGGCGTATCGAGGCAGCCGATCAGGTGCATGAGCGTTGACTTGCCGGAGCCGGACGGACCGAGCACGGCGACGTACTCGCCGCGCCCGATGCGCAGGTCCACGTCACGGAGCGCGTGCACCGGTCGCGCGTTCATCGCGTAGGTCTTTGATACGCCCAATAGCTCGATCATCACGCCTCAGCTCATTCGTATCGCAACGCCTCGACCGGATCGACCGTCGCGGCCCGGCGGGCCGGAAAGAAACCTGCAAACAACCCCACCAGTCCCAGGATGACCGCGACGAGCGCGACGGACCACAACGACATCCGCGGCCGACCGAAGTAGAGCAGCGCTTCCTCTTCAAGCGGGATCTGGTGCATGCCGACCATGAGCAACCACGAGGCCAGCAGCCCAACTCCTCCACCCATCACCACAATCACGAAGCCCTCGATGAGATGATGGATCGTAATGTCGCCGGGTCGGGCCCCCACGGCGATCTTGATGCCGATCTCGCGCGTGCGGGCCTTGACCAGCACGTACATCACATTGCCCACACCAACGCCCGACACCAGCAGCGTGACCACGCCAATGATCCCCATACAGAGACGCACGCCGTAGTGCACGTTGCGGGTGATCTCCTCGCCTATGCGTGTGTTCCACACACTGAGGGCGAATGAATCCTCAGGGGCAAATCGGTGGCGGCGGGCAAGCAATCGGTAAACGTCGCGTTCGAACGCCTCGGCGTCGGCCGCGGGAGGGGAACGGTAGATGAGCGCCGAAAGGTTGCGCCCGCCCCAGATCGCCTCGTACGTCGTCGAGGGAATGAACAAGCGGTCCGTGTCAAGGCCAACGTACGATGACCATTGCAGCTTGGGTTGCATGACGCCGATCACGACGAATGGCACGCCGTTCAGCAAAATGGTCTCGCCGACCGCGTCTTCGGCGCCGAACACCTGCCGTCTGACTGTGTCGCCAAGGAACGCGACGCGCCGACGCTGCCGGATGTCGAGCGCGTTGATGAAACGGCCCCTTGGCTGCGGGTAGCAGTTGCGCATGGAGTCGAACGGCGGATCGACAGCGGAGAACCACGCGCTGCGGGGGCGTCCAGCATACGTGAGCTCGACGCTGCCGTAGTACTCGCCGCTGATCTCGGTCAACCCGGGTAGCCCATTGCGGAGGGCAGCGACGTCGTGGGCCGTCAGCCAGATGCGACGGCCGGATGGCAGGCCGTCGTAGACGACGCTCGTCGAGCCCGGTCGTACAACGACGATGCCCATGCCCATGCCGAGCTGCGCCCGGAGCACGGTGTTCGACAGACCTTCGAAGAACACGACCAGCGTCGTCACGGCCAGCGTGCCCCAGACCACTCCCAAAATGGTGACGATGACGCGGCCGCGGTCGTCGATCAGGTCACGCAGTTGGTATCGCAATCCCAGCATCGCTCAGTATCCCAATGCCTGGACAGGGTCGAGCCGCGCAGCGCGCCGCGCCGGGAAGTAGCCCGCGAGCGCGCCGACGACGGCCAAGAGAGCCACGGTGAGTACGGCTACCCAGGGAGAGACCGTCGGTACCCCGATGTACTCTGTCGCGGGTGAGAATCCGATGCCGGTCGTCGTCGCGACCGCCAATGCAAAACCGAGCATGCCGCCAGCGAGGGTGAGCAACAGCGCCTGCACCAGGTATTGGGTGAGGATCAGGCGCGGTTTGGCCCCCACGGCCATCTTCAATCCGATTTCGGGGGTGTGCTCGCGGACGATGATGTACATGATGTTGGCGACCCCGATACCGCCGACAAAGAGCGTGAACGCCCCGCCGACGCCCATGAAGACATTCATGGCCAGATAGAAATACTGCCAGAAACGGTTCACCTCGGTGGCGTCCCAACAGTAGATTGCGTCCCGGTCTGCAGGATCGAAGTGGTAGTGCCGACCGAGTGTTTCGTAGACGCCGCGCATAGCACGGTTGTGCACCCCGGGATGCGTGGCGCGGAAGATGAACAGGTCGGGATCTTCCTGCCCGAAGATCGCTACGAACGACGTGCTGGGGATGAAAATCTGCCATTCATCCCGCTCGCTGTACGTGTTGCTCTGCTGCTTGCCCCGGAGGCAACCGATCACGTGGAACGGCGTCCCCTCGATGCGCAGCGTTTGTCCGACCGAATCCTCATCGGGAAAGAACGTTTCGGATACCGCGTTCCCCAGGAACGCTACGCGCCGGCGATCGGTGATGTCCGCTTGATTGATGAACCGACCTCCGGGTTGTGGATAGACGTTCCGCAACTCCGCGAATGAAGGATAGACGCCGGTGATTCGCAGATTGCGCACCACCGACCCGCGCACGACGCGCGCATGCCAGTAGTACTCCGGGCTGATCGCTGCGAGTTCCGGGATTTCTTCGGGTAAGCGCATGATGTCGCCGGTTCGAAATCGCAGACGTCGACCCGGGCCATAGCCGGCGAATGCCCGCGTCGTTCGCGCCGGCCAAGCGACGACGATCCCCACGCCCAGGCCGCGTTGTTCGCGCTCCGTCTGGATGCGCAAGCCCTCGCCGAAGGCGAGTAGCACAATCACGCCGACCGTACCCCACGCGACACCGAACACCGTCAGCACGGCGCGCAACTTATGTACCCGCAAGTCTTGGAAGAGACACAGGATGATCGACCCCAACGACATGCCGTGTCTACTCCATCTGCGGGTACTCGCGTTCCAGGACTCGATCCCCCTCCTGCAAACCGCTCGTGACTTCGATCACGAGTCCGTCGCCGAGGCCCAGCGTAACCGCCTGTTCGGTCGCAGTGCCATCGTTGCCGGGAATCCGCACGAACGGCTCGTCATCGCGATATTCAATGACACGTTCGGGCAGCACCAGCACGTTCTCACGCCGCGCAATGAAGATCTCGGCGGTCGCCGAATAGCCGGCCCGCATCACTTCCGCGGTCGAGCTCTGGATCGTGATCCAGATGTCGAAGACGGTCGCATTGTTGACGATCTTGGCCTTCCGGCCGACGTCGTGAACACGCCCCTGGAGTAGGACGCCCGGCAACGCGCCGATGCGGATCTCCGCCGGCAGCCCGTTCGTCAGCGAACCCACATCGATCTCGTCGATCGTGCCGCGGAACTCCAGGTGATCCATGTCGGCAATCCGCGCGATCTCGGTCGGCGGCTGGTAGCTGCCCACCGGGATCACGCGCTGCCCGTCGGCGCGCACCAGGTCAATCACGTGTCCCGCGACTGGGGCCCGCACGATCGTGTCCACTTCATCGTCGCCGATGCGCAGCTTTCCGGTCTTAAGGAATTCGAGCGTTTCGCGGGCCTGCTGAACGCCGAGGTCGGCCTGTTCGGCCTGGCGCTCGAGTTGTCGGTCGCCAAAGACAAGCAAGGTGGCAAAGGAGGCGAGATGTTCGCGATTGAGGAACTCTTTCGCCGCTTCGCGTTCCCGTTCGGCCGCTTCGATGGCGCGTTCCGCCTGGATGAGGCTCAGCTTGGTCACGACCTGCCGCACGTCGACCAGCGGATCGTCCACCTCGACGCGGTCACCCAGCTCCACGAACCGCTCCGCGACGAGGCCGCTGAATTGCGAGCGCACCTCCACCTCATACGCTGGCTCGATCCGACCGCTCGCGACCGCGATGCGCTCCACCGTACTACGGCCGACAATCACCGGCGGCCGGGCCGGGGCGGTCTCACCCCGGCTCAGCCAGACGATGCCGACCGCTACGACCACGATCAACACGACGACCAGTACGATGAGCCACGCTTTCATGTCGATCCTCGCGTCTAGTTTCCGTTCAGCGAAGCCCAACCTGGGGCCGTCGCCGGCTTCTCACCAAGCCACTCACCCACGACTTTGAATACGGCATTCCCTGGATTCGGCACCGCCAGCTGCAATCTGGCGATACGCAGCCACCTAGTCGCCAATCGATCGCGATGTTACCTTCACCCACTCCGTTATGATCTCCAGTAACCCGGGCGCAAGATCCTTGGGAAGTGTCGCATACTCGCGCATACTTCCTGTCTTCGCTTTTACCAATAGGTGATTCGCTGATGGAATCACCTTTATCGTCACGTTCTCATTTCCGCCGCGTGCAAGTGCTTGTCTCAAACCTTCCGTGTTCTGCGCTGCATCACATTGCACATCCAGTTCGCCAAACACGGCAAGTACCGGGACCTTGACTTTGGCCCAGTCTTCAGCCGTATCGTGTGCAAGAATGAACT
>CAZJTP010000216.1:0-7195 GCA_964548955.1 uncultured Phycisphaeraceae bacterium
CCATCGCGCCTGGGCGCTGGCAATCAGGACTTACCCATCCGTCTCCGTCGGGATCGGACGGGTCGACGTCACACTCGTCAGGGATGTCGTTGCCGTTACAATCGGCGCACGATGGATCACCGGCCGGGCAGTTGGTTATTTCTACACCATTGCAGATCCCATCACCGTCGCAGTCACCCTCCAGAGCTGCTTCACATTCGTTCGGGATTCCGTCCTCGTCACAGTCTCCGCAGGTTCGCAGGTCTACGCAACTGTCGATGTCACACCAGTCGGGGACGTCGTTTGTATTGCAGTCGTCGCAGTCCGGGTCATCCTCCGCACAGTCTCTGATATCACAGAAATCGGGGATGCAGTTGACGTCACAATCACCGCAGTCCGGATTGCTCATGCAATTGTCAATGTCGCATTGGTCTGGGATTCCATTCCCGTTGCAGTCCGGGTCGCAGGAAATATCGGAGACACACTCCGGCTCGCAGCCTTCCGGGCATCCTATTCCCGTATTGCAGTCGCAGCCAACGGGACAGGCTTCTCCGGTCGAGCTACAGACACACGGGTTAACCGGGCACCCAATGCACCCTTCTACACAGAAGAATCGTGTGAAAGGTGGCGGTGGTGTGGCTTGGCAATCCACGGAGATCTCGCATTCGTCGGGGATGCCGTTGCCGTCTCCGGTGCCGGTATCGTTGCAGTCGCTGCTGCCGCCACATTCGCCAGTCCAGCCGGTGGCCGTACAGGCCTCTGACTCACAGTCAATATCGCACGCGTCAGGGATTCCGTTCTCATTACAATCATACACTACCATCAACTCCGCGCAAGGTTCGGAGACATTGACGGTCATTGCTGGAGCGTTCGCAGGAGCATCCGCAGGCAGTAGCTCTGAAGCCCGCCCGGAATCTGCTTCCCCGAGCACGAAGCTAATCCTATAGCCATTGCCACCGGCTTGCTTAGGAACGTCAAACGTGTATTCTGAGAGATACGCGGGTGGAGCATCGGGCACCTCGTCGACACCGGGGGCTTGTACGGCGACCACAAAGCAATCCGGGCAGTCAAATCCGGAGAAATGGTTCAAGAGACCGTCGAATACCCAATCGCGATCGGGATGGCCGTGAGTCGGATCGATTGTTACATCGGAGTCGACCACACCCTCGTCGCAATCAGGGCCGATCGTTGCAGAACCGGGGCGTCGAATGATGTTTTCTCTGCATCGGCTGGAGGCATCCCCGTCTTGAGGCAAGCTTGGCTCGAAGTTGATCTCCGTCTGGTACATCGTCACTCCGTCGGCAGCGCTTTTTACAAAGATCTCTAATGTCGTCGTGCTGGGCTCGCTGTTCGAGGGGGCGATCATGTACACAGGGTGTGTGCCGGTTTGTGCGAGCGTCAACGGTTCTCCCGCTTCATCGACGAGTGTGCAGATCACGGTGCCCGTGCTCCGCTGCCCATCTGCTGCAAGCGAATGCAGGGGTGACTCGGCACAAGGCGATGGCCCGGGATAGGGATAGCCCTGGAAAGCCCGCACAACGGCCAGCAGGTCCCGGCCCCCCACGACCAAGTCCGGAACCTCGGGCATCAAATCGACCCACGACAGCGGCGGTGAGTACTCCGGGTCCCGGATCCCATCGAGGATCGCCGTAACATCGTCGACGTTAACATGACCGTTGGGCGGCAGCCATTCGAGGGTCCGCCCATCGACACCATCAACGACGTCCGCCCAGTCTCTACCGTCTGTCGGCTTTGATATCGTGGGCAGCAGCAGGTCCCCGGAGTGGTAACTGAGATTTTCGCTGCAAGCTTCCTGGATGGCCCGAACCGCGTACCCAGCGGCCGGTACAATCTGCTGGTCCGCGACGTGAATCACCGCCTCCGTCCAGTTGCGGTAGACGGGCATGTCGGTCAGCCTTGATACCCAGTGAATCTCTCCGAAGTGTTCGGCCTCGATTGGAGAGTCCACCCACCAGGTCGTACCCACACAGTCCGTCTGATCGCAGGTTTCCGACAGCGGTTGCGGGCAGTCGTCGGCCGTCTCACAGATCTCGCCGCTCTCGCTGCAGCGCTTGTGCTCGGTCAGCTCCACCTCGAACGCCACGCACTTGTCATCATTGTTGGGCTGGAAGGAGATGTAGCGATTCTTGGGCACGTAGCAGATACCGTCGCGACAGACCGACAGGCCGGGGCAGTCACCATCGCCAGTGCAGGTCAATTGACATTCCGTGCCTACGCAGGTCAATGGGAGGGGGCAATCGCTATCATCCGTACACGAGCTGTAAGGCCACCGTTCCGCCAGCGGCGTCGCGGCCTTCTCGCAGGGCTCACACGCCTCATCGATCCCGTCGGCAGGATCATCCGTGTCGCCAAGACACCCGCAAACGAACGTCCCCCCCTGGGAACCACAGTCCGCCCGGGTCAGCTCTTCACAACTGCCGTCACCAAAGCAGCACCCCACAATCTCACAAGCGTCGTCAATGCCGTCGCCATTGATATCGATCCCCGAACACTCGGAAACCGGTGTCCCACCGGCGGCGTCGCAATCCTCCACGTTCATCGACGTGGCGCAGCTTCCGTCCGGCAGACAGCAATCCGTCTGCACGATAATCACCGCCGGCTCGATCCCGCCGAGCGGAATCATCTGGCTGTCCTGATCCATGAGAATGGTGTTTTGTGCCCCGCGCATGAAGTCGATTGTAAACGTTCCAACCGCGTCGGTGGGAACGTCGAGGACCAACGTGCCGGCGTACGAAGGATTATCCGAGCTTGGAATGGGGTCACCCTCATTGATCGTGCTGCCCCAACGATAGTCCAACGTGCTCACGTCCACCGCCTTCAACTCGGTGAAGACGTCCGGGTGGTTAAGCACATAATCCGACCGTGTCAAGTCGATGAGCGCAACGTCGCATACATCGTCCGTGCACATCGACCCAGGCCCGATCACCGGCGGGCAATCGGTGTGGCTCGTGCAGGCGTACTCATACGGCGAGAGCGAAGCACCCAAGCCGCTGGAGTAGCCCGACGAATCCAGAGCGATCTGCCACGCTTTCATGCAGACATCACCAGTCTCACAGTGCGCGTGGCCCGCAGCGGCCGGATCCCAGGCGGAAATCTGAATTTCCAGAAAGACCTGGTGACCGCCGTCGGGGAGGATCATCTCGTTGCCGTCGAGGACGACGCCCGGGTCGAGTGATCCGCTGGGGTCGTTGCCCATGATCCTCAATGTGATCACCGCGTCTCCGACGAACGGCTCTACAAGGCAGTACTCGTCACATCCGTCGCCGGGGGTCGTGTTCCCATCGTCGCACTCCTCGCCACTGTCGGTGACCCGGTCACCGCATCCTGGTAACGTGCAGTCCGTCCGGCAGGCGTCCGGCACGGTGTCCGAGTTGTCGACTCCGTCGTCGCACTCCTCCGCGAAGTCCAACTCCCCGTTCCCGCACAGCTCGGACCGGCAATTCTGGTCGCAACCGTCGCCGGGAATCAGGTTGTCGTCGTCACATTGCTCACCCGGTTCGAGAATCCCGTTCCCACACTCGTACACCGGACCACCGCACGGCGGATCGCTCGGATCACCGAACGGCGGCGGTGGGTAGCTCACACCCTTAAACGCGTCAAGGACGAGCGTCACGTCGTCACTGATTCCGATCTTCATATCCATGGTCTTCGGCGCAACGTCACTCCGCACCGAGGTGAGCGGCTGGCGGTTCGAAATGTTCTTGAACTTATCAAGCACGCCAGTCACGTCCGAGGTCACGCCAACACTGTCATCGGGCGGCCGGGCCGGCTCCGTTGCAAGGTCCTTCACGCAGTCGCCCCAGATGCTCGTCGTCACCCAGATGGCAACAGAGAAGTCACCCTCCTCCGGGTCGGTACAGCTCGAGTCGATCACGCTGACGAGGTACTTCGCTTGGTCAATCTCGAGCGGACTTTTATTCGTCACCAGGCTCGGGACGATCCCCTCGTGGTACACGTGGATGACCCCGTCCCAGCATGTGTGGCCGCCGCAGTCATCGTCGCTTGTGCACGTTTCGTTGACGTTATCACCGGCAAGACAGTACCGCCGGGTCCAATCCGTGTAGTACGGCTCGCACTGCAACGTCGCCGCCGCAAACTCCAACGGCAAATCCTTCCCGGGGAAGCCGCAGCCCGCCGGAGGAGGCGTGCCCTGACCCGAATTCTCACAATACGTGGCCAGCGGACCGACCCACATCTCGAGCCCCTCCCACATGTCGTACGGAGGCGGAATCTCGTCGAACATCACCCGGATCGCCTGCAACCGTCCCGGATCACCCGCGCTGAAGGACAAGACGCGGATCTTCTCGTTGATCGGGTTGGGCGGCATGTCGCCCTCGATGTAGAGGCGGTCCTCCACGGGCGGCGATGATGCAAAGCACTCAGTGGCCGCCGCGATCATCCCCGCGTAGGTTTCCCAGACGGACTGGTCTTCCGTGGCGGATCCGCGTAACGCATCCGGAGCAGCGCGCACGGGCTCGTCTGACATATAAGTGTCGCGATCCGGTCCGCCGGCGGTCCGTGCGGATGCGAGGCGCACGGCTGCGCGCGGAGGTTGCGCGACGGCTGGGTTGGCCGTTGCAGCGAACTCGGCCGACAGCTGCGTTGCGGTTGCCGCCGTCGTTTCGCCGCCGCCCGGACGGGCGGCGCCGGGATGATGCATGAGCATCATGGATAGTGTCACAACGATAACGGTTGTCATCCGTCTCGAGGTGCTTCCAGTGATCGCCGACTGAGTTGTTCCCTGTATGTCCACGGCCTTGCTCCCTTCTGGCAATGAGTGGTGTTTCCGGAGGGCTGAGGAGACAGCTCCGCCCGAGTGAACCTTATTAGAGATCATGACGTTCGACTCCGTCTTGCGTTTTGCGCTTGCTCACGTGGTTTCTTGTATCGGCCCCGCTTCATTCCTTCTCACCATGTACATTCGCACATCCTGCCGGTCTACTTCTCTTTCTCTACGGGCACGAACCCGGCCCGGCGAACGGATACGGTTCACCCTTGAACGCGTCGAGGATACGCGTGACGTCCGTCGAGACACCGACCGTCCCGTCCGGAACGTTGGGATCGACGTCGGCCCTCGGCTTGATCGGAGCGCCTTGAACGTTCTTGAACTTGTCAAGACATGCAGTGACATCAACTGTCACATCAACGCTCGTGTCCGGCGCGGTCCAGTGCATCCCGTCGTAACCACCACATATATTACCCCACGGACTCGTATTGATCGTCAGCGGCTCGGTGTAATTCGCCTCGTTACGTGCGTCCGCACTGCAGTTGATCTGCTGAACGTCATAGGTGGCTCCTGGTACGATTTCGCAGTCGGTCACATGGAGCAACCCCACCGAGCCGAAGTCTGCGCAGTACTGGGTAGACTGCAGGTTCGCAGTCTGCATCGTGAGCGCGGGACCATTAGGAATCCACGCGGGACCGCATCCCCCCGACGGCGGCGTGCTCTGCCCGCTGTTCTCGCATATCTCCATCACCGGACCGACCCACACGTGCGTGCCCTCGTACGGTGTAAAATCGTAGTGCGGTGGATCCGCCGGCATAGTCGTCAAGGTCACGCGCAGCGCCGTTTGTACACCCGGACTACCGGGCACGAATGAGATGTAGCGATTTTTCTCGTAATACGCACCGCTCGCAACTGTAATCTTCGCCGGCGTTGTGGTCAGTCCGGGGATGCGGACGCGATTCGCATCGTTCACGAACGTGAGATCATCATTACTATTGAAGTTTAGTGTGAACGTGCCCGCGGCATCTCCAGGTACATCCAGGACGAGCGAGCCTATGTACAAGGAGTGGCCGGGGTCCACCACCGAGGCCTCGTCAGTGGTGCCGCCCCAGGCGTAGTCAAGCATGAACGTCGCCACCGCATTGATAATCGTGCCAAAAAGCCCGTAAAAAACATAGTCGGTTCGGCCGGTGGCCTGGAATCCCGCATTGCACTTTTCGGACGAGCACATCGCTCCTTCCCCAAAGGGGGCGTAGGCCGCTTGACAGTCGCTGTGCTGAGAGCACGTTTGATCCGCAGGTGCCAGCGTCCCCCCCTGACCGCTTGAATATCCTGCCGAGTTAATCTGGGCCTGGAACACGCGCAGTCTGGGCGTCCCGTCAAGGTTGTCATCCCACCCGGACACATAGATCTCCAGAATCACTCTCTGACCACCGCCCGCAAGCGTGATCTCGTTGCCGTCGATTGCGTGCTGTCCGCTGGCATGGACGGGCACGAGCGAGATATTGGGACCGGGGTCGGTTCGGTCGTTCGTGTCCCGTACTTGCACGTTAGTCGGACCCACACGAACGCCGGCACGATCCACAAGTTCCTGACTGCTCTGCGTCGCTTTCAGCCGGCAGGACTGGTGGGTCGCGGCAAACGACGGACACCCGGAGGGCCAAGGATAGTGGGCCGGAGGATAGTACCAACCCCTAAAGGCGTCGAGTGCAGAGCTGATGTCGTCAAAGTTCACGATCCCGTTGGGAACAGCGGGGTCAATATCCGCCCTCGCCTTAGTCACCCTTACAAATGGAGAAACCTTGAACTTGTCGAGGATTGAAGTGACATCCTGCATCACGCTGAGCGACCCATCCGGCGGGCGCGCGGGATCGGTGCTGAGGTCCCTTACAATGTCCCCCCAGATACTCATAATTACCCCGAGGGGATCGGAGAAGCTGCCCTCATTCGTCAGCTCGCAGGTCTCGTCCACGACCTGGACATCGTAGACGCCTGCGGGAACGATCTCGTCGTCGAACACGTTGATGACACCCAGCTCGCTCCAATCCCTGAAGTACGGCTCGCACTGGAGGTTCGCACTCGTAAACACCGGCGGGGGTTGCACGGGGTATCCATCGGGAATCAATGGATTCTCGGAAAGGTCCCGTGGCTGACCAACCCACATGATCTGGCCGTTCAGGTAGTCAAATGGCGTCGGCAAGTCCACAAGTGTAACCCGGATCGCCTGGTTGTGTCCCGGATCACCCGCGCTGAACGACAGGTACCGGCACTTCTGGTTGATCGGGTCCGGCGGGTAATCACCCTCGATCCATAGCCGGTCTACCACCGCCTCCGACGACGGGAAGCAGCCTTCACAGGCAACCTCCAACTCGCCCTGACCGAACCGATCGTTGGCAGCGTTCGGGCCTGCATAGCCACCGACGCGGATCAGGAAGCACTGGCTGTCGATTGCCGCAAACGTCGACATGG
>CAZJTP010000217.1:0-7124 GCA_964548955.1 uncultured Phycisphaeraceae bacterium
TCTGCGGTCGCGAACAGCCGCGATAATCGCACATGAAGCTTGTTTCAAAACCTTAGGGGGTGGCACGGGCTGGCTTCGCTGACCCGTGGAGTCCTTATGGAAGGACGGGTCCGCTACAGCGAACCCATGCCACCCACCGTAATGATTGGACTTATCCCCTTTCTGTCGCGGCGGCGTTCAGGTCGCTCCAGGCCTGCCGCAGACGAATACGGGCAAGTGCCAGGTTAGCGTCAGCCTCGATGAAATCGCGCTGCGCTTCATTGAGACGGGTGAGGGTTTCCTTGCCGGCCACATAGGCGGCCTGGATAATCCGGCGGTTCTCGCCGGCGGTTCCCAGACGTTCTCGCTGCAACCGAATCTGCTGCTGCGCGTCGGCGATATCAATTACGGCGCGACGGACCTCGGACTGAACGGCCAATCGCAGGCGGTTCAGTGCCGCCGCCGCCTCGGCCCGCGCGCTCTCCGCGGCACGAACCCTCGCGCGACGTGCTCCACCGGTATACAGTTCCCAGCGAACATCGATTGCGGCGGCGGATGACTGATCCTGCACGGTGTACCGGAGATTGGAACTTCGATCGAAGCCCCACGAGCCGCTGACCGCGACGGTCGGACGGTACAGGCCCTTTGCCGCTCGCACGTTTTGCTCTTCGGTATTGAGGATCGCCTCGAGTTGGCGCAGATCAGGGCGATTCGCCAACGCCTGATCGACCCAAGGATCCGCCACCGGTGCAGTCATCTCTTCCTCCGTCTCCTTTGTAAGTGGGGATAGTGTACACTCGTGTGGAAGCGTCGCGTCGGGAAGACCTATCAGCTCAGCAAGCACCACGCGGCCCGTTTCGCATAGCCCGACCGCAGCGGTCACATTGGCCTGGGCCGCTAGCATTCGCACCCTGAAGTTGTTCACATCCGCCCGGCTCGCCCGTCCATTATCGCGCAGCTTCTTTGTCTCATCGAGTTGGTCCCGACTGAACGCCTCGTCGGCTTTTGCGATGCGCACCCGCTCCTCGGCGAGCTGCACCTGATGGTAAGCGGTATCTACGGACTGAATGATGAGCCGCTTGACATCGTCAAGGGATTGTGCTGCCGCCGTGTGCAGATGCTCTGCGGCGAGCAGTTGGGCATTACGTACAAATCCATCGAACACCATCCATGTCGCCGCCAGCGAGGTCGAATGCTCACTGAACGGATTCATGTTTCCCTTCGCCTTGCCCATACCGAAAAGCGGCCGACGGATGGCGTTGAGCAGCGTGGTGACGGCCAGATTCTGCGTCTCGACGTCCGTGGGTACGGGCTGCGACGGCTGCAAGAGCATGTTGAGCCGATTGCGACTTGCGGGCGTGTGGAATGTTCTGGCGGACGTGTGCGAGAACGCCACTGTCGGCAGGTATTGTGACCGGGCTTCGGCGATCCGGGCCCCAGCGGTCTCCAATCGAGCGCAGGCGGCGTGGATGTCCGGACTGGCGCGGACTGCGACCCGGCGCGCGGCTTCCAGTGTCAACACGCCGTCCGGGAGAAGATCGCCGACTCGCTCGGTGACGACAGCCATGCCATGTGGTATCGACTCGAATCGCTCCTTGCGCGGGAGCGTCTCAATCACGCTTAGCGGGCGATCATGGACTGCCTGCAGGTCGTCGAGAGGAGAGCGACAGCCTCCGACCAATCCAGACGCAAGAGCCAAGACAACCAATCCATATCGCACACAACCGACATACATGGAAACGCGACGCGAATCAGAGCCCGCAGCCCAAGCGATGGGTCTGATTACCCCGCGCCAGCGTTTGTGGCTTGGATCATCGCGACGCATGTTGGCGCGTTCGGGCAATCCACGAAGCCGATGCGTTCGTCCGTCTGGTCTGATCCACATTGTGTTTCCCCGTTACTCAGGCTGACAAACGCCTATGTGGTTGGAAGACCGCCCGTTGCGAGTTCGCGCGCGGCCTCCTCAACGAGTTCCGGCACCGGATAGGAACCGCCGTACCGAAGCCAGTGCACCAATCGCCGCACGTCGTTAAGAAGCAGATACAGCGCGGGTACCACGAACAGCGTCAAGACCGTTGCGAACAACAGGCCGAAGCACAACGAGACCGCCATCGGCTTGACGGATTGAGCCTGGCTGCTGCGTTCCGTGAGAATCGGCAACAAACCCGCTACGGTGGTCAGGGAGGTCAGTGTCACTGCGCGGAACCTCAGCTCACCCGCCGCAAAGACGGCGTCACGGACGCTCCTGCCCTCTCGAATACCCCGGTTGACGGCGTCCAACAATACAAGCGAGTCGTTCACGACGACGCCTGACAATGCCACGACACCGAAGAGACTCATAATCGTCAGGTCAAATCCCAGGATCGCGTGCCCGACAACGACGCCGATCAGGCCGAATGGAACGGCCACCAGGATGGCGACCGGCTGGACGTACGATCGGAGCATGGCCGCCAGGATCGTGTAGATCACGATCATGGCTATCGCAAAGCCGTCAAACAGGCTATCAAGCGATTCGTTCAAGAGCTCTCGGTTGCCGGCCAGATTATAGGTCAGGTCATTATAATCGGTGACGACGTCGTCCAGGAAACCCGCTTCGAGTGTCTGGAGGATATGCTCGGCGTTGGCCTGTCGTTCGTTCAATCCGGCCACCACACGCACTCGACGCTTGCCGTCCTGGTGCATGATGAAGGCGTAACCGCGGGCCCATTCGACGTCAACCACCTCCAGGAATGGGACCTCGTGGTGACTGGGTGTCATAATACGGACACTCTCAAGATCAGTGATCGAGCGACGTTCGTCTTCCGGGAGACGGACGCGGACCTTAACCTGGTCCCGTCCGCGCTGTAGCCGAACAGCCTCACCACCGTAGAATCCGTAGCGCAGCTGCCTGGCGACGTCGTCGAGCGTCAGGCCCAGGGGCCGGGCCTGCGGTTTGAGCGTGACGCGCAGCTCTCGTTTGCCGGGGATCAGATCATCGTGCACATCGTAGAGGCCGGAAAATTCGCGGAGTTTCGCCTGAATTCGCCGGGATGCCTCCGTCATGTCGTCAAGATTATGACCGAGCAGTCGGATTTCGATGGGGCGCTCCATCGCGCCGATGGGCTGACGTTCAAGTGTCACCTGTATCGCGTCGTGGATCGTTCCGACGGACTCCCGCCAGCGCTCGATGATCCGTTCATCGCGAAGGCGGCGCTGCTCCGCCGGCATCAACTCGACGCGGACCTCACACAGGTTATTGCCCCGCACCGACATGAAATCAGCGAACTCGCCCGTGATCGAATAGATCTGCCGCACGAGATCACCCTCCGTTGCCGGCGTCAGCTCCGGATCGTTGTTGAGCCGGCGGGCCGCCTCCTCCAACCGATCGATGGTCCGTTTGGTGACGGTGACGGGCATCCCCTCCGGAAACCTGATGCGCGCCCGGATGATGTTGCCGTCCTCCCTTGGAAGCAACACGAACGGCGTGCGCCCTCCGAACACCATCCCGGCAACCACTAAAAGCATCGCCAACGCGATCGAGACCGTAACGAGGCGGTACCGTATCGCCAGCCTGTAGATCGGCCGATACCGCCGTGTGATGAAACGGTCGACCAGACCCTCGATCGCGCGCCGCATCCGGCCCGGTCCGAGCCGCTTGACCGTCACGCCCGGCGGATCTCGACGGCACAGGTGGGACGGGAGGATGCCGAAAGCCTCGATGGCTGACGCCACAATGGCACCAATCATGACCACCGGCATCACATGGATCAACCGCCCCATGACTCCGGCCACGTAGAGCAACGGGACAAAGGCCGCGATCGTCGTAACCGATGCGCCCAGCACCGGCAAGGCCATCCGGTTCGTACCCTCGACAGAGGCCAGCTCGGGCGTGTCGCCCGCTCTGCGCCGGGAATGCACGCTCTCGGAGATGACGATTGCATCATCGACGATGATGCCTGAGGCCATGATAAGCGCGAACAGAGAGATCATGTTCAGCGTCTCGCCGTAGCCGTGCATGACGATCAGCGCCCCGCAGAACGAAACGGGAATACCCACCGCCACCCAAAACGCCAGCCGGAGCTCCAGGAACAACATTAACGTCACGAAGACCAGGGCGATGCCCCACAAGCCGTTTCCCACCAGCATGTTGATCCGGCTGTCGATGTCGTGCGACCCGTCCGCCCAGACCGACATCGTAAGGCGCGGCGGCAGGTGCGGTTGGCGGTCGGCCACGTACTCGCGCACGATCCGGGCGATCTTGCTCGTATCCTCCTTGGGTGTCTTGAAAACCTGCACGATCGCCGCGGGCTGACCGTTGAACCGTCCCCGGACCACGGTCTCCTCGAAGCCCTCGCGGACGGTGGCGATATCGCCGAGACGAACTGCCGTGTCGCCGTGCTCGAGGACGACCAGGTTCTCATATTCTCGGGCCGCGTACCGCTGACCGGTTACACGAAGCGTGAACTCCTCCTCCTCCGTACGGATCACACCCGCCGGAAGATCCAGGCTGCTCTTGGCGACCACCGCCATGATGCAGGCAAGCGAAAGGTTGTAGGCGTGCAAGGCCTCCTCGGAGATCTCGATGATGATCTCATCGTCGCGGACACCGGAAAGCGAGATCTGCGAAATGCTCGGCAGTGATTCCAGATTATCTCGCACTTGCTGCGCGTAGCGCTTCAGCGTACGTTCCGGGATGTCTCCGCAGATGGCAACGTTGATGACCTCCGTCCTGATGGTCGTTTCCCGGACGATGGGTTTCTCAGCTTCGGGTGGGAAGGTGGTGATCTGGTCGACCCGGTCCTTGATGTCGTTGACGATGGCCTGCGGGTCTTCGACGCCCTCGAGCAATGCCACCCAGACCGTCCCGTAGTTCTCGTGCGATGACGAAGAAACCTCGCGAACCCCGCCGAGGCCCTGGACGGACTCCTCGATCGGCGTGCAGATCGCCCGCTCAACGTCCTCCTGGCTGGCGCCGGGATAGACAACTTCGATCGCAATATGATCGAGTGATACCTCCGGAAAGGCCTCGCGCACCATATGCCGCGCGGAGAAGACACCGCCGACCATCATGGAGACCATCAGAAGGTTGACAAAGACGGGATTGCGGACGCCACCCGCGATGAGACCGCGGAGTAGCTGCATGACTAACCATCTCCGTGGATCAGACCAAGCTGACCCACAATACTCGATCCAAATCCAAGCGGGTCGCGACGTTCAGGTCGTGCGGACAACCGCGCTGGTATAGGCCCGCGGTTCGGTAAGACCTTCGGGTATGCCGCCGCTGATGTCACCTGCTCGTCCCGCAGGCGGATCTTCATCCCTATGACGGGTTTGATAAGCGGTGAAACAACGACGCGCTCACCAGGTGCAAGCTCACATACCTCCGTGCCCTCTCGACTGTTGTAATCGACAAGGACGACGTCTCCAACCGACCGGAGCATCGGCACCTCTCGCCGACCGAGCCGTCCCACTTGGTCGTCATCGGCCTGGGCGTCCGGCTCGAATACATAGACCCAGCGGTTGTTATGGACCGCATGACGTGGAACCATCAGGGCGCCTTCGAGCGGTTTGGCCGGCAGCTCCGCGCGGCAGTGCATGCCGAGGGCCAGCGCCGGTTTTGACTCGCCGCCGCCGACATCCACGATCGCCACCATATCCACATCGCGAATCTCGACCACCAGCCGCGCGGTTCGAGTCGCCTCATCAACCCGCTCGAACCGCGTGACAAAGCCGCGCCACGCAAACTCCTGGCCGTGCAGCAACCACCGGACCTTCACTTCCGGGCCCGAAGAAACATCCAGGTTCTGCTCCAGTGATTGGGGGCGGATTGCGTCATCGAGCCATCGTAGCTCGCGCGGATCAATCCCGACCGCAAGCTCGAACGCGGACATGTCGGTCAGCGTGGCTATTGAAAAGTGCGCGGTCACCACCTGCGATTGATAGGCCATCACCAGCTCGACCCGCGCATCGAACGGGCAGAAGATTTTGGTGTTCTCAAGATCGTGGCTCATCTGCTTGAGACGGGCGCTGCTGGCCTCGAGCTGGGCCTGCGTCTCCAGCTTCACGTGCGGTATTACGGACCGCCGGCTTGTCAGCTCGATCAGCGCATCCTTCTGACGCAACCACTTCTGGTACAGAAGATCAACGTCGCGCTGCGTACCGACCTGATCGACTTCATACAACTGCTTCGATGTCAGATAATCCTTCTCATCGATCGCGACCATCTTCTCCGCGTTGGCGATGCGCTCGTCGAGGTTGGCCATCTCCTGGTCGGCCCGATTGAGCGACGCTTCGAGTCGGCGATTCTCGGCCTCCGCTTGGTGAACCCGGGCCTCATAGATCGTCGGGTCGACCGTGAAGAGCAGATCACCTTTCGGGATGACCTTGCCCGGGGCCAGATCCTCGTGAACGTATACCAACTTGCCGCTGACCTGCGGGACGATCTTTACCTGATGCTTGGCCCGGATGGTTCCGTGACCGATGATCGGCGTTGCCTCCACGGTTGGTGTGACGGGCGTTACTGCCACTTCCAACGCACGCGAAAAGTCGCTGCGCCGTGGATGGAGCGGCTTCGTGCGAATCAACCACACGCACGCGACCGCACCGGCCGCGAGTAACATCGCCGCCAGGCTTACATTAATGACGTGACGCATCCGCTCCATCGGGTACTGCCTTGACATCCATTACGTTGTCGGGCCGGGCAAGCTCAGATGCCGCCCCCGGCGCAAACAACACAACCACACCCCGGCCCGCGCCGCCGGGTCCCGGTCGATCTGGGCGTTGACTGCCTCCGCCCACAGACCGCACCAAGCATATGGGTGCGGCATTGTTTGGATAATCGCCGCCATGTCAACATGAAAACGTTGAACGCGCCCGGTCACGCAAATGCCGCTTGCCGCTTCGCCGCGATCTGTTGGCGAAGCTTGCGGCCGTACCACTCGCACGTCTGGAAATTAGTTATAGGTGTTCCTATCGAGTATCGGACGATTCGCCCACCGCAGCCCAATGCAGTTTCGGACGACGCTACGGATTCCTCTGGGGGTGTGCGAAATGTGTTGATAATTTAAAGTTGCGTTTTTCGTGTCATGACCTTCTCATTATTGCCCCCGGGCCCAGGGCAATCGCATCTAAATTCCTTTGCTGAGGACTCGGATTAGGTATTCCTC
>CAZJTP010000218.1:0-7124 GCA_964548955.1 uncultured Phycisphaeraceae bacterium
GCAATCGATAATGTTCGGGGCTCCCCTAACCAGCCACAGGCCACCGCCCGAAAGGTTCCCTATAAAGCTACAGCCAACGATCGGATTGCTTCCCTTGGCACTTACCCCCCCCTCGGTTATGGATGAAGCGACAGTCTGTGATGGTCGCACCGTTGCCGTTGCTAGTGAGTGCAGGGGCGCCTCCGACGGCGTACCATCCGTTGTCAACGAATGTGCAGTCGCTTACTGTCGGCGTCCCGGAATAGGTGTGCGTGTACATCGCGCTGGATGAACCCCCGACGTTGTCGACGAACGTGCAGTTCGTAATCGTTGTGCTTGCGTCCCTGCTGTACAGTCCCCCCGCAGCACTACCCACTAGGTCATCCTCGGGCTCAGGGGTATGGTTGGCCTCACCCCCAGTAATAGTGAATCCATCTAACAAAGTCGTGGAATCCGTCCCAGTGGTACGCACAACCGTATAGCTATTTTCGCACCGTGTGGGTCTACACAGGTCACAGCAGACTCGCTCGGCCGTGATCGCACAGCCGCTTGCCCACCAGTCCTCGCAGCAGTTTGGGTTTACAGCGCAGACCGCCGTCTCACACATCGCGTCATCGCATCCGGGGGTCCAACGCTTCGGTCCGCAGCAATCGCTGTGTCCCGGGGGTGTCCGGTCGTCATCGCCGTTGAGGTCTCCGCTCAGGATAGTATTGAACAAGGCGGGATCACGCGAATCGGGATCGATAGCTCCACACCCCGGATAGCTACCCAACAGGGACAAGCCGTTTTGTAGCGCAAAAGTTGCATACCGATCGCCAAGAGACTGTGTCATACCTTCGTCCGGTTTGTAGAGGCCCTGGGCAACGCGAATCTCAGTAATCGCTCCGTTAGAGGCAGCCGCCGCAACCAGAGCATCCTGGAGGTACACGTAGGCATCGCACCAGCTAGTGCCATCGTTGGCACCAGTTGCGTCGTCGTCGACGAAGATGACCGGTTGGGCCAAAACCTGGCAGGGCACGAAAAACACGAAGAGGATTAACTGCACCAAAACGCACACGCTCATCCGGCGCCCAAAAGATCTGTGCCCCTTTGCCCATCGTATCGTCATGATTCTCCTCCACCGTCCCGCCACGCAGCAACCACGGCCGGTATCCGCTCTCTACATTATAGGTTCTCCTCCAAAAAAGTTGCTTCGAATCGATGGGAACGCAAGGTGCGTTCCTGCAATGACCTAGCGAGCAGATCCCGTCAAGGCCTGCGGCTCGGGACCCTATCGGCCGTCGCTCGCCATGTTCGAGCGAAGCGAGTGGGCGATGGGCGATAGGGTGGGCCGTAGGCCGGGTCTGCGGACGGGCTCCCGGAGGCCCGAGCCACGTGAATACCGGGGGATTTCGGCAATTCAGGCTCAGCAAGCCCGTTTTTGGGGCAACTATATTGGAGGAGAACCACATTATAAGACACCGCCGCGGCCCTTTCGGCGTTCAGTGCTCAATTGGATCGGTTGATTCCAGAGGATGAGAACGTTCCACTGAAAGGGGCGACGTTCGCCGATTTCGAGGATCAGGTGGAGACGTTGGCGCAGGCGGCGTTGCCGGTAGCCTTGGAGGAGCGTTCCGCTTTGGAACCCAACGCAGAAGTGGAGACGGCGGGCCGGTGCCCGCACTGTGGTTCGGAAGGCGTGTACCTGGAGAAGCAGGTGACTCAGCCGGAGGTGCGTTCACGTTACGGGCCGGTGGTGCGCACGCAGGACAAGAGCACGCAGGCGTAACCGGTCGTCCCCCGAAAAGACGCCTCTGTAGTGCCAACGCCCCTGCGCGATGACGTAAGCTTCGATTCTGCAACGACTTGCGAAACGCAACTGTCGAAGACGGGCTTGACGGCGCACGAACGCAACAGCGGGAAGGCTGTCCCAAGTCGTGCTACCTTGCACGATATTGGTTGTGGGGTCACCCACAAGCGGATTATCTGTTGGAAACGGTACGCAGACGGCAAGTGTTCAGACCAGGTTGCCCGCGAGACGTACCACACGGTGGAGGCGGTGGATCGCTATCTGGGCCAGTTTGATCGGGTTCGTCACTGTCGAATCCAGGGAATGACACCTGCCGAGACGGCCTACGCGTAAACTGCGGCCGGAGCCTGGTCGAGGAGTACCTGCGGATCGATCGTGAGTTGACGGAAGCAGCGGAGGATGAGAATGCGAATAAGATCGATTGACGTTCGGTGTAGAGCTCAGACAATAGCTGGCATTGGCGGAGAGGATAGGGCTTTGCTGAGGAGCAGCCTGAGCGCTCACGCCGGTGCCGGAACGCGGATGGGAGGTCTGCTTGCACAGCAGACCTCCGCTTCCCCCAACACCCCCCACGTGTTCTGGCCGCATAGCGACAAACCTCGGGGTTTGGGGCAGAGCCACAAGGCAACACCCCGAACCGGTGGGACATATGTCAACATTGATAGGCTGAGCTCCATATCTTGCTACCGTCGCGGCGGGGACCTCCGACGCCTCGCGTGCTGGCCGTGATTTTGGCACTGCCCACGGATCACCATCACCCTGGTCCGTTTGATATTGCGCGGTTGCTCAGTAGGATCGAAGTCCAGCGTTTGTCGAGCCAATTCCACCACATGGCAGGGTGCGCGCGCAGGAAGACGTCCACGCTGTCGGCCCAAGCTTTGGTTGCGGTCTCAGTTTGCTCCCGAATCCGGCCCTTCCTTGCGATTTCCATGGGCTCCGAATAGCGAATATGATAAGTCCCGTCTCGCCAATGCCAGAACACCGGCACGATGGGTGCACCGGTTCGCGCGGCCATGACGAACACACCCGTCGGGAAGTAGGCCCGCCGCCCGAAAATGGTGACGGCAACGCCCCGATGTGGTTTGCGCGGCGTGTCGGGGGTTACGAATAGCATCTTACCCTTGCGCAACACAGACACAGCAACGTTAAGCCGTTGGGCCTTCGACGCTCCTGGCGGCGGAATGACGATCTCACCCCCGCCCGCCGCTGCCACTTCCTCGTTGATTCGCCGTTTGCGCGGATCGGTGTTGCGCCGGACGTAGACACTGCACGGGATACGAGACGAGACGACCATTGCGTATAGAGGAAAGCCACAGATGTGCGGGGCGATGTGAATGAGCCCTTTCCCCGCGGAGAAGGCCTGTTCAACATTACGAAATGTGTGATCGAACTGGAACCGCTCGAGGCATCCGCTTCCGGAAGCTCCCACTCTCAGGACGTGCCCAATCATGCAGAGTTGATCGACCGCTCGCTCGAAATGAGCATCAGGAAGTCCGTCACGGTAGACCCCCGCCCGTCTCATGTTCTTGGCGAGCCTCCACCGAAGCGGAATCGCCGTCCGAGTAACGCCGAGCAGGCCGTGGCGTATCGCTTCGATGACGCGGCCGTCCTTGGACCGCTGCGAGGCGCGCACGGCAATCCGCAACGCGGCAAAGGTCAGCGCCTTTCTCAGAGAACGCGTTAGATGCGCGCCTGTCTTCCTGTGGACGTCCTCAGAGCTGAGGCTTTCCATTTGCGGGACCACCGATCACAATCTTGTCGTACGCCAGGGTGCGGAGTTGAAACCGCACCTGGTTGTCCTTGAAGTTCTGACACGACAATCGGATCACTTTACCACCTTGTCAAGAACGGCATAAGTCGAGCTAATGATCCTATTTGATTGAAAGCGCAAGTCCCATGTACGCTTCCTGGTCGTCCTCACCCGGATTCTTGCCGTGCAGAATGTGGCCGTGGGATAAGTGTCGAAGACGATAGCCGGTGATCCAGCGGATACCGTCCGTCAGCGGCACCTCGAATCCAACACCGATCTCGTCGGTGAGATTAGTGCAAGTGCCATCCTCCGGGACGCTACGGGAAGAGTAGATTACACCGGCCAGCCCCTCGCTGAAGACTGCCACCGGCCGGGGCTCGCCCCCGAACTCCCAGAAGTACCAGCGCAGGCCGACCTGCACCTCCGCTGCATAGGCATCGCCGTCGCCCTGGTTGTAGTTCCGATACGGCGTGATGGCCCCCATTAGGGCAAGGCGATCGCGCAGGAAGTAATTATAGCCGACCATTGCTCCGGCGCTGTCTCCTCGCCCATCGGTGTCGAACGGATGGGCGAATAAACCGGTCAGCGTCAGCTGATGTTCCCCACGGCGATGTGGTCCGCCGACACATCCGCCGGCTACCACGACCAATGAAAGGGTCGCCAAACACGACCACCGGCTGGGCCTTGCAGTATTCCTCACTTCGAGAACGCCTCCTTTCTCTAGACCACTGTTGCCTTCCCAGGTCGCCAGCCCGTGTGGGGAATCAGGTCTCTGGCCCATTCTCGACGGTCGGGCACTTTCAAGCAGCTACAGCAGGAACGGCTGCGGCCTCGTGTGCTCTTTCTTTAACGCGCATCAAGTAGATTACAAGCGGCCGATACGCCAAGTGCGCCCATTTACCAAACGGCACCTCGATAATCAGCATGGGTACCCCGATCATCAGATGGATCACGTACATGTAGTACGTCGAGAGGGGGAACCCTCCAAGCCGCAAGATGTGGACCACAATCCCGGTCAGCGCGGTCAGGAACAGGAGGATCAGAAACATCCAGTCCGTAGGGTGAGAGTGTTTATGGATCTCTTCGCGCTTCCGGAGCCGGCTGATGATCGCATCGGCAGTGACGTAAAGCAGTACGGCGGTGGCGAAGTAGCCCAGCAGGCGGGTGGGATGCCAAAACGGGTGGATCTCGTCCGTCTGGAACCACCGCAAGAAGACGACCACAAGTAGGAACATGGTCACGTAGCCAAATACGAGCAGCAGGTGTTTCACCCAGCGCGTGGGCGTCTCACACTCGCTCCACCGTTTCTGGGTCAGGCCATGAACGATCAGCGTCGTCAATTCCTGTATATAGAGTGCCGGGGGGGGCCTTATTCCATCCCCGTCACGCATAACAAAGCGGTACATCCGGTAGGCGTTTGAGAGTAACAGGAAGCTTAGGATGGCCGCCATGATCCAATCTCCGAGCTCGACCCACACCACCGGGGCGAACGTATTGAGCTCGACGCGCTCGGTTACCATTGGTCCATGGAGGAAATAGAACAGAGCCGCGACGAACAGGCCTACGGCGAGCAACATGCCGATCTCCCAGGCCTTGGAGAGATACAGCCGCTTCGACAGGCCGGTCCAATCGTATTGTGATGTCAAGTACCGGCGCATCGCCATCATCAGCTCGCCGGGATTTGCTTGACGCGGGCACGTTTCGGAGCACTCGCCGCAATAGTAACAGAGCCAAGGCTCGGGAGACTGAAGCAGTTTGTCTCTCAGGCCCAACTGGAGATATCGAATGATCTTACGCGGAAAAACGGTGGAATCACGCGAGAGCGGGCAGACGGCGGTACAGTTCCCACAGTTGAAGCAGGCGTCGACATCCTCGGCACCAAACTCTCGAAGTTCATGACGCAGTTCCGGATTAACACGGGTACTCACTGCCTGCACTCCTATTCTTCCTTCAGAGCATATTGATAGTAACCGTCGCGTTCCTCACCCTCGACGATAAGCCCATACTTCTTCATGCCCATTAGTTTCCACAACACTTCGTGGCTGGGCATGGCCGTGGCTTTGGCGACCTCCGGCACCGTCTTGGGACCATCCTCGAGCGCCTGGATGATCTTCTTTCGCATCTTCGTTTGATCGCGGTTGCGTTCTGCAAGATCCTTGGGAACACCACCGCGGCGCTCTCGGATAATCTTGATCGGTTTTTCCTTCTGCGGTTCTTCGGTCATAGCCGTCTCGCCTTCAATTGCCTTGAACCTGCGCTCACGCTATCTGGGCAGCGATGGCGTCCGCCATCGCTTCGAACTGGTCCAGCCGCCACCCTTCAACCTGGATGGCTCCGTGGGGGCACACCGCGACGCACATGCCACAGCCATTGCACAGGGCCGCATTGACTTCGGCCCGCTTCACTTTCTTGCCGTTTACATCCCGCTCGACGAGGGACACCGCCTGCGCGTATTGGCATTCCTCGACGCACTTACCTTCGCCACGGCACAAATCGGGATTCACCCGGGCCACGAACGGGTCGAGTTCTATATGACCCTTTTTCAGTAGTGCCGCCGTCTTCGCGGCCACCGACGAGGCCGCGGCACAGCTCTCGGTGATGTCCATCGGTGCCTGGCAGGTACCTGCGATAAACACACCGTTAACGGGGAGCTCCACCGGGCGTAGCTTCGGGTGGACCTCTTGCAGAAACCGATCCGCGCTTCTGGGCAACTTGAGCATCTCGATCAAACGGTCGATGTTACGCGGCACCATTCCGGTGGCGAGCACGACGAGGTCGGCGGGAACCTCGAGCTCTTCTCCGAAAGTGAGCGTGTCCTTCACGCGGACCAGAAGCGGGGAACCATCGGCCCCGTTTGTTGCGGTAACAACGGGTGGTGTCTCGGCCAAATAGCGGAGGAAAAGAACGCCGTTCTTCGAGGCGTTCTCGTAGTAATCCTCGTGCCCCCGGCCATAAGTGCGAATGTCCTGGTAGAACTCGAACACGTTAACGTTCGGGAACCGCTCACGCATCTCGTTGGCTGCGTGAAGGGTTGCAGTACAACAGACGCGCGAACAATAGTCGTTCACCCGTCCGTCCGGCCCCGGCTCGTGTACACCTTCCACCTGTCTGCTGCCAACGCAGTGAATCAGGCACACATTCTTGATGGGCTTCCCGTTTCGCTGCAGACTCCCACCGGTGGGGCCTTCCTTGTCGAGTAGGCGGATGAGCTGTGCCAGCGTAATGACCTCCGCGTGCTCACCATAGCCGTATTCACCCTGGTGAGGCTCGTAGAGGTCGAAGCCCGTAGCCAGCACGATCGCTCCCGCGGTTAGCTCGATCTCTTCGGGTTGGGCATCAAGAGTAATCCCCTTGCCACCGACGGCCTCGACGCACTTTCCACAGCGGGTGCACGTGTCCCAGTCAATTGCCGGGATGGGTGGATAACAACCAGAATATGGGAAATAGATTGCCTTGCGCTGGACGAGTCCGTGACTAAAATCGCTTTCGGCAGTTTCGGGGCAGGCAGCAATCACAGCGTGGAACTGATCCTGATCGAGCTTCTCGGTCACACCGCGGGGCTCCAGCCGGACATTCAGATGGAAGTTGCCGACGTAACCCGAAGCG
>CAZJTP010000219.1:0-7091 GCA_964548955.1 uncultured Phycisphaeraceae bacterium
CACGTCCTCATGATATTGACGCCCAGACCATATCCCTCCAACTGGCCCTTGACGGGGGAATGGATTCTGGACATCTGCCGTATGAGTGCCGGGTTCAAGACCTGCCTGCCGTTGACTTTTCCATCGTTCAGATGAAACTGAATGAACCGACCCATTTCTGCGGCACTCGCGTAGCATCCGCCGGCCGGAATCATGGCTATCTCCAACGGCCACGCCTCACCCCGCGTGAGAAGATCCCTTCTCCAACAAGCGGTTAGCTTTCTTTTCTGCGCGATTGTCGGCGTGCATGAATCTTCTTGGCTGCGTCTTCACACGCCGTTTCGAGAGCCTGACTGGCCGGGACCTTTATGTCGGGTATGACGCCGACGCCCTCCCAATCGGTCTTGGTGACGGCGCTTATCGCACGTGCGAAAGGTATTCTCATCCAGAAACGGTCGTTGATTACGCGCTCGCGCACGGGGTGGGCCCCGCCGCCGGTTGTCTCCCCGACAACTGTGACTCGCTTCAGGTCCTTCAGCCAGTAGGCAAACGCCTCGGCGGCCGAGAACGTCATGGAACTCGTCAATATATAGACGGGGAGGTCGGGACCAAAGCGCTTTCCCGGAATCTCATCGAGGGTGCTCCATTCGGTCGTGTCGTCAGTGAGCCGGCTATACATGCCGCCAAGATGTGTAACCTCGTCGAAGAGGTAGCTGGAGATGAACTGGTTGACATGCCGGGTCCCGCCGCCGTTGTGTCGCAGGTCAAAGATCAGGGCGTCGCAGTTGGCCACGAATGCCAACGCTGCGGCCGCAATCTCCCTGGCTTCTTCACTTTCGTTAAACTGGTCAAACCTGATATAGCCGATGTTGTTGGGCAGTATCTCCACCTTGCGGAAGCCATAGTTGTTGCGAATATCCTCAACACTCGGTGTGATGTCCTCGAACGACATCAGCTTGTGCGGCGGCTTGGGTGAGACCTCTAGGAGGAGTCTCGCAAATCCCGTGTTCTCGGCATTGAGGGAGACTCGAACGGCGAAGTCTCCGTCAGCTTCTGCCGAGTGGAACGTCACCTTGCCGGCCATGGATCGCATCCCGGAATGAAAGGCGAATGTTTCTTCGAGCGGCTGCTCCTTCAGCGCCTCCTCAGAGAAATGCCCCTTGATGAAACTCCGCAGATCGTCCTGTTTGCCGGCGTTATAAACGTCGAAGTAGGCCCTTGCCCGGCGCCCCGAGGGCGTATCAGGCCAGTCAATCTGCTCCTTTGCTCCGGGAAGCACCCGGTCAGGCTCTCGCGGAGTCTTCGCGAGTCCATGGGGAGGGCTGCCCGGGCGGACCGCAAGGTGAGCATCACCGGACAGGGACTGCAGATCCTCGGTAATCTTCCGTGCAAAGACACTCCCGTTCGTGATGCCGGCATATCGCTCCTCGGACTTGTTGCGGATCAACATGTCGGCCATCTTCCGGCCTTTGTCGGGATAGACGTAGCGCTGCGTCAGAACTTCGGCGACCGAATCAATCGTTTCGTTGATGATCTTCTCATTGATCGGCTCGGAGTCGATGCTGGCGTCCGAAGAGCCGATGTATTGGATCGTCAATACAACAAGTTTGTGCGGTGGTCGTTTTTCGACCTCGAAGCGGACCTCGGCAAATCCCGGCGCGCGCGATGATCTCACTAGAAGGGCAAGTTCATTAGCGCTGCTTTGAAGGATACGTGTGGGGGTCAGTGCCCCGGCTGCTGCGTGATAGGTGCGGTACCTCTCGATGATTTTCTCTATTGGATTTTTCTGCAGATATGACTCTTTCCGATACTGCTGTGTGAAATCCCGCATTCGCTCGTCATCACCGGAGTTGAACGCGTCAAGATACGCAGCGGCGCAACGTCCGGCCGGGGTCTGAGGTAGCTCGACTTGCCCTGGGGGTGTCGATTGTGGATGGGTCGATCCCGCCAAAACGACCGAGAAAAGCAGCGCGAATGCGAGCGGGACTATAGCACAAACACGTGTTTTTCGTTGCTGTCTCACGGCATGCCTCCAGGGGATTCAGTGGGAAGATTCAGCCCGATGGACGCTGCGATCGACTCGTTGATTGACGCTTCGATCGTCTTCGAAATAGTCCGGGAGATTGTCTCGCTCACGCGGCGAGATATACGATCCTCGATACGCTGGCGGGCGTACTCTTCCATGTGCTTCGTGGGCGGGAGTGTGTGTTTCCAGCTTCTCGATCTTGTCGGTGCCAGGATCGCCACGAACAAGACTACGGACGCCATGCCGATCTGCACGATCGGCAACACTGCCACGCTGCGGCGCCGGAGACGTCCAGGCCTCAGGACGGACTGAACTCTCCTCTCCAGGGTACAGCGGCAGGCCGTTGCCCATGTTGCGACCGGCAAAGCTCGGCCGGGAGCTATCGAGCGCGCGATGTCCAGCAGATGCGCCGCATATGCCGACGGTCTGGCACCGAGCAGAACGACGTGCTCATCGCAGGCTTGCTCTTGTTCGGCGTGAACGCGGCGGGCGGCGAGCCAGACGAGTGGATGGAACCAGTAAACCGCACAGGTACATTGCGCCATCATCCGTATCAGCCAATCATTTCGCTGGATGTGCGACAATTCGTGCATTAGCACAAGCCGTCGTCGTTCGGTCGCCCAAGACTCGACGTCAGCGGGTAGCAGTATTGTTGGTTTGAAGAGTCCGTACGTAAATGGGACTTTCGTTTCGTGGTGTTCAAGCAGCCTGATCCTTTGCGGGAGTCGGCCTTCTGAAATGAGCTGCTCCGTTACCCTGTGCCAGAGGCCGCTGCGCAGCGGAGTCCCTGCTCGTGCCAGACGGGTCACCCGTACAAGACCGAGCGCCAGCCTCCCCAAAATGACCACAGTGCCCGCGACCCACACGCTCATAATGAATCCGGAACACAGGATTCGTGGGCGCGTCGCCGTCGGTGCCGACAGAACCGCATCAACCGTACCGGGCTGTGGTCTGTCATCGGGACTCGGGGCTGGGTCTAATGCTGATCGGCTTGCTGTGTGAGGCGCCGAAGGCCCCGAAGAATACGTGTATTCGTCAACTGTGGTCAGCCAGATCGGTGGGTCAGGCCAGAGGCCCGAATGCCACTTCGGGGTCACATGGGAAATGATGGGCATCACCAGCGCGCCGAGCAAGGCTGCACTCAAGAGCGCGTGCCGCGTTCGGGCCTCGGCTCGCCGCAGCACGCTGTACAGCGCCAGGGCCAGTGCCAGCACAACGGTGACCTTTATAGATACATCGAGGGGCCACATCAGCGGCACGGCGAAATCAAAGCCTACCGAGACCTGGACGAGTTCCTGCAACATCGCTATCGCCCCTCCTGCTTCGCGTGGTCGATCATCTTGGCCAGCCTGTCGAGTTCGTCCGGGGAAAGGTCTGCGGACTTCATATCCAACAGGGCGGCCACCGCCGCTTCAGTCGAGCCATCGAAGAATGTATGCAACACGCGTCGGAGTGCTGACTTACTCGCCTTCGTTCGGGGGACCCTGGCGAGATACACGTAGCGAGGCCCGTCCTCCTTGTGCCTGAGCTGCCCCTTGCCCTCCAGGATGCGCAGCGTGGCGCGGACGGCCGAGTAACTCGGTGGATCCGGAAGGCGCTGAAGCACCTCTGCCACCGTGGCCCGGCCGAGTTCGTAGGCGATGTCCATGATCTGCCGTTCACGTCGGCTCAGATGCATCAGCTTGCCTCTTGCCATAGATGGCCTCTCCTGCCTACGTTCTCCGCCACACCGAGTCGGCTGTTCCCCCTGCCGCCATGAGGATCGCCGCACCACTCAGATACCTACGCCTTCCGGCGTATGCCGGAAAACCAGCACTCTGCTAATATTCTAGCACACACGGGGCTGTTGTCAAGGGATAAATACTCATTTTCTGTGTGGATTTGTCGCAATGCTCGCGGATCAAGCCTACGCACAGGAGAATAGGCACGCCGTATGCCGCATCGGGCGTTTGGTTCTAACATAGGAAGTGTGATCATCGATGGGGGCAGGCCGTTCCGTGAGATCAGATAGCAACGCACCATTCCGACCGCGGGGATACGACGGCGGCGTGCCCCAACGATTGGCCTACGACAACCTCAAGTCAGCAGTCATCCAGGTGGGTCGAGACAGTGATCGCCGGCTGAACAAGCGGTTTCGCGAGCTGTTTGAAGAGGAAAAGCGGTGTCTGCTGCCACTGCCGGAGCATCCTTTCCCAGCCCGTCGGAAAACCGTAGCTGGTCGACGTCAAAGGTCGAAAGTTCCCCTACGACACGAACGGCGGCAAGAGATACTGGGAGAATTGGGTGACTCGTGAGGACCTCGAGGGTCTTCGCAAGTGGGAGGGCGTCTTCGGTAATGAGTTCGAGACGGGTCTGGTCTTCGTGTATTGGCTGATCGGCCCGCCGGATCGCGAGCCGGACACCTACATCCACATGTTCCGCAATGAGTATTACGCATTCCTGTGGATTTCAGCCTCCGATTACGCCGCACACGCCCGCAGACACTCCCCGAAATGGGACACCCTCACCGTCCCGACCAAAGCCTTACGCAACCTCGTCAAACCGGTTGATGCCGACGAGTAGGGCGCTTGCTCCACCGGAGAGGTGGGAAGCAGGGCAATTGCATCTAAATCGCGAAACCCCGGCTGATGGATCGGAAACGCTGGTTCGCCCACTCGGGCGTTTTTCGTACGATCGCTCTGATCTGCGTTTTCACGCTGGTAATCGCGGTCTGAATTAAGATGCGATTGCCCTGAGGTGGGAAGCGCAACGTCAATTTTCCGCTTGCATTATTGACGCTGATGCGGTAGCCTAACTTTCGGTTGCGTCAATCGGAGGGGGAGTCTTGCGGTTCGTCCCAGATCCAACTCAACACGTCAAGACCGACGAGGCCGCCGGTCCGCCAGGGCCTGAACTGATCTGCAGTCAACTTACCCATTGGAGAGACTGTCATGTTTTCACGAATGCCCGCTCGGCAGCAGACTCGGATTGTGTGTATCGCTCGCCCGTCGTAACGTACAGCCTTGTCGAGGGCGGCTATGCCGGGGATGGGAACATTGACGGTGACCCGCTCTTTGCGGATGCCGACGAACCGGACAGTATACCGCGGACGGAAGATGACGACGTTCGCCTATCCAGCGGTTCCCCCTGCATTGACGCCGGCAACAACGCTTGCAGTGCCGGCGGGCGTCACCACCGATCTGGACGGCAATCCACGTATCGTGATGGTCGAGACGGCGACAGTCGACATGGGAGCCTACGAGTTTCAGGGTGGAACGCCCATCCCCACCGTCCCGGCATGGAGCGTGGCGGCCATGTCCCTGCTGCTGCTTACAACGGGAACGCTGGTGCACCTGAAACGCAGACGGGGCACAGTCTGATAGTTATTCGGCTTATCTCAATGTTCGACGGATTATGACAAATCAAAGGAGGCGCAAAAATGTATCAGCAAAGATCGATCCGATGCGTAACGGTTTTGTTCAGCATGGTCGGTGTTTTGATCCCCGGTGGAATCGCGCTGGGCCAGCCCTGCCAGCCGGGTTCGTATAGCGCGACCGGCAATGAGCTGTGCACGCTGTGCGCCGCGGGGACCTATCAGCCCTGCGCCGGGCAGACCGCGTGCTTGGAGTGTGAGCCGGGCAGCTATCAGGACAGTTCGGGGGCGACGGAGTGCTTGGACTGTCCTGTCTACACCTATCAGGACAGTTGGGGAGCGACGGAGTGCTCGTATTGTTGGGCACTGCAGGAGCAACCGTGCACCGGCCAGGCAGAGTGTTTCCCTTGCCCGCCGGGGTTCACCAGCATGGGGGGAGGCCCATTCCTTT
Organism: uncultured Phycisphaeraceae bacterium; assembly: GCA_964548955.1. Classification (GTDB taxonomy): domain Bacteria; phylum Planctomycetota; class Phycisphaerae; order UBA1845; family UBA1845. Next base: position 5,809 of record CAZJTP010000219.1, read on the forward strand.
GCCAGCCAGCCCCTCCGGGAGTTTACTGTATTCCTGGTATCGTCGCCTGCAGCCCATGCGAGCCGGGGACCTACCAGCCTTGCGCTGCACAAACAGAGTGCCTGGATTGCCCTCCGGGCACCTATACGGCCGATCAGGGTGCGACAGAATGCACCGATTGCCCTCCGGGAACGTACTCGACCGCAGTCGGCGGCACGAGTGTAGAGGCATGCAGTAACTGCCCTCCGGGGACCTACCAGCCTACTGGCGGACAGACGCAATGTGTCCCCTGCCCCGTGGGGACATACTCGGGCGAGGGAGCGATGGAGTGCTCGGATTGTGACCCGGGTTCCTATCAGTCTGAGGCCGGTCAGCCAAGTTGCACGCCATGCGAACCCGGGCGTTACCAACCTGCAAGTGGACAAGAACAGTGTTTCTTGTGTCCCGCGGGCACGTACACGGACGCGCTGGGATCGGTGTTTTGCACGGATTGCCCAGCCGGCACTTTCCAGGAGAACATAGGATCGATGGAGTGCTCGGGTTGTCCACCTGGGATGGTGCAACCGTGTACGGGTCAAGTCGCGTGCTTTCCCGACGAGAGCGTTCCCGCACTTTCAGCATATAGTGTCATAGTAATGGCAATACTATTGCTGATCGCCGGTGCGTTGGTGTACCTGAAACGGAAGCCTGCAGAGGCCTGACACGCGCGCAGACACACGACATCTGTCGGTCCGGACGGACACTCGAAGGCAGCAAGGGCGGAAAAGGAGCGCCTGCTCGAACCTGGAGTCGTCTTTTTGAGGAAGGAGAGGTTCACGTGTTTTCTCCAAAGAATGCTCGAATGTTGTTTCAGTTCCTATCCTGTCTCCTGATGGCGGCCGGTGCCGCCCATGGGCAAACGACGTACTACGTCGACGATGACGGAGCCGGCACGACCTGCACCGGTTGGGGTGATGCCTGCCCTGACCTGCAAACCGCCCTGGGTCTGGCCTCAGGCGGCGACCAGATCTGGGTGGCGACCGGTACCTACAAGCCCACCTCCGGAACGGACCGTACGGTCTCATTCCAACTGACTACCGGCGTCGCCCTTTACGGCGGTTTCGACGGAACCGAGAGTTCGCTGGAGGAGCGAGCCGGCCTGTTCGATCAAACCATTCTCACCGGCGACCTCGAGGGCAACGATGACGAGGTGATCGGGCCTGGCCCGGGTGGAGGGACCGCCGGGGAGACCTGCGCCGAGGCCGGCTCGATCAATGACGGTGAGACCGCCTTCGACACGACCGGCTCGACGACCGATGGGCCCG
>CAZJTP010000220.1:0-6946 GCA_964548955.1 uncultured Phycisphaeraceae bacterium
TCGACTCGAGGTGGTCCGCACCAAGATCGCGGAGCCCACCGCAGCCATGAACTCGCCGGGAGTGGTCGGCCGGCGTTATGCATACTTGCAGAAGTTCGACCGTGAGCGGGTAATCCGACTGGACCTGGACAACAAGAATCGCGTGATCGGCGAGGAAACCGTGGCTATCGGCATTGGTGAGGCGGCAATCATGAGTCCGCGAGAGGTGTTCCGGGGAGCGCTCTTGAGCGGCGCGACGCGCGTAATTGTGCTGCACAACCACCCCAGCGGCGACCCAACGCCGAGTTCCGAGGATCAGGAGATCGTGCGGACTTTGCGAGCCGCTGGCAGGCTTCTGGCCATTCCGGTGCTTGACTTCGTGATCATCGGTGAGGATGGCCGGTATTGGAGTGCTAGCAACACCGACGAAGAATTCGAGAACCATGTTGTGGCCGGTGCCGCTCGAGAGTGGGAAGAATGACCGCAACTCAAGAGAACGAGCTTTCCAAGGTTCTCGCCGATCTGATTCGATCGGATGAGGGCATCCGGTCGGCGTTATTGGATTGGGCGCGGAGCAGTCCACATATCGTGTTCAAGTGGTGATGAGCCGCGCAATTGAGCGACCAGCTGGCCCCCGATATGTCGCCACGGACCTGACGTTGCCCATCGCACCTTCGCGTGGGTTGGTGTTGTTGGGGCTCCGTGACATTGTGGCGGTTCGCCATCGGCTGAGCGAACCGCCATCGAGAGCGGTAAGCCAGAGGTGGAAAGATGTGCCATAGACGTGACACCCGGGAGGACGAGCTGGAACTTGACAGGACCGTGTTGTCGGCGTTCCGACAGTGGGAGAGTCTAATGTGCTTACTCCTCGATGAAGAGGACATCAAAGGCATGAGCCGGGTTGAACGCTTCTGCGCAGACATGCGGGAACGGCTGACAGAGCTGGCGGTGCAAGGATGAAACGAACCCGAGAGCAAGAATGGTCCGGGCCACGCCGGTTACCTACGGTAGATCGCGATGGTGACGAGTACTTCGTTGACGTTTGTCTACGGCAATTCAGAACGGTGACCCCACCGCCTCGCCACGTCGAGTTTATCGACTTCAAGCCGGGACGCGGCCGTCGAATGTTGGAGGATTACCTAATTCTGGAGTGTTTCTGGTGCGGGCAGACGATCGTTGTATCCCGGCGGTCGAGCGAGAAGGATGTCCAGTGTATGCAGTGCGGCGCACGCTTGTCGCTGCGTTAACGATAGCTGTTCGACCGTTCGTGCTGCTGGCGTGGTCAACTTCCGTTCAGGCAGTCGCCGCAGGTGTCTGCCAGCCAGCGTTGGTACTCAAGCTCGGCAAGGACCAGTTCTTTGTCCTTTGACCGAGCCCGCACCAGCTCCGATGTCAATCGGCCTGTTCGGCGCGTTGCCTTGGCCTCAATTCCCCGCAAGAGCTGCTCTTTGATATTTCGCATTTGATCTCACCTCACGGATTGGATGGCGCATTCGCATTCTTAAGCCTTGCGGTCCCACGGGTGTTTCGGAAGCCATTTCGTCTCCACCACCGAGTGGCGACACAGACCGGTAAGCTTATAAAGCAGACCGCATTCACCACCTTTCAGGAGCTAATCCGAGGTGGTCAAATGAACCCGATCAACACTTACGCAAAGGCCCTCTCTGCGGGCCAATATGTGCCGCATATGTACGGTTTTCGAGAGCTTCACGGCTACGAACATCCAGCCGGAGGCTCGCGTGGCCAGCCCAAGCCCGGAGCTTACGCGGTCTATGATTTCTCTTCAGATCAACCCAGCAGTCTCCGCGATGACAAGCTACAGACAGTCGAACATGTGATCGAGCGCGGCTACCTCGCTGTCCCCAATTCTGAACCCGAGTTCGCTGTCATCCATGACAAGAAGCACACAGCTTGGCTTGGTCTTGATGATGTTATTGCCCAGATCAGACATCGCGAGGATATCCATGTACAGAATCTTTACGAGATCGAACTGGCAAAGTGCGACGCGATCAACGCTCTTTTCATGTGGGAGGCCCAATACGGCTGGCCTGCAAGTGCAAAGGAACAATACACCGTCGGCAAGCGACTTCAGGCGCTGTACGCGGATCAGCGGGAGGAGCGCGTCACCGCGTGGAAGGACATCTCGAGATTGAGGCAGTCGTTGCCGGAAGTTGCTCAACAGTACTTGGCTGCGTTTCGCAAGGTCTCGATCCTTGAAGATACTCAGGGTGATGACGTGTGATTATCCGAGCGCAGGAACTGTGCCGGAAGCTTCGTCCAGTCCTCGGTAAACGGATCGATAGGCTGTACGCTGCATACCTGGCTGAGGACTCCGACGGCAGGGCTGACATCGAGCAGACCCTGGAGCTTCTGGCCGCAAAGCACCTCGGTCAGAACTACGAACCGGACCGGGCGCCGTTCCCGCCGCCGTCAAAGGAGTTCGCCTTGATCGGCGATATTCCCGTCGGCAAGGTCAGCTACGGTAACCGTGAGTTGTACCCCTTCAACCTGCGTAGCCCACGTTTGAGAGAGCACGTGCTTGTGGCCGGAAGAAGCGGCTCAGGAAAAACCAACCTGACCTTTATGCTCATGCTCGGGATGATGAACCGGGGCATCAAGATCGTCGCCTTGGATTGGAAGCGCGGCTATCGCGACTTGCTTGCGCTGCGACCAGATTTGCACGTTTACACGATCGGTCGCAGAATCGCGCCGTTTCGTTTCAACCCACTTATTCCACCACCGGGATGCGAGCCGAACGTCTGGGTCAAGCTGATTGTCGACGTGATCGCGTCCGCCTACCTCGGCGGTGAGGGCGTCATCAGTCTGCTCGTCGCCGGTCTTGATCGACTCTTCCGGGAAACCGGCGTGTTCGATCGCACGCAGACTCGCTGGCCCACGATTCAGGATCTGCTTGCATGGCTTCGTACTGTCAAGCTTAAAGGACGTGCGGCCATGTGGCAGGCTTCCGCTGAACGAATCCTCCTGGCCATGACCTACGGAGAGTTCGCCGATGTCGTCAACACGCAGGACAACAGCCACGTCCGTGAACTCCTTGATCACAACGTCGTGCTGGAAATGGACGGCCTATCGAGTTCCTCAGACCGTGTCATGTTCTCCGAGAGCCTGACTCTGTACCTCTATCGCTATCGTCTTGCCCAGGGGCCCTGTGACCGGCTGACCAACGCTATCATCATTGAGGAGGCGCACAATCTGCTCCTTGCCAAGCAAGCGGGGGCCAGAGAATCTGTGCTGGAGACCTCCATCAGGATGATCCGGCAGTACGGCATGGGCTACGTGTTCGTGGATCAGTCCGCATCGCTCCTCTCGAAGGTAGCTTTCGCCAACTCGTACGCCACGTTCGCGCTCAGTCAGAAACTGCAGGCGGACGTACGAGCCATGAGTTCCGCGATGAACCTGACGGATGAGCAGAAGGCTGCGCTCAGCACACTCCCGGTCGGGTCTACTGTCGTTCGATTGGCCGACGAACACCCCGAGCCATTTCTGGTCAGGATACCACGATGTCCTATCCAGGAAGGCTCCGTTTCGGATAACCAGATCCGAGAACGAATGGCCGGTTGTTCCAGCGATTCCAGTCCGAATAGCACTCGACAGAAAATAGTCAAGGTTATTCCGCCTGTTCCAGTCCAAGATAATAATAAAGATATCAAACGAGAATCGGTAAACACCCACCCACCATCCCCCAGAGAATCAGGAGTATCATCAACCGATTCACTTCCAGATTTTGGACCAGATCCACCCTTAGAGAAACTGTCTCGGGATGCGGTACGGTTCTTGGCCGATGTGGCCGGCCGACCGCTTTCCACGACCGTCTCACGCTATCAAAGACTCAACCTCTCCCGCCGCCGCGGCAACGCGATCCGCCGTGACCTGCTTGACGCCGCGCTGATCGCTCCGGTTGCCATAGCCACCCGCAGCGGGCAGGTTGTGCTGTACCAGCTTGCCGACCACGGTCGAACCGTTTGTAGGTCGATCGGCATCGATCCCGGCCCGGCACCGCGTACTAGTGTGGAGCACAGCTATTGGATGCGTAAGGCCGCTGAGTACTTCGAAGCGAAGGGCTACGACGTCACTCGCGAATATGCGGTCGCAGGCAACGGCACGATCGACCTGCTGGCTGAGCGCCCCGGCGAGCGCGTTTCCGTCGAGATCGAGACCGGCAAGTCGAACATCCAGGAGAACATCAAGAAGCTTCGCCGTGCCGACTTCGATCGCGTGATCCTCGTGGCAACCTCGCCCGCGGCGGTAACCGCGTGTCAGAAGGCCGTCGATACTGTGGGCCTGGGCGTCAAACCTGCCGTTGAGCGCTTGACGTGGTTGGATGTCTCGTGATCTCCCCCGTATCTCACGCGTCACCCACTATGTTCCGGCGCATCGTCTACTTGGTCGCCTCACATTGCTATGGGGTCGGGCGGTAGCAGCCACGTTCAGCCGTATCTCCATCGGAACGGAGCGGCCCTTCGGTACGAGGGTCGTCTCGAAGTAACGTACGAACGTGCGTGTCGGGCACGCTGTTCGGTCGTCCGAGTGCTGTACGGTGCGTAGATGTCGTTCAGAATCCGATAGGCTTCGGAGACGCGCATGAGCACACCGTCGGCCGCTTCCGGCGTAACGCCGTCGAGGATTCGATTGTCATGACTCACGGAGTCGTACCCGGCCACGTCGCTCCGGTAGACACCATGAGCCGGATTGTTCTCCGTGGCGTTCGCTTTGCTGAACAGAATCTCCGGATGTTCGCAGATGTAGGCGAGGCCGTGGCGCTCAAGATCCTGTAGGTTCAGATGATTCCTGTAAGTCTCTCCGTCCGTTGAATATGCCGGGCACGCATGTCGGTCCCCGTGTGCACCAGGCCTCACTTTCCCTCGCCCTTCGTTGCCTCCTGCGTCACGCATTCGACGATCTTGACGAGCTTTTGTTCGGAGCGCTCAATCACCCTGCACAGTTTGACATTGTGGCTCTGGATCTTCTCGGCCGTCTTGAGCAAGCCTTCCACCTTCTGAAACTCGTACCGGGCAACAACTTCGTGCGCTTCCCGAGTCAGTTGCCTGATGCGCCGCTCGTTCTCAGCGACAGCCCTGTCAAGTCGTTCCAGACGCTGATCGATGCCAATGAGTTGCCGGTAACGGGACGCCAAATCCGCCGCAGCCTTCTTTCTCGCTGACGTCGGCAGCTTGGAGTAGACGTGTTTCGTCTCCTCAAGCCGGGCAACGTGCCCCTTTCGGATGTAGTGCGCCTTCTCCCGGAGTCTTGCCATCCGTTCGGTGAGCCAGCCCTCGGCCGGGAGCATCCTGCGAAGTTGAAGCATGACGTCCGCTCGTTCCTCGGGATGCTCGACCAACCCGTCAACCTCACGGCGCACGGTCCTGAGACCGCGCTTGAGCTTCTTGCCCAACCGCCGTCCTCTGTCGACGTCGAACATGTCGCGACGAATGTCAACGACTTCGGCTCTTGAAGGTGCGGGGAGGGAGTAGGCATGTGACCCCGCGGTGCGGTAATGAAACAGAAAGGCCAGGAGGCCCACGATAAGCGCGACGATTGCGATAGCCTGCACCACCTCTCCAGCAGCGGGCCAGTTCACGCCGAATGCCCCAGCCACGAGGATGCAAATCCCAACCGCAACGCCAATACCCGCCCAGGATCCACCCTGTTGCCGGATGGCGCGGTACACAACGATTACTAACATGATCAGTGCGAACGCGATAGCCACCGGGCCCAAACTTCGGATCGACCATCCGTGGTCGCGTTCCCACCAGACGAGTCCGACGGCCAACGCCAGCCCGATCGAGCCGGACATGGCAACAGCGGGCTTCTGGCGCCCGAAACGCCGGCCCAACACCGCGTAGACGAGCGCCGTGAAGAACGTAAACGCAAGGACGAAATCGGGCAGCAGAGTCTCGAGTAGCGAGCTGATTTCCAGTCCGGAGAGAGGTGTCGTGCCTTTCATGTGGCACCTTTGGCGCTACATCTATATAAATGTTCGCCAGCGTTCATGAAAGCGCTGATCGGTTCGTCACATGGTGGTGGTAGCGCAGCTTTATAAACTCAGGTCCCTTCCATGTCCCGCGAGGTGATAAGAATGAACAGAGGAAGACCACCCGCGTGCCCGTACTGCGGCTCCAGCTCGATCAAAAAGGGCGTGCGCAAGACAAAAACCATGGGCATCCGTCGAATCCGGCAGTGCAAAGCGTGCAGGCGAAAGTTTACGCCAAAGCAGCAGAGTAACGCGGAGGAGCCAAGCACAGGTTCCAACTGGATGAATGAGGAGGCAAACAGTGTGAGCCCATGAACATTATCAGCATGGCGTTTCGCGTGACGGCGGCTGTCTCCGCCTATTCAGCGCGAGCCCGGCAGTTCTTCTACGACGTGATGCTGTCAGATCATGCCTGCCCCAAGTGCGGCGGTGGATTGAACATGATCGCCGAAGGTGAATGTCGATGCAGGGGTTGTGGACACGTGCTTGACCCGACGGTTGCTTTTCAACGGTGTTTGGATTGCGGCGGAATCCCGCGGATCGAGGTCCGGCGCTACCGCTGCACGCGGTGCGGGGCCAACGTGTCGTCGCGCTTCCTTTTCGACGGTCTTGTGTTCAACGCTGAGTACTTCCGGGAGAAGATGGCCGAGTCCAGGGCCAGGAAGCGAGAGCAGAGAACGCGCCTGCAAACACGGCTCATTGAAGACCGTTCTGCCCCGTTGGAAGCCGGGCCTGTGGACTTGACCGAGATGTCAGGTCTCGTCGATGCGCTCAATCGACTTGTGGCTGGCGCTCCTATCGACCCCGAGATGTACCTCTGCGACGGCTTTGACCTGTCGCGCTACGAGAGCCACGTACAAGCCCAATTGGAGCCGTATCCCATCATGTTTGACCATATACCACCCCTGAGTGATGACGCCCGTTTGGACCGGATTTGGCGCTTCATTGCGATCATCTTCCTGGCACACGCCGGCCTGA
>CAZJTP010000221.1:0-6869 GCA_964548955.1 uncultured Phycisphaeraceae bacterium
CGCATATCTCCGCCAGCTTGAAGCGCTTTTGCTCAAGCGAACTTTGCCACCGTAGTTTTTTTTGAGTCGTGCGCCGATCGTCCCGGCGGGATATGATAACCGGCCGCTTGCGTGCGCGTTGGTGCGTTCGGTGAAGCACTGACCGTACATGTCCGGCGCCGCATCACAATACCGACGGCGGCATGGGCGGTCAGGCAGCAGGGCAGGTGGAGTCCAGCGACACCTGCCGATTGTTGGCTGGCGAATCGTGGGGTTCGGCAGGTTTGCCGACCTGCCCTACGCGCTCGCTGCGTAGGTCTTGCCTATCCGGCTGCAGCTTCCTTCCGCTCCATCATGCGGGCCGCCGCCAGCCAGATCTCGAATTGCACGTACATAGGCTCGGATAGTAATAATCGGCTGATCACGTCGGGAGGTGTCAGTATCGTGGCGGTAATGACCAAGGCGAGTACGACGCAGCCTCGCGCTGGGAGCCTCTGTCATATACTCCCGGTCAGGGCAGCTCGCGGAGCCTTTGTTCAAGGTCGGCAACGGGTCTGAAATGCCACTCCCTGCCAACCTTCCATGCCTCAAGAAGGCCGCGTTCCGCCAGGTCGAGCAGATCCGTACGCGCTGTCTGATAGGCAACATTGTGACTTACGCGGTGCGATTCGATCGTATAACGATGCTGTCGATGTCGTAGCGCGTGGCTGATGAGCGCCCGCTGCCTAACAACGTGATGACAGCTGGCTGTCGCCCTTTCAGAGGCGAGGTGCTGGACTCCGCTTGGGAATTCCTGGGGCCAGTGTCCGGATTGTTCGCACTTCGGCGCGAACTTTGCGCACAAGGGAATTCGCACAAGGCCTGGTGACACGCTCACCGCTGCGAGCCGGATGTCCGCAGGGCGCTCAGTTCCCGTTCAAGGCCCGGTGAGGGATCAAAGTAGAAAGTCCGCCCACTCTTGCGCTTGATGAGTAGGCCCTTGTCTGCCAATCCCAACAGATCAGTACGGGCCGTTTGGTAGACAACGCCAAACTTCGCTTCGTGCTGCCTAATATCATACTGAGCGTTGGGGTGTCGCAGCGCGTGCGCAATTACGTCCAATTGACGTTCGTTCAGCAGCGAGGCCAATCGAAGTCGCCTCTCGATTTCACGACGTTGGGCGACCTTATCGTCCAGGTAGCGGTGTAGCTCGTCGATCGCCTTCTTGATCACCACGAGTTGATGAAGGATGAAGTAAGTCAAGTCGCTTCCATCGGACTCGGTGTAGAGAAATGCGCGGGCGTACTGTGTGGGTGCCTTGAGAATGACCTGCGATATCGATATGAATTGGCATAGCCAGTAGTCGTGCTGGAGCATCGACCAGTAGAACAGGGCCCGTGCGCATCGTCCGTTGCCATCTTTGAATGGGTGATCATAAGCCAGCCAAAAGTGCAGGGCTATCGAACGCACAACCGGATGCACAAAGCCCTCGGGCGTCTCACTGTTCGCGAAATCGCACATGGCGATGAGGCGGTCGGGGAGTTGGTCGGCTGGCGGCGGATCATGTAGGATTACATTGTCCGACGGATCGATGATGTCGATGCGCTCCCCTGGCCGTCGCAACCGCCCTGCGGCATCGGGATCCTTAAGCGTGTTTCGCGTGATGATCTCGTGAAGATGGAACACGATTTCCGGAGTCAGCGGACTCCGCCCGAGATCGATGATGTACTGCATGGCCATGTAGTTGTTCAAGACCATCTGTTCACCCTCATCCTTGGGTTTCCGCCGGGCCCGCAGCATCTCCTTAGCCTTCTCTCTTGTCGTGGAAGCCCCTTCGATGAGACTTGATCTGATTCCTTCCTCCATCAGGTTTCGCACAAGGTAGCGGTTTCGGGTCTCAGGGTTCGTTACCTGATCCGACACTCCAACCGATCCGCTGGCTCGTTGCGTAATCTCGTGCATGAGTTGATGGCCCCCTTCGGGCGTGGCAAACACAAAGGGTTCGCTGCTGGAGTCAATAAGCGGGATTGTCTTGTACTGGGACGTGCGATGCCATTTGAGTCCCAGCCACCACTCCTCGTGTGTTAGTCCCTCAGGTGCCCCCCGATTCCACACTTGGTCCCAATGCAGGTATTTGTCCTGGTGTGTCGGCTTGCGAACGGCCTCCAGAATTCGACCGAGGTCTTGTGGCCCTATATTCTCGAGGAGTGTCGTCATGGGCGGTGGGCGTCTTGGTTTACGCATTGTCCTTCGCCTCAATGAATCCTTGAAATACTAGAAAATACTAAAACGCACTAAGATTAGTATACGCTCGCCTGGCACGGTCGCAAATACTAAAACTAGTAATTTTTAGTTTTTATTAGTAATAAGTTATAGGACGTAAACATCGCGACTTGCACTGGCGTGTCTTTCGCTCAAGACTTTGCGCGCAAGCTCAAGCTGCCCCCTGCATCTCGTCTGGATGAGGGCATACAACGTACGTACACCTGGAAGATACGCCGAGCCGATGCTCGCCCGAATCCCACCCACACGCAGGGTAGCCGGGGTGCTGCCCTACGCCACGGTGATCGAATTGTCGAGGTAGACGTCCTGGATGACGTTGATGATCTTGACGCCCTCTTGCATGGGGCGCTGGAAGGCCTTACGGCCGCAAATCACTCCCATCCCGCCGGCACGCTTGTTGATCATCGCGGTCTTGGCTGCGTCGGCGAAGTCGTTTTGACCAGACGCTCCGCCGGAGTTGATCATGCCGGCGCGGCCCATGTAGCAGCCGGCCACCTGATAGCGCGTCAAGTCGATCGGATTATCCGTGGTCAGCGTGCTGTACACGGCCTTGTGTGTCTTGCCGAAGTTGATGGCAGTGAAGCCGCCGTTGTTCTCCGCCTGCTTTTGCTTGATGAGGTCGGCCTCGATCGTTACACCGAGATGATTGGCCTGGTTGGTTAGGTCGGCTGACACGTGGTAGTCAACGCCGTCTTTCTTGAAATCGCTGTTGCGCAGGTAGCACCACAGTACACACACCATGCCTAATTCATGCGCCATGTGGAATGCTTCGCTGACTTCTTGAATCTGCCGGCTGGACTCCTCCGATCCGAAGTAGATCGTCGCACCGACGGCGGCGGCGCCTAAGTCCGCCGCTTGCTCAACGTCGGCGAACATGATCTGATCGTACTTGTTCGGGTAGGTCAGAAGCTCGTTGTGATTGAGTTTGACGATGAACGGGATCTTGTGGGCGTACTTCCGGGACACCGCACCAAGCACACCCAGCGTTGACGCCACGGCGTTGCATCCTCCCTCGATCGCGAGCCGGACGATGTTCTCGGGATCGAAGTAAATCGGGTTGGGAGCAAAAGACGCCCCGGCACTGTGCTCGATGCCCTGATCGACAGGCAGGATCGACAGATACCCCGTCCCGCCTAGCCGCCCGTGATCGAAGATCGCCTGCATATTGCGCAGGACCGGGACCGGCCTGTCGGTCAGCGCGACCACGCGATCGACGAAGTCCGACCCCGGAAGGGTCAACATCGACTTATCGATGGTTTCGCACTTGTGCGTAAGTAGTGGCTCCGCCTCAGGTCCCAGCAGGTCTACGATTGCACTCATGGTATACGTACCTCCATGTTGAAGAGTTGAAATCCACCATCAGGCTGCATGATACGGCAAATCCTCCGGTGTTCAATGCCTTGCAAGACGTCCGTCCGTCCCAGGCGTTGCCAGCGGCGGCGGGGTCGGGTAGGTTGTCCCGGGTTAGGGGCGTCAACGCGCCTAGGGATTGGGATATGCCCCAGGGCGGCCCGCTAATGAAGGAGCAGGTCGATGGCCGACGAGGATCTAGCGGTAGACCGGGAAAAGCCGCTCGACGAGCAAGAGGAGACGCAGGAGCAGGGCCGGCAGGAAACCTCCGAGGAAGAAGAGCAGGAGCTGTCCGAGGAGGATCAGGCGATGGCCAAGCTCAAGGAGGCCATCTCCGTCGAGAAGGAGGAGATCGGATCCCTGCGGCTGAAGCTCACCGTGACCGTGCCTGAAGAGATGCTCGATGAGCGCCGTGGTGACCAGTTTGCCGAGCTGAAGCGCGACGCTCTGGTTCCCGGTTTTCGCAAGGGGCACGCTCCGCTGGAGCTGATTGAGAAGCGGTTCGCAGTCGACGTGGGCGAGCGATTGAAAAGCCAGCTAATCGCCAGCGGGTACCTCGCCGCCGTCGAGAAGGAGGAGCTGAAACCCTTGGGCGACCCGCTTTTTTGGGTCAAGGTCAAGGATGAGCGCGTCGACGAGGACGGCAGACCTCACAAGGTGGACACGGAGAAGCTGCTGCCGCTCGACAAGGCCATCGATCACTTGCGCCTGTCGAAGGAAGGGCCTTTGACGTTCTCCTGCGAGCTGGAACTCAAGCCGGAATTCGAGCTGCCCGAGCTGGCGAAGATCCCCGTCAAGCGTCCAGCCGTCTCTATCGATGATGATGACGTCGACGCCGAGATAGACCGTATTCGCATGACGCGCGGCACGTTTCAGCCTGTCGAGGATGGGGAAGTGGAAGCTCATGACTTGTTATATGCCGACATGAAGATGTCCGTCGAGGACGAGCTAATCGCCCGCGAGGAGAACTTCGAGCTGGCCGCCCGCGATCTGCGTCTTATGGGTGTCCCACTGGTCGGATTCGGCGACGCCGTGGTCGACAAAAGGATTGATGATCAGGTGACGTTCGAGGCTACAGTGCCGGACGACCATGAGAACATTGACATCCGCGGGAAGACCGCGCGGTTTGAGTTCACGATTCGCGAGATCAAACGGCTCGAGTTGCCGCCGATCGATGAGGACTTTCTGTCAGCCGCCGGCTTCGACAGCGAGAAGGATCTGCGTGCGATGATCCGCTCCTCGCTCACGTCGCATCTCGACACGACCATCAACCGGGCAATGCGCGATCAGATAGGCCAGTATCTGATTGACAAGACGGAGCTCGAGATACCGAAAGGCCTATCGCAGCGCCAGACGGATCGGTCGATCTCGCGACGCATGATCGAGATGTACCAGGCGGGCGTGCCGCAGGCACAAGTGGAAAAGGAGATAGATGAGCTGCGGGCGAAGGCCCATGACCAGGCCGTGCGCGATATCAAGCTGTTCTTCATCCTGGAGAAGATTGCCGAACAACGCGACATTACGGTCAGCGAGGAGCAGCTCAACGGGGCGATCGCCCAGATTGCTCAGCAGTCGAACCGGCGTTTCGATCGTGTCCGGGATGAGCTGAGCAAGGGCGACGGTATGACAACACTCTATCTCCAGCTCCGCGATCAACGGGTGCTCAGCAGCTTACTCGAAGACGCCGAGATCACCGAGGCGAAAGGTCCCAAAAAGAAGAAGACCGTTAAGAAATCGAAGAAAAAGGCAAGCCGGAAGAAAACCGCAAAGAAAACGACCGGTAAAGGGCCTCCGTGAAACAAGCCGACCAGGCGGCCGCTTTTTGCCGACAACACTATCGACGGTGCGCGGGATCGGTAGATCGGTGCACGTTATCGGAGGGTGCCGACCGATTGTCATACTGCGGCCTTGGATGCGAGGGAAAATGACCCATGAGTGAGTTTTTCGGCCCGCCGGGCACGTTCAATCAGTACCCGCCATACCAGCGTACGCGTGAGATGTCCCTCACGGACATGCTGCTGGAGAACCGAATCATCTTTCTGTCCGGTCCGATCGTGGAGCGGACGGCCAGCGTCACGATCCAGCAGTTGTTGTACCTGCAATCGATCCGGCGGGATCAGGATGTCAACCTATACATCAACTCGCCGGGCGGGTTGGTGGATCAGACACTGGCCATCTACGACACTATGCAGTTTATGGGTTCGGAGGTAGCCACCTACTGCATCGGGCAGGCGGCCAGCGGGGCGGCGCTGATTCTGATGGCCGGCACGAAGAGCAAGCGATACATCCTCCCCAACGCGAAGGTGATGCTCCATCAGCCCTACGGCGGCATCACGGGGCAGGCTGAGGATATCCGCATCCAGGCCGATGAGGTGTTACGCGACAAGGACCGCATTAACAACATTATCGCCAAGTGCACGGGCAAACCCGTCGAACAGGTTCGCGAAGACACGGAGCGCGACCGCTACATGACCGCCGCGGAGGCGCTCGAGTACGGCATCGTGGACGAAATCCTGAACGAGGATGAGAAGAAGACGAAGACCAAGAAATAGCAAAGTCGGCACCATGAAACGCGCGAAGGCGAATGGGGCCAGCGAAGGACGAATCAAACCAACCAGGCGAGAGCGTGAGCTGATTGCCGGCAAATGTCGCGGGAGGCATGCAAGACAAAATGGGTACAGTCAACCAGCGGGTTCCCTTCGTGATTGAGAGCACCGGACGCGGTGACCGCGAGATGGACATCTTCTCACGGTTGCTCAAGGACCGGATCGTTTTTCTGACCGGCGGGGTCGACGACGAGGTCGCCAACCTGATCATCGCTCAACTGCTCTTTCTGTCCAACGAGGATCCCAACGCCGACGTCCACGTCTACATCAACAGCCCCGGCGGGACCATTTCCGGGGGCCTTGCCATTTACGACACGATGCAGTACCTCCGCTGCGACGTCGCCACGTACAACGTGGGCCTTGCGGCGAGTATGAGCGCCGTGATCCTGTGCGGCGGAACGAAGGGCAAACGCTTCCTGCTGCCTAACTCGCGCACGCTGTTACACCAGCCGCTCATCGGCGGCGTTCTAGAAGGCTCCGCCACCGACCTGTCGATCGAGGCTGAGGAGATCGTCCGGCTGCGCAAGGTTCTATACTACATCCTCTCCGCGCGGACCGGTAAATCGATCGAGCAGGTCGAGAAGGAGTGCGATCGCAACAAGTGGCTCGACGCGAGGGGGACGATCGAGTACGGCCTGGCTGACTCCATCCTCGAGCGCATGGCGCTTCCGC
>CAZJTP010000222.1:0-6747 GCA_964548955.1 uncultured Phycisphaeraceae bacterium
CCATCGACACCGCGAAAAAAACTCAGATTCTGCGCAGCTGCTCAACTTGGGCTAGCCCGCATTTCTCACCAAGGGTATAGAAAAAGGCTGCCCTTCATGCGATAAACCTAGTAACAACAAACAGTTTATCGTTCATGGAGGAACAGCCCTATGGCAACAGAGTGTAACCGGAAGTCGTTCGCGTTTCACCCCCTCGGTCGCCGGGAAATCGTGGCCCGTTTCGACGGCGGACGGATCACTTCCGACGGCGGCGGCTTGCTGCTCCGCGAGGTCGAGCGGATCACCGGCATCATTCGGCAGTTCGCGGCCTGTTTCACCGATCATCGCGATCCGGATCGGACCGAGCACACCGTCGAAGAACTGCTGGCCCAACGTCTCTATGCCCTGGCGTTGGGCTATGAGGATCTCAACGACCACGATGACCTGAGAAACGATCCGTTGTTGGCGGCGTTGGTGGGCAAGCGTGATCCGCTCGGCCAAGAGCGTAGCCGCCGGCGGGATCGTGGCAAGGCCCTGGCCGGTAAGAGCACCCTCAACCGGCTGGAACTCACACCCGCCCGAGCGAACTCCGCCAGTCGGTACAAGAAAATCTCGGCGGATCGGCAGGCGGTCCTGCGGCTGTTCACCGATCTGTTTCTGCAGTCCTACCGCACCGCGCCCGAGCGAATCGTTCTGGACCTGGACGCCACTGATGATCTGATTCACGGTCACCAGGCCGGACGGTTCTTCCACGGTTACTATAAGAACTACTGCTACCTGCCGTTGTACATTTTCTGCGGCGATCACTTGCTGAGTGCACGGCTACGTCCATCCAACATCGACGCCTCGACCGGCAGTGTGAAGGAGTTGGAGCGCATCGTCGGTCAGATTCGTGCACGATGGCCGCACGTGCAGATTGTCATTCGCGCCGACTCAGGCTTCTGTCGTGAGACGATCATGGCTTGGTGTGAAACGAATCATGTCGATTTCGTGCTGGGATTCGCGAAGAACAAACGACTCATCGCCGAGATTGCCAGCGAGCTCGAACAGGCAAAAACGCAGTATGAAGTGACCGGGGAGGCGGCTCGTGTTTTCAAGGACTTCAGCTACCAGACACTAAAGAGCTGGACGCGAGCGCGTCGGGTCGTGGGCAAGGCGGAGCACATGGCCAAGGGGGCCAATCCCCGCTTCGTAGTCACCTCCCTATCCGCAGACGATATCGCGGCCCGCCCGTTGTATGAAGACGAGTATTGCGCCCGCGGTGACATGGAGAATCGGATCAAGGAACAGCAGCTCTATCTCTTTGCTGATCGGACATCCGCTGCGACGCTGCGAGCCAACGAACTGCGTCTTTGGTTCTCCTCCGTAGCCTACACCTTGATGACAGCCTTGCGTCGCCTGGGACTTACGGGCACCGATATGGCCAAGGCTCGGTGTGACACGATCCGGTTGAAGCTGCTGAAGATCGGAGCGCAGATCCGCGTGACGGTTCGTAAGGTGTGGGTAGCCCTGGCTGAAGGCTACCCCTATCAGCGCCTCTTCCGACAAGTTTACGATCATCTTGTCCGTCTGACGCCCATTCGTCTGCGCTGCTGAGCGTGCGGCGCGTCGGTCGCGTTGGACTATGGTACAAGTCCCGATTGGGGCGCGGGAGGGGTGTGTGCCGATCCAGGATAAACCACCAAAAAACCGCCTCGACAACGAGTGGCGCGAGCTTTCCGCCCCTAACGCGACGTCCTGCATTGGCTATGCCGCGGGGGCAATTAGCACCACCTTCGGCGAACAGAATGGCTAGTCCGGCGCAGGGTGGAGACCCTGGCGAACCTACTGGACGTTCGACTCCAAGGGACCTGCCCTCCGGGGCTGCCGTCCGACTAGAGTCCCTTCAGCAGTCACACCGTGCGGCACTAACTCAACCTGTGGCGCAGCCTGGCATTGTTCCTGGTGACACTTGCAGATCCTGTCTGCGGCCCAGGCAACGTCGTCCGTGATGGCAAACAGATCGAGGTCGTCTTGGTCAATGTACGGGCGGCGCCCCAGCAGATGTTTCCTCATCCAATCAGCAAGTGGTTCCCAGAAGACGCTTCCGATCAGGATCACCGGGAATGGTTCGACCTTTTCGGTTTGAATAAGCGTCATCGATTCGAAGAACTCGTCCATGGTGCCAAAGCCCCCGGGGAAGCAGACGAAGGCGACCGAATACTTGACGAACATGACCTTGCGGCAGAAAAAATAGCGAAAGTCCAGCGATATCGTCTGGTAGGGATTGGCCAGTTGTTCGTGGGGAAGGAAGATGTTTAAGCCGACGCTCACACCTCCTGCCGTGGCCGCGCCTTTGTTGGCCGCCTCCATGATCCCGGGACCGCCACCCGTGATCACGGCGAATCCCCGATCCACCAGCTCTTTTCCCAATTGCTCCGCTTTGGTGTAGTCCGGATCCTCCGGACGGCTTCGCGACGATCCGAACACGGACACCGCAGCCGGCACTTGGGCCATCGTCTCAAACCCGTCGACAAACTCCGCCATGATCCGAAACATCCGCCAAGTCTCATCACCAAGCCTTCGTTCTGCAGCTGGCTGGGTCATCGTTACCTCCTTCGTCCCAGAAGTCTGCCAGTCCTCTCTGGACGCGAAAGAAGACTCGGCGCTCACCCCACCCGGATGCGAAGCGCTGGCGCTGGCCCGCAATTCTTCCTAAGTTGCACGAACCTCTCAGTTTGCCAGAGCCACTCGGAAGCCGTTCCGCTAGTGGCGATTATGGCTCGCCACCCGCCCCATTACCAGCTCCGGCACCGCTTCGGCTCATCCTGTGATAATAAAGCTCTGCTTGCCGATTGAGTCACTCCAGCCTTGTGGCCGATGGTTCTTTCCCAGATTGCCTGAGGCAAAGTCTCTCATCAGAGGCCCGGGTGCACGAAGTGGCCGGCGATAGGGCAGCAGACGGGTGTACAGAAGCCCAGCCGCTGGCAAGAATACGACCGTTTGACGCTCTGGAAGGGGTGGGCCGCGGCTGTTGCGTAGCCGATACACTCCCGTCTTGGCGGCATAGACTCGGTCGACCCGTCGAGCTCATAGGCGCTGCTTCCCTCGTGCCAGGTCATATGTGACTGGGGCGCTCGTGGAACAAGGAACTCAAGGATGTTCACTTGGCTGAAGCCCAAGGAAACGGTAAGCGAGGCCGAGACCGAGCAGGGGCTCAGGGCCCTGTTGCTGGATGGGGTCTGCTCCCAGGTGATGGGAGCGTTTACCGGCGGGGCGTTCCTGGTGGCGTTTGCGTTGCTACTCGGAGCCTCCAACGTTGTCATCGGGCTTCTTGCCGCCGTCGGACCGCTGACTCAGCTGCTTCAGATCCCAGCGATCTTCCTCGTGGACCGAACTGGCCTACGCAAGTTCTTGGTCGTGACGAGTTCCTTCTTCAGCCGGCTGTTCTGGCTCGTCGTGGCGGCCTTGCCGTGGATCGTGACCGGGGACCAACGAATCACGTTGCTGCTGGTCTGTCTGTTTCTCTACTTCGGGCTCGGCACCGTTTCCGGCTGCGCGTTCAATTCATGGATGCGCGACTTCATTCCGCAGAAGATCATGGGTAGCTACTTTGGCAAACGCCTGGCCATTGCGACCGCTACTGGGGCGGTCCTTACACTTCTCGCCGGGTTCGCCGTGGAAGTCGGTAAACGGGTCTTCTCGGAGCACCTCCCGGTCTACAGCATGTTGTTTCTCGCTGGTGGTGCAGCCGGCATGGTCGGCGTCTATTTTCTTGCCCGCATCCCGGAGCCGAGGATGGTGGTACACACGCCCAAAGGCCTTGGTTCAGCGCTCGCGGAGCCATTCCGGGAGTCCAATTTCAGGCGACTGCTGATGTTCGTCGGTACGTGGAGTTTCGCCATCAATCTCGCGGCACCGTTCTTCGCCGTCTACATGTTCCAACGGCTCGGGCTGTCGATCGCGTTGGTGCTGGCGTTCTCGGTGCTCAGCCAGCTCATCAACGTGCTGTTCTTCCGTCTTTGGGGGCGTCTGGCGGATCGGTTCAGCAACAAGTCCGTGCTAACAGTATCCGGCTCGCTGTTCATCTTCAGTATATTCCTGTGGCCGTTCCTGACGCTGCCTGAGAGGCATGCTTTCACGATCCCGCTGCTCATCCTGATCCACGTTCTCGCCGGTGTTTCAACGGCGGGTGTCACGCTGTGCTCCGGAAACATTGCGCTCAAGATGGCCCCGGCGGGCAGGGCGACCTCGTTCCTCGCCGCCAACGCGATCGTGAACGGCGTAGCCGCCACCATAGCCCCGATTGTGGCCGGTATAGCTGCAGACGTCTTCGTCAATGAGCGTCTCACCTTGTCGCTTCGCTGGTTGAACACGGTTACCGGCACAACACGGTTTGACGTGGCTGCGTTTGACCTGATCGGCCTCGACTACTTGTTCGTGTTCGCGGTTATCTTCGGCCTGTATGCAATGCACCGACTCCTGGCCGTGCGGGAAGAGGGCGAAGTGGAAAAGGGCGTCGTACTCAGTGAGTTCTACGGCGAGGTTCGCAAAGCTGTGCGGCACTTGTCGAATGTTGCCGGCCTCCGTCATCTGTATACTTTCCCGTTCGCAAGGATCGAAGAACAGGACAAACCGGCGGAGACGACGATTGACTCGGCGAGCCCCACTCACGATAACGATGGCTGAACCTTCCAGCGATCGGCTTTTCGCTGGAGCTTATTCTCAATAGGACGATGGGCGATGCAGACTGACACGACTTCCACGGCAGGAAGCAGTGATCGCTTCTCCGGTGAATTGTTCAACCGGCTTCTGGTTGGAGTCGGCGGTTCTGATCGGTCCCTCACGGCGCTGCGTTATGCTCTGGAGATCGCCCGACGAACATCTGCCGAAGTTGAGAGCCTGATAGTCGAGGACGTCATCCTATCCTGCAAACTGTTCTTGGGCCACGGCGACTCGCTCAGGCATTTCATGGAGGAGGCGGAACGGCTAGCGGGCATTGCAGGGAATCGGGTAGAGCGCCAGATCCAGCAACTAGCCGGAGAGATGAGACTGGCAGTCGCGGTTCTGCGAGATCAGGGTCGAGTGGCGGACTGTATGGTCGACGCGAGTGGACGGGCCTCGTTACTGGTGCTGGGAAAGTTCGGGCACCGGTCCGACCACGGTGGGCTTCTGGGGACGAATACAGAGCTGATCGTTCGACGTGCGCATAAACCGGTGCTGCTCACGCCGGAACGGTTTGTCTGGCCGCGCAAAGTCCTCATCGCCTTTGGCGGCAAATCACTTGGCGACGCGGTGCTGCGAACCGGTATAACTTGCTCGCAATCGCTTGGCCTTCCGCTGACGGTGATCACGATCGAACGGGACGCAGCACGCCGATCGTCCCTGTGGGAGAGGGCGAAGAATCAGTTCCCGGAACTGGGGGCCTCGACGACGTTTGAGCACGATGACGCCGATCCGCCCTCTTCGATCGCACGCCGCACGGCCAACGATACTCTCCTGGTCATGGGTGCGCACGGGCGTTCGAAGCTGTACCGGATGATCCTCGGGAGCGTAACGACGGCGGTCATGCGGGCGGCTCACGGACTTGTGCTGCTTACGGCCAAGAGAAAGCAGGACGCAGCAAAGTGAGTATCCTCAGAGCGTGTTTAAGAAGTGTTCTTTCCGAGCCGCGCCCGTCAGGAAGCGGGGGCTATTCACCGGAAACCGCTCCCTCACGGTCGCAGCTCGGTAGGAGTGGACACCTTTTTATACACGCTCTCAGAGTCGTTGGTGCAGAGGTGTTTGGACAAGTGGGTAAGTGGTTGAGACCTGCGACAAGGAGTTCCGGTTATGCTGGAACGTCGGAAGTTCGATAGCCCCGAGATCGAGAAGGTGGTGGATCGGCAACTGCGGAACTGGGAGATGAGGCGGACGCAGCGGCTGAAGACTGACGAACCGCACCGACCTGAGGTTGAGGATTTCATCGCCATCTCGCGGCAAGTTGGAGCCGGCGCGTCTGACATCGCCGGCGCTCTAGCCGCGCGACTCAAATGGCCTCGGTTCGACAAAGAGATCTTGCAGGCGATGGCCGGAAACGATGCAACCCGGCACAAGATCTACGAATCCCTCGATGAGCGCGATCTGGACTGGTGGGAGGAGACCTTCCGCTCGGTCACAGACCCGGAATTCAGGAACGACTACTTCCAACGCCTCGTCAAGACGACACTCTCACTGGCTCGTCAAGGTTCTGCTGTCTTCGTCGGCCGTGGTGTCGATCTCATGCTCCCACAGAACCTCGGCTTCCGAATCCGAATCGTGGCCCCGATTGCGATGCGTTTGCAGCGGTTTGCCGATCGCCATGGCATGGCTTTGAAGCAAGCCGGAGATATCGCGACCAGGATCGATCGAGAGCGCGCCGAGTTTGTTCGCCGTCACTTCCGTGTTGACATCAATGATCCAACACGGTGCGATCTGACGCTCAACATGGAGCACTTATCCATTGACCAGGCAGTTGAGGCGATCTTGGCCGTGCGCACTACGATGAAGGGTGGCACATCGAAGGCAAGTTGACGATTCCGTGACCGACAACCGCACCAGCTTTCAGAAGATGTTTGCGTAATCAACCTCGATCTGATCGAGATTCAAACGAGCCAGGAAATTGGAATAGCACATCTTCCGTCATGGCGCTCAGGTCTGCAAACTGAGGTGGAAGATACTTCGGTAGTGCGACGATATCCTCATCCACCAGCTGCGCTAGCGTGCGGATATCTTCGAGCGTCATCGAAACCTTCTCCGATGTATCGCCCG
>CAZJTP010000223.1:0-6575 GCA_964548955.1 uncultured Phycisphaeraceae bacterium
CGAAGGCCGCGTTGGTGGATGGTGGCAAGGGCAGGATATAGGCCACGGTCGTGGAGTTTCCGGCTTGATCTGGGGGCGAAGTTCGACCCCTATACGATCGTGGAGTCGCGCGCTGACCAACCAGTAGGCCTCCGAACGCCGTTCGAAGCCCTGTCGAATAAGGCTCAAGGCAGGCTTCGGGAGTTGATGGAGTCGCTCGACACGCTGGCCGCCCGGGCGCGGAGTGGTAGTTCGAATGTTTCGGTCAGGCGCAAGGGCCGGGCCGCGCGCCGCGACATCCGGCTCCCCAAGCCAGGCGATCTGTTGAGCCGTCGTTACAAGGGCCAGGCGATCACCGTTCGCGTTCTCGAGTCGGGCTTCGAGTACGAAGGCCGTCGCTATCGGTCTCTCAGCGCCATTGCCAAGGCCGTCACCGGCGCCCATTGGAACGGACTGCTCTTCTTCGGGTTGGCGTCAGGCCGGAGATGAAGAACGGAGCGAACGCAGCAAGCCGTTCAGGACCTTACAGGTTTCCTCGACCGTCGGTCCGAGCACCTGCGAGGACTCCTCCTTCAGGAAGCGGAGTTGTTGCGCCAAGCCAATCTGGTATTCCAACTCGCGCGCCGAACCATAGGCCATGTCGAGGAAGCGAACGTAATCGGCTTTCGAGTAGCGCGCGCAGCCCTCTACGATGTTGCACGCGACCGACACCGCGGCACGTCGCATCTGCGACTGAAGGCCGAAGTGCTCACTGGCCGGAAACGAGGTGGTGTGCTGATAGACGAGAATCGCCAACTGGTCGGCCAGTTCAAAGGCCCGCAACTTGGTGTGATCACGCATGAAGCGGAACCTACAGCCTCCGGCCTCCAGCCTCAACCCTGTCATCCGCTGTGCAATCTACACGCGCAAGTCGACCAGCGAGGGCCTCGACCAAGCCTTCAATTCCCTCGACGCCCAACGTGAGTCTTGCGAGGCCTACATTGCCTCCCAGAAACCGCTGGGTTGGCAGGTCATCCCCAGCCGCTACGACGACGGCGGATTCACCGGCGGGAACATCGAGCGACCGGCGCTTCAGCAGCTGTTGGCCGATATCGAGGCCGAGAAGGTCGACTGTGTGGCGGTCTACAAGGTGGATCGGATCAGTCGTTCGCTGTTGGACTTCGCCCGCATGATGGAGACGTTTGAGAAGTGTCGCGTCTCGCTCGTATGGGTATGCCTCCCCGTCCGCTCCTTTCCGCGTCCGTGTTATTTCTTTTGAGCGTACCTCAACAGCGCGTCCACCTCTTGCCACCCGACGTGTTCGGGATTCTCGCCCAGAACAGCAGGGACAAGTACTGCTCCTGCTGGTTTGAAGGTCAGCTTCCTATCTCCGTCCAACCACGATTTATTTCGCCCGCGGTGGCCAGGCAGACTCTGGAACGGTATCGCAGGCAAACTGGTGGACGGGGGAAGCTCTCGAGCAGCCTCGCGGATAACGAAAGCAACCCCATTGGGATGCGGATGAATCTGGGCGTGTGCTCGTCCACTGCGCGACAAGTTTACATATCCGCTCTTTTGCCCCTTCGTCTCGAACCCGAAGCGACGCGCCCGCCGCGCAATCTCCTCGGCCAGCACGGTATGACCGCCATCAAAAACCTCGACGACTTCGGCGCTGGCTTGGCCAAATCGCGAGAAACTGCTGTCACCACGGTCTTGCAACCTCGGCAGATCTGGCGGTGCGGGCATTTTTCCCAGAATGTAGCGATCCCATCCTTCCCAGTCGCGGACCCTCGCCCCTGAGCCTACTTTGGCGGCGTACTTCTTGTTTTGGTTCCGGAGTTCCCAGTAGTCAGTAAGCTGCTGGCGGAGTTCCGGCGTCCCGGCCTCCCCGATTACCTCGGACACGATCTCCCAGGAACTTACCCTGACGGCTATTGCTCCCTCCCGCATCAGGATCGTCAAACAGGCACGGATTTCGCCATCTTGGGTGACGACGGTGCCCAGTTGTTGCTCAGGAACAAGGAATAAGAGCCCAGAGCGAGCGTATCTCAGCTTGTCCGCCAGGCACCGAATCGCTCGCGCCTCTCTTTCAATCTGCTCGCGTTTGAGCACATCGAAGTACTTTGCCTCAATGCCCCAGACCCAGTCCGGTTCGATTGTCAGCAGGCTGTCGAAAGTCGTTGCATCGCTGCCGGTGCCGCAGCGGTTTGCCTGAAATTCCACTGTCGCCGTCGCTTTGGACACATCGCGTGCTGAGACATCCAGCCCGAGGCATCGGTGAACAAAAGAACGGAATCCGCGCGCGTCAGGTGTGTTTATGGCCGCGTACTCGTTGAAGATCAGCGACAGCAGTAAACGACTTACAAGACTCTCCTCGCCGTAATCACCCACCGAAGCCTTCCCGAGTGTGAATAGCATGGCAATCCATCTCTTATTGGTGACGGTACTCGAACGACCGGCGCTCCGATGCATCGGTTTGGCCGCTGCCGAGCTTGAGATCAAACCAGTCCGTGGTCGAGCAGATTCGGGCCGTCGGTAAGGACCCGGCTGTGATGACGCTCGCCCTGGAGCAGGCCCGCCTCCTGCGGTTTATCCTCGATTGCGTCGAATACGACGGCCGAACCGAGAAAGTCACCCTCACGCTGACGACCGAGGCAGCGGCAAACCTGGCCCAACTGAAACAAGGCGCTGATCTACATCACTTATCGCCTGGTTTCTTGCATCTGTGCGCGCATTCTTCTGGCGACGAGGGTGCGCCGCGGGTAGCGGCCGGCGTCTCGCCGGCCGGCGGCCTGCGGGGACGCAGGCCGCTACCTGGACTGCGGGCGAAGCCCGCCCTACCCCCATTCCAACCGACTGAAGAATCAGGAATGAGCCCTGGTCGGCAATGCGAGGCAAACTTCCCGGCTTCGAGAGAAGCAGAAGGCGGGCGAGACTCTGTCATGCATATCGAGTTCACCGTTTCCGGCCTGAAGCCCGTGCAGCGACGGCGGCGCGAACGATCGCCCGGGCATGGCCCAGTCGCGTCAGCGGTTAGTGACATTGTCCTGGCGTACCAGATCGAACAGGCGGTTCGGGACGGCCGGGCCCGAGACTACGCCGATGTTGCAAGACTAATCGGCATGACGCGTGCCCGAGTCAGCCAGATCATGCGCCTGCTGCGTTTGCCCCCCGCGCTCCTGGAACCGCTGCTGCTCGCCGACCCAGTGCACTGCCCGCGGCTGACCGAGCGGCAATTGCAGTCACTGGTGACAGCTTCGCCGTCCACCGGACAGCTTGAGGAGTTGGAGCGCCGGCTTTCTCAAGTACAACGCCGATCCCTGCAATGATCAGCCACGACGCGGCTTACGAAAGCCGCGCATTCGATACCACCCCGTTCGCTCCAGATCCTCGGGCGCTCGCCAGCACTGTCACACGGGATTCGTGCCCCTTTAACGCAGCCCTCTATACCCTTCCGTACATTGGGCGGCACTGAGCGCCGGGATGAGTCTGTCATTCCCGGAAACGCCAGCGGCGAAGCGTGCGCGGGATCAGCGGATTGATTCGCTCGTGCCGATCAAGGAATCGGGGAAGTGATGATCTTCCGTGGAAACCGCGCCGACCCTGCTCCAGCGCCTTGGCCACGCTGCACCACGTTTCGCCCGGACATTCCCGTATCGCACCCGCACGGGCCGTGGGTCGCCTGCCGGTGCGGCGAATGTACGCGTCGGCCCAGCGAAGAATCTGCGCGGCGGTCAGCCGGGGGGGCGATTTGCGGTTCCGCCTCCCCCGATGTTTGGCCAGAAAGCGGGCCAGCGACGACCCGCCCGGCTGGCCGCGCGTTCCCTGAGACAACGCGCCCCCGATGCCGCTCCAAGTTTCCCCCGGCGCATCTGTGACCGGTCCGGAACGGAGCGTCGGCCACAGGCCCGTCCGGCGATGATGTGCGTCGGCCCAGGACAGAATGTCCCGCGTGAACAGAAGCGGAGCGTCCTTCCGGTTACGCACCTGCCGATGCCGGGCGAGCAGCTTGGCCAGCGACGAACCCGGCGGCTGGCCACGCAGCCCCCAGCGCAACGCGTTGTCAATGCGTTTCCAGTTCTCCCCGGAAACCGCGCGGATCGGCCCCGATTCCACCTGGGGCCACTGACCGGTTCGACGCCGGTGATCGTCGGCCCAGGCGAGAATCTGCTTGACAGTCAGCTTGGAGGCCCGATCGGCGGCGCAGCTTCCACGATGCCTCGCCAGAAGCCTGGAAAGAGAGTCGTTGCCGCGCAGCCCGCGATATCCGTGAGCCAGGGCTTGGTTCACACCGCTCCAAGTCTCGCCCGGCGCTTCCGGTATGCGACCGGAACGAACGCTTGGCCAGCGTCCGGTTTGCCGATAATGGGCATCGGCCCATTGCAGGATCCGAGGGATCCGCAGCTTTCCGGTGTTGTAGTTTCCCATGAAAGGGCATTATCCACTGGAAAGGGCAAGTGTGCGACACTGTTGCTGCGAAAAGGATTCTCCCAACCTCGACAGACCTGTGGCCCTTCAGCCGGAGGAACCCGGTAGCGAGCAGCGATTCGAGATCGTCAAGGCGGTCGTCGATGAACATGGCAGCGGGGTCGTCGCGTTGCATGGGCGCTTCTCGAGCAGTCCCCCACAACTTTCAGCGCTTCGCATCCTGTTGCGCTCGAAAGCCAGGGGCTCCGCCCGTTCGGCGGCCTGCCTGCCGCAGGCAGGGATGACAGTCCACCGGACGGTCATCTGATCCCACCTCACCCTCCCTTGACACGACGTTGTCCTGCTTCGCAGGACCTGTCGCTTTGCGACACGCGAGTTTCGCTCGCAACGGCGAGTCAAGGGCTGGTGAGTTGTCCGGCGGCGGTGAATCAGCGGCGCCGCGCGTTAACAGCGTTCTCCTTCACTACCTACCGCCGGGGAGTTCAAAATGTCCCGTTCGGAGTTTCATCGGGATGAGAAACTGTTCAGGATGGACGAACGTCACGCATCAGGCGCGGGGGGGAGCTCGTCACCTGTATGCGGTTGCTGGCAGTTCTACATTGGTGCTTGTTGCCATCCGAGTGCCTTCGCTTTTGCATAGGCTTGCCTCGAATTCCTCTCGTCCCCATGGAGCCGATAGGTATACCCGAGATACCACCATGCTTGACCGTCAGATGGAGCAATCTCGACCGACTTTCTCAGACACTCGATCGCACGTTGGAATTGCTCATCTCTCGCGTACGCAAGCCCCAAGTTGTACCAACTGTCTCTATGCGTCGGAAACTGCTTAACATTGGCTTCCCAAACCTCCATGGCCTCCTCCCTTTCGCCCGATTGCCAGAAGGCCCAACCCATATCGAAGTTAGCCTGCGCCTGTGAAGTGGTCTCGCCCGCCTTTGCGGGCCTCTGGGCGATCTCGTAGTACTTACCCTTAGGATCGAATTGGACGGAGAATCCTTTAGTTTCCAGTTCCTTCGCAATAGCTGCATCCAAAACACGGAGCTTGTTGTCAAGGCGACTCAGATTGATCCTCGCGTGACGGCGGAGAAGTCCCCCCTCGCAGGAAGCCGCAATCATCATGCTCATGACGCCTGTTTCTTCCTTCATTGAGTTGCCGCAATAGGGACACTTCATTTCAAGCCTCCTGCCAACGCTCGCCTTCAGGCGCGGCGCGCGGTCAAGCGTCGCCGCCAAGGCTTTGTTCAGCGACTTCGTATTGGCTTGTTGCCAGCGATTACATCCTGTAAACACCCTTGACGTCCTTGCCAACAAGCCCTTCAGGGGTGTCGACCTCGACGTAGTAGAAACCCTCAGACACTTGTTTCGTCTTCAGGAAGGCCAGGGAATCTCGAACTGACTCGGCCTTGTATCGTTCGTAGGTGCAGATGTTTGACCCGAAGGTGCTACTTACGGTTTGCTGGTACTTCTTAACAAATCTGACCCGCCTTTCCGTCCGTCGAGTAAGTCCGAACATCCTTTTCCAGAAGGGCCGTGGGGCAGCTTCGCGGAGTTGGCTTACTTGACTGTCAGTCAGTGATGCGTGTTTTTTGTCCAAGACCAAGCGAGCGTCTTTCAAAGCTTGGGGCACACCTTCGAGGTCACGGTCCAGTGCCAGTGCCTTCTCCAGGCAGGGAATTGCTTCCTCGGCTTTTCCTTGTTTCAGCAGGACGTGGCCCAGATTGCCGTGTGCCACAGCATTTTCAGGGGAAACTTCCGTGGCTTTCCGGTGGAGTAACTCCGCCTCGGCGAACCGCCCCTGCAGGAAGAGTTGCACTCCTTGGTTCACCAGTTCACCTGACTGACCAAGTCTCTGCATCGAGTCGACGTACGAAATTGCATCTTCTGCGGTGAGGGCTTGGGCCGAAATCCCGCTGCCGCATTTGGGACAGCGGTTTCGGAATTGGGAATATTCAGTCCCACAACTGGGACATTTCTTCGTATGCTTCATAATATGCTCCTGCGGCCAACAACGCTTAGCCCGATCCGCCTACCACTCCAAGTGCGAATGGGGCCTGCCGCATAAGCGGGCCACAAACGCACGCCCGAATTGGGCTCAACTCCTTCGCCTGGTGCCACTTGCGAAACCCGCGTGTTCTTATTACTACAGCGCCGGATAGGCTCAAGCGAGGCTGTGACTTGAGCCGATGAAG
>CAZJTP010000224.1:0-6499 GCA_964548955.1 uncultured Phycisphaeraceae bacterium
CCTAACCTGGGTCGTTCCATCCGCCGATAACCAAGCCGTGGGGTCAATCTCTGCGCTTATGGGTATGTTACGCGCATTGTCGGATAAATCGGCTCTGATCCTGGGCATGCTCGCGGGAGCGATCGGTCTCACCGACACCGTGCGCGCTCAGGACAACGGCAGCTCCTTATTTGCGCCGAAGCGCATCGTGCATCGCTTCGACTTTGACGAGCGCGCCGCGGGCAACCTCGAGGACACACCAAAGTTCTGGGAACCGCTGAGACCTCGGGGATTCCCGCACTACGCCTACGGGACCTTCGACTTCGAGGTCGGAAGTCTCGCGCCGCCGTCCTTTCACCTGGCCGGCGAGGGGCGCAACGTCGCCTATCAGTACAGCGGCCAGGAAACGCGGATCCGCGCGAATACGGACTACCGGATTGAGGGGAGCATCCGTGCCGATCGGTTGACACACGCCCGTGCATGTCTCAGTGCTCACTTCCTGGGCAAGTACGGCCGGCCAATCCGTGAAACACTTGTGCGCACCCGCTACATCGGGGGTACGAACGACGGTGACGAATGGATCAAGGTCGAGTTGTACCTCCCGGCGGCGCCCGCGGATGCTTACGCGATCGGCCTGGTGGCGTGGGTTTTGCAGGAACCCTTCTGGAGCACGTCGGTGCCATACCGGAGACACATCATCAGGAACGATGTCCGCGGCGGAGCGTGGTTCGACGACATCACGATCTATTCGCTGCCCCGCGCCGAGATCACGACCGGAAACCCGGGGCACGTTCTTGTGCCGGGGGATCCGCAGGAACTTCACATTCTCCTGGCGGACGACGATGATCCAACGCTCGAGGGCCTGCTATCAATCCGTGCGGCTGACGGCGGTCTTGTCGAGATCCATCCTGTTCCGGTGACCGTTGAGGCGGCTGTGGAACCGGTGCGCATTGACATCGGTCATCTAGCGCCCGGACTCTACCACGCGCAACTGGATGTATTCACCGGGCACATCCTCGTCGTCTCGCGGAGGCTGACGTTCGCCCGTCTGAGCCCACTCCGCCGAGCGTCCGAGGCTTTGGCCCGACCGTTCGGCGTGGTCGTCAATCCACGGTCCCGGAGCGACCCGGAGACGGAACTCGCGTTGCTGCAACACCTGATGGTCCGGTCGGTGAGGCTGCCCGTCTGGACCGGACTTAACGAGGACCCACCTACGGCCCGGCAGCGTCGCGCGACGGATAGGCTGCTCCAGGAGTTGGTCAAGGGCGGATTCGCTTTGACGGGCGTCTTCTTCGGGCCGCCCAGCGCGATCGTCCGCAGCGACGGTGCGTATGTACGTCCGCTCACGGAACTGCTGTCCGGTGATCCCGCTGCCTGGCAGGAGCATCTGGCCGCCGTAGTGGTGCCCCACGCCAGTGTATATCGTTGGTGGCAGATCGGCCCGGATCCGCCGGGGACGGATTCGCCGCCGGTTGCCCGAGACCAACTGGTCGTGGCTGTGGCTAAGTTGCGCGATGCGATGCGTCTCTTCCTGACCGTCCCGCGTTTGTCGGTTCCCATGACAACAGCGGCTGAACCGGTCGACGAAAAGCTGCCGGTCGAGCAGATCACACTGGCCATTGGCAGTAACGTCCAACCGGATTGGTTCGCGTCACAGATTCAACGTTTCAAGGCGCTCGGATACGAGCACATATCCGCCCACGTGGAACCGCTTCTGGCGGATCAGTACCGTCGCATACCGCGGTTGGCGGATTGGGCGCAGCGCATCATTACTGCCCGCCATACCGGTGCCGGTACGGTGTTCGTGCCCCAAACATGGGGCGTGCGCCGTACAGCGCACGGACCTGTCGTCGAGCCGGCAGAAGAGTACCTGATTCTCCGCACAATCGCTGATGTTCTGGCGGACGCCGCCCCAGGTCAACGCGTGCACATCGCGGATAAGGTACGGTGTCTCGCCTTTAACGACGGAGACTCAACCATCCTAGCCATGTGGGATCCACACGCTCCGCGGGGTGGGAGTCGGTACCCGATTCAATTGGGACGCGCCGACCGGCAGATTGATCTTTGGGGCCGGTCCACACCCCTGGCGAAAGACGAGACCGGGCGACAGGTCGTACACCTGACGCCGATGCCGGTATTGATCCCTGGAATCGAGAAATGGTTAATCGATTTTCGCACGTCATTCGCCCTAAAGCCCACGCACGTCGAGTCCGGCACCGAGCTGATGCGTCACCGCGTGGAGATGGCCTACAAGGGTGACCGACCTGTTTCGGGGGACGTCGTTCTCAAGGTGCCCGAGTCGTGGGAGGTTTCACCGCGTACGTTCAGCTTCAGCCTCATGGCCCAGCGCGTCGGCAACCATACGGTGGAGGTGCGTTATCCGCACAACGAGCCGGCCGGCGAGAAGACGATCCTCGCGAATGTATCTCTCTTGGGTGAATCGCACTACTTCGAGATTCCACTGCCGGTCAACCTTGGCGTGACGGACTTGGAAGTATGGGGCCTGGCGATGGTGGAGAGTGACGAACTCGTGCTTCGCCACGTCGTGACGAATCGATCCACTGATATACTCAGCTTCCGGGGATCAGCGAACGTACCGGGTCGCGAGCGTCAGTACCGGCCGATCTCCAACCTCCGACCCGGCGACACCCATACCGTCGAATACCGCTTCAGCCGTGGGACAGCCCTCATCGGACGCCAAGCTCGCCTTGCATTGCGCGAAGTGAACGACGGTCCACGCATCCACAACCTGGAACTGACCATTCCGTGACAACACAGACCGCCAGAGTCCGCGCGGGCTCGCGCCACGCGGTCCTTTACCAACCGGTTACTTTTCGCATCGGGTTCCCGTCGATACAATCCAGGTGACAGGATCAGGCGTGGAGAAACATAAGTGCCCAAACAGTCCGCATGTGTCGCTCTGATGCAGCTTTGTGTACCGATGGCCTTTGCGCAGCTCCCACCGGTGCCCGAAACGCCCGCCGCGGAGTTGCATGACAAGCCGCGGTTGTTCATCGCCCAGCAGTCGCTGAACCTCGGCACGATTCTTGAAGGCGACAAACACCCGGTGCGGTGGCGGCTTGAGAACCGCGGCAAGACCGATCTGGTCATCGAGAGAATCAAATCAAGCTGCGGATGCGCCGTTGTTGAGCTGAAAGACAACGAGAAAGTCATCCCGCCGGGCGGGTCGCTCGAACTCAAGACCGTGTTCAACAGCCAGGGTTACCGCGGGCTCCAGACGAAAACCGTCACCGTGTACAGCAATGACCCGACCGAGCCCGAGCTGAGACTCGAGTTCAAAGCGAACGTGCAGACTCTTTACGACGTAAGGCCACCGCGAATGGTGAATCTCCGTAGTGTCCGCCGCGGAGAAACCGCCGCCAGCGACGTGGCCATCTACCCCGGCCCGGGTCAAAAGGCCGTCAAAATCCTCGATCTGCAGGTTCCGGATGATTCGCCGCTGAGCTTTGCGCATGAACCGTTTGACGCGGGCGGCGGCACCGCTCAGCGGATTCGCATGACAGTGGACAAAAACGTGTCACTGGGCACGCTCATCGCGAAGGTGACGGTGAAACTGAGTGTCGACGGCATCGAGCGAGAGCGGGTTATCTCAATCCGCGGCCAGGTCGTGGGTGATTTAACGTGGAACCCGAAGGTCGTCGACGTCACGCGCCAGCCCTCGCCGCGGGGCAAGCGGCTCACCCCGGTCACCATCCAGTCAACGGACAAGTTGCCCTTCGACATCCTTGGCGCAGGCGCCGGGGTGCTTTTTGACGTGGACTTCAAGCCGGCCGGAAAGACACGAAAACGAACCAAATACTCGGTGTTTCTCACGTTGCGTGACGACGCCCCGACCGGTCCGTTCGGAGCCATGCTGGAAGTGCAGACCAGCTCGCTGGATCAACCGCTGATCCGCGTACCGATCTTCGGCATCGTGGCCGCCCCGATCGAGGTTGAGCCGCCGATGATCCGGCTGCGCCATGACGATACACCGGCTGGAACGCACCGTCGCGTCAAGCTCCAGGTTCTACCGCAACTGAAGCTGGAGATATCCGAGATAACGTGTGACAACGACGCAGTCGAGGCCTCGGTCGATCGGAAGGCGAGTGCGCGCTACCGGCACCTGCGTTACCTGGATGTAAGGCTGCGAAGCAGGCTCCGATCCGGTACGCACCAGGCAGTATTGACCGTGACGACCAACATCGCAGGAGCCGAGCGGCTAAGTATTCCCGTAACGATTGAGGTACCCGCCGACCCGGATTAGCGTCTTCGGGCGGTGATGGAAGGAACCATCGTGAGCGAGCAACAAAGCGGCAACGACTCTCGCAAAGCAAAGACATTGGATAGCGACCTGGGCGACGAGGCGAAAAAACCGCGAATCGACTGGGAGGATCCCAACATCCCCGTCGGCAACGCGCCGCCGCTGCCGCGATGGCCGCTGGCCGTAACCGGACTGGCTTGGCTTGCCTGGGGCGTATTCCTGGTCGTCATGATGCTTGCATAGATCCGGTTGCCCGCTGAGTATGGCCGCGAGACAGGACCGAAAGCCAGTTAGACAGCTCTGTTGACCCTGCAACGCGTCTTCGTGACGAACGAACAGTACCAGATCGAGCGGAAGGAGAACGCTTGGCGGTTTCCACCACTGACTGTTACCGCCGCAACATGGCCGCACTCCTCGCGTATCAGCCGGATGTCGCTGCCGTTGTGGACGAAGCACTCATCCCCGACGGGGTCACGACCGCGACCGGACGCGACGGTACCGAGACGTTCCTGATCCCGTCCAACGCCGGTGAACCCATGTGGTTCGGCGGGTCGTCGATGCCGAGTATCAGTGGTGCGGAGATTTTCGCGGGCTTTTACAGCGAGGGGTGCAACGTATCGCTGCCGGGGGTGCTGACCGGCGTGGAGCTGCTGGTGGTGGCGAGCAGGATGCCGCCTTACACCGCGCTGTTCGTCATCGAGGAGGATCCCCTACAACTCAAGCTCGCCATGCACCTACGCGACTACGCCGATCTGCTCAGGGCCGGTCGGCTTGTCTTCCTGCTGGGCAGCGGTGGTGGTCTTGTTGAGTCTTTCTGCACCTTCTTTGAGCATCATCCAGGATATGAGTTGCCGACTCATCTGCTGACGGCCCCGCAGCGATCAGCCTCTCAAATCGCGGACGTGCAAGGCAAGCTCGAGGCTGCGGGCAAGACGGTGACCGCCGTGCAGGGGCGCCTAGTGGAATCGCTTGTTCAGGCTATCCATGCCCGTCCGTCGGTCTCGCTGTCGCGATCACCGCGGGTAGCCGTTCTTGGCATCGATCCGAATCCGGTGTCGTTGGAGCAGGCCAGGCGAATCGAACACTCGTTGATGAAGCTACAATGGCCGTACAAGCTCTGCATCCCCGACGCGCCGGACAAGTGCCACGTATCGGCACGGCTAAGCGCGATCAATGAAGCGGCCGCCGACCTTGTCCTGTTTGTCAACGGGACGCCGGGATCGATGCGCTCGCTGCTTCCCAATGATCTTCCCATTACCTCCTGGCTTGGACCAGGGACGATCGTGCAACCGCTGCCAGGCGGCGAGCCGGGCGAGTGTGAGGTGATCCTCGTCTCGTCGCGGGGATTGTATGACGAACTTACTAACCTTGGCGTGCCCGACAACGTCATCGAGCGGTGTGACGTGAGTGCCGATGATACGATCCATCAACCAGCAACACACGCGTCGGACGAGCCGATCACGACGCACGCGGACGTGGCCGTGCTGATGGACCTGCCCAACGATCGGGCAAAGGCCTGCAACATCACACTGGCTAGCCATGTCGCGCTGTGGAAAGCTCTGAAAGTGGTGGTGAAGCGTAGCGTAGATCGCTATCACGGGGACATGGCGGATGAATTGCTCGATGCGGCCCAGCGCGACAGCGGCACGAGTCTGCAAGACCACAAGGTTCGCCAACACTTCATGGACCTTGTCCAAACGCGGATCGCCCCGGCGACGATCGCGCGTGCTAACGCCGAGACGCTGATTGCGAAGGGATACCGTGTGGCGGTTTGGGGCTGTAACTGGACTCCGCTCGGGGACGCCGGGGTAGATCGGCACGACGCGATCCCGGTTGGGGATGCATTGAACCGGATCTTCAAAGCGGTGCGGATCGTGCTTCTGCCAGCCTCCACACCGTTGGTTATCCAGACGGCGTTGGACGCCCTTGCCGCCGGCGCGCAGGTCATCTGCCGCCGACCCGACCAGTCGTTTGAACGGGACTACCCCGGTCTGGCCAATCTGGCGCCGCACCTACCCCTCTATCAAACCTCCCGCGAGTTGCTGGATCTGGTAAGCGCGCTGGCGTCATCAACAGATGAGGCATCCGATCCGTGCGAGACAGCCCGAGCGTTGGTCCGGATAGAGCACACCGTGGCGAGACGATTGCAGAGCATCGTGGAAACGATACGCCGGCGTCAAGCACTCGACGCCCAAGCTGACTACTACTCCTTGACACCTGAAATGATGGATTGAACGTGGTCTTCTTGCCGACGAGGGT
>CAZJTP010000225.1:0-6486 GCA_964548955.1 uncultured Phycisphaeraceae bacterium
GTTGACGCACCCCTTGCCGACCGCCCCATTGACGGCAAGGTGCAAGGGACATAATGTTCTGAATTCGCGCTGGTTTGTCGCCGAGTGGGCGTACTGCGTGGGCACACGGGTCCGGCGCGGGGCTTTTGCGGGTTCGCATCGACGTGTTTGCGGTTATTTCGGACATTCACAGCAACATCGAGGCATTGGAGACGGCGCTGGCGGATATCGATCGGCGGTCGATCGGGAAGATTTACTGCCTCGGTGATGTCATCGGGTACGGGGCGAGCCCGAGGGAGTGCCTTGACCTCGTCATTGACCGTTGTGAGCTGTGCCTGTGCGGTAACCACGATCAGGCCGTCTTCTACGAGCCAACGAACTTCAACGTAGGCGCCGAGCGGGCCGCTTATTGGACCCGCCAGATTCTGGAGAACGAACCGAACAAGGCCAAGCGCGACCGGCGCTGGGAGGTGTTGGGCCGGCTGCCGATCGTGCATGAAGCAAGCGGGCTGATGATGGCGCACGCTTCGCCTCGCCGGCCCGTCAACGAGTACCTGTTCCCCGAGGACGTCTACACGAATCCCGGCAAGATCCTCGAGAACTTCAAGCGGCTGGAAGACCATCAGCGGGCCTGTCTCGTCGGGCATACGCATGTACCGGGCGTCTTTCTGGACGATCCCTGTTTCGATCCGCCGGATGAACTGCCGGATATGGGGATATACGCGATCACTTCGGAGGAAAAGGCCATCATCAACGTCGGCAGCGTCGGGCAGCCACGTGATCGGGATCCGCGGCTCTGCTACGTTGTTTTCTATGAGAACGGCGAGTGTCCCGAGGACTATGAGCCTCCCGAGATCAATGAGCACGAGTACTGCGTTACGATGGAGTTCGTCAGGCTGGAATACGACATCGAACGAGCTGCACGGAAGATCTACGATATACCGGAGCTGGATGATTTCCTGGGAACGCGCCTCTTCGAGGGTCGATAGCGGTCGTACTTGCGAGGCGCAGAGGGGGACGCATCCCGCGATCGTACGCGTGGTGCGGGCCCTACGATCAGACAATCCGCCCGCCTATTTGGAATCCTATGGGTAACAAAGATACGCTTCGCAATCTGCTGATCGCCGTCGGCGTCTTCTTTTTGGTGCTGTGGATCTTGCCGAATCTGCTCCAGCAGCCGCCCAAGCAAGGCCCCGCGCCGACCGGCGAGCAAACGGCGGGCCCGGTTGAGCAACCGTTTGATTCCGACGACACGCAAGCCGCGCCGACGACGACCACTGGTACTACTGGTGGCAGTGGTATTGATCTATCCGCGCAACCTGCGCCGCCGGACGCTCACACTGCCTTTACAGTCCTCGAAGCTGAAGACGAGCAGACGTTGGCATTGGGCTCGGCACCGACCAACGGAATCGACGAGAAGGCCCCGCCCAGCCCGTACCGTATGCGCCTTATGTTGTCGAACGTCGGTGCGTCGATCGAGTCGGCCACCATGACGAATCACGCCGAGGACCTCGGCAGCGACGAGCGTTACACCCTTTTGTCCACAATCGAGCTCGATGACGGGCGGCGGTTCCGATCGCTGGCGATCGAGCAGATCAACATCGACGATGCAGTTCTTCCCCTTCACGACAAGAAGTGGCACGCGGAACCGATCAAGGAGACTGAGGAAGGACAGAGTGCCGTTTTCTGGATCGTGGTTCACGAGAACGAGGCCCCGGCGCTTAAGCTCACCCGCACATTCACCTTGCCCAAGCAGGACAAGAAGGACAGTCGACACGATCTTGGGTCTGACATCACGGTCGAGAACCTATCTGATCGGCCGCACCTTGTGATCGTCACGTACCGCGGCGGGCTTGGAATACGGCAGGTCAACCCGCGGATGGATGACAGATACATCGACTGGGGCGTTTACGACGGCACGCGCGTGGTCGGCAACCGGAAGCAACAACACGAGGTTGCCAAGAACGGCGGGCAGCTGATCCAGCTTTATGCTCCGTCGGTGACCCAACCCAACGCGAGGCTTTCCTGGGCGGCGACGGCCAACACATACTTCACCTGTACGATTGCACCGCTCAACCACGATCGAAGCGGTAATGCCGGGTACATCGCCAACGTCTCCGCGCTGGATGTTGACGGGGACACCCTCAACGACAAGGGCGTCACCTTACACATTGTGACCAGAGCGGAATCCGTCGATCCCGGTCAAGTGTTGAATCACCCGGCCGACATGTATCTCGGCGAAAAGGACGGCAATGCATTCCGCAACGTGCGCGAATACAAGGACCGCAACTATTACTACCAGATATCGAAGGGCTTTGGCTGGTGCACGTTCACCTGGTTGGTTGAGCTGATGATCTGGCTGCTCAACGGCCTGTTCTGGCTCTTGCGCGACTTTGGCGTCGCCATCATCTTCCTCGTCCTCGTTGTCCGTATGCTGCTGCATCCGATCACCAAAAAGGGGCAGGTAAACATGGTGCAGATGCAGCAGAACATGGGCGAACTCGCGCCGAAAACGGAGGAACTAAAGAAAAAATATAGCAACGACAAGGCCCGCCTACAGCAGGAGACCATGAAACTATACCGGGAGCACGGGATCAACCCGGCCACCCAGATGCTCACCTGCCTGCCGATGGTCATCCAGATGCCCATTTGGATCGCGCTGTATTTGAGCCTGAGCAACAACATCCTAATGCGGCACGAGCCAGCGTTTTACGGCATCACCTGGATTAAGGACCTGACCGCGCCGGACGCGATTTTCACTTTCTCTTCACCGATCGTCGTGCCGTTCTTCGGCTGGGTGCTACCTGCGTTCAATCTGCTGCCGATTCTGGTGGCTGTCTTCATGTACCTTCAGCAGAAGCTGCAACCGAAACCGAAGCCCAATCCCAACGCGACCGATCAGCAGCGACAGCAGCAGGAAATGATGCAGAAGATGATGCCGATGATGAGCATCATGATGCTCCTGATCTTTTACAAGATGCCCAGCGGCCTGAACCTCTATATCATGAGCAGCTCGATCTTCGGGACCTACGAGCAGTACCGGATCCGCAAGCACATCAAAGAGCGTCAGGAGGATGGCACTCTAGGCAAACCGACGCAGAAAAACGACTCCGGGCCGAAACAACGCAAACCGCCCGGCAAGATGTCCATCCTTCAAAAGCTTCAGAAAATGGCGGAACAAGCTCAGAAAGGGCAGTCCCGCAGCCACAAAAAGGGCAAACCACGCCGCTAAAATCGTCGCCCAACACGAAGGCCAACCCAACCCAGACCGGACCTCCCGACACGACGTGTTTCGTCGTGCGTAGAGTTGAGAGAACCATCGGAGTACAGGGCGACTGTATTACCTCACCCGTTCGACTTAAGTTCTGTTAACGTCCCTTTTTTGTGTTGCTGTCTCAATCCGTGCGAGTTACAATATTCACTTTGATACATTGTCTGATAGGGTGACAAAGAGGATCTTGGCGAGCGTGGGACCGCCAACAGTGGCCTCCTGACCGGGTGCCACACGTCGAGGGTTCGTGGTGTATGCGATTCCACCACACACCGTAGCGACAGACGATCTTGACGATCTTCTTGAGGTCCGCGCGTGGAGCGGTTCTGCCCGTGACGCCACGCAGTAGCGTGTTGCCATCATTCATCGACGGTGATCACATCGTACTTGCCTGCGCAGTGTCACGATACGTCATCGGTGTAGTAGGTGGGTCGATGACCTACGCTGCGCGAGTCGTGGGCTTTATCCCGCGCGTTGCTACGCTGTCTCATAAACTTAGTAGCTCGGACAGTGTATCACCCTTCGTTGTTTTGGTGACGTTTTGGTATTCGATTCACGTGGTTTTCCAATAATAGGAGGTACAGAGATGAAAGCGACTTTTCTCTCGAATGTAGGTCTTGTTGTAGCCCTGCTGGTGTCCATCGGTGCAGCAAGCGGTCAGACGAACATGAGCACGGCCTTTACGTATCAAGGCCAGCTCGAGGACGGCGGCAGTCTGGTCACAGATACATGCGAGTTCGAGTTCAGCCTGTGGGACGATGCCGGCAGCGGCAGCCCACCAGCCGGCGGCACACAGCTCGGCTCGCCGGTGGGCCTGTCCACCACGGTTGAGGATGGCTTGTTCACCGTACAGCTCGACTTCGGCGAGCAGTTCACCGGCCAGGCCCGCTGGCTTCAGATGGCCGTCTGCTGCCCGGCAGGCTCCTGCAGTCTAGAGACACTCAGCCCTCGCCAGGAGCTTACGCCGGCCCCACACGCCCTGGCCCTCCCGGGCATGTACACGCAACAAAACACTGTCACTGAGGCACCCAACGTCATCGGAGGGTATGCAGACAACGAAGTGACGGTAGGTGTGGTCGGCGCGACGATCAGCGGCGGCGGGGCTAGTAGTGCCGAAAACCGCATCACCGATTACTACGGGACGGTCGGCGGAGGACGGGACAATCAAGCGGGTGACGCCGAAGGTGACACCACCGACGCTTCCTACGCCACCGTCGGTGGCGGCTACAACAACGACGCGACCGGAATCGGTGCAACTATCGGAGGAGGGAGATTCCACACGTCAAGTGGTAATGGGACAACCGTTACTGGCGGGTTGACGAACACTGCGGGGCCAAACGAAGGCGCTACGGTGGGAGGTGGGTATCGCAACACGGCCAGCGGAAACGGAGCGACGATAAGCGGAGGCAAGGACAACGAGGCGAGTGGCGGTGGCGCCACGATCGGCGGAGGGACGGCGAATACCGCTAGTGGCAGCTCTTTCGCTACCGTCAGCGGCGGCCACGAGAACACTGCCAGTGGGTATAGTGCCACTGTTCCCGGCGGGTTGAGCAACACCGCTGCGGGCAGCTACAGCTTCGCCGCCGGGCGCAGAGCGCAGGCCAATCACCAAGGCAGCTTTGTCTGGGCTGACTCCGATGACAACGACTTCGCCTCCACCTCCGACAACACGTTCATCATCCGTGCCTCCGGAGGTGTCGGCATCGGCAAGAACGACCCGAGCGAGCAACTGGACGTTCAAGGCAACATCCACGCCAGCGGGACGATCACCAGCGGCAGCTCGATCACAATCGACGGCACCACGGACACGATAACAGCCACGAGCGGCACGATTGATTTCAACGACGAAAGGCTTGTGACATCCGGGCTGATCGAGTCCACGATGAGCGGCTTCAAGTTCCCGGACGGAACGATACAGACCACGGCAGCGACCACCGGCGCGGTGAGCTGGAGCCTCGCGGGGAACGCCGGGACCACAGCCGGGACGGACTTTGTCGGCACGACCGATGACGAGCCATTGGAGCTGCATGTAAACAGCGCCCGCGCTCTCCGCATCGAGCCACACGCCACCAGCCCCAACCTCATTGGAGGGTACAGCGGTAACAA
The DNA here is from genome assembly GCA_964548955.1 of uncultured Phycisphaeraceae bacterium. GTDB lineage: Bacteria > Planctomycetota > Phycisphaerae > UBA1845 > UBA1845. The sequence continues at coordinate 5,357 of CAZJTP010000225.1, forward strand.
CGTAACCGCTGCCGTACACGGGGCGACAATCGCCGGCGGTGGGGGAAACGCCTCTCTGAACCGAGTCACCGACGACTACGGGACCATCGGCGGGGGCAAGAACAACCAAGTTGGTGACAACGACGGCGATGCGACCAGTGCTCCTTATGCAGTCGTGTGTGGCGGTATAGACAACGAGGCTACCGGGTCCTTGGCTGTCGTTGTTGGTGGAAACCACAACACTGCAGGGAGTACACTGTCGGCGGTGCTAAGCGGGGGATACAACAATGCAAGCGGCGGTTCTGCTGTCATCGGCGGGGGACAGGAGAATGTGGCGAGTGGTAGCGAGGCAGTCGTCGCTGGGGGATTTCAGAACACGGCCGGCGGTTGGACCGGTGCCATCGGAGGAGGAGATAACAACACCACTAGCCACGACTACGCTACCGTCAGCGGGGGCCGTTCAAACACCGCCAGCGGGGAAAAGTCCGCGGTCGGCGGGGGTAACGGCAACATCGCTAGCGGTGCCTTGGCCGCCGTCCCTGGAGGGACGAGCAATGTGGCCGCGGGGAGCTACAGCTTCGCGGCAGGCCAGCGGGCCAAGGCCAACCATAACGGCGCCTTTGTCTGGGGTGATTCGACGAACGCTGATGTTGCATCGGAGCGGATCGATCAGTTCCGTGCCCGGGCCAACGGCGGCGCGAGATTCGACATCAACAACGGCGACTGGATCGAATTCTTCTACAAGCTCAAGTATGCCATTCCGGCCTCCTATTCGGTGATCGACACGTCCACCGACGCCTACCTCTCCTCCACCGGCGTTTGGACCAACTCCTCCGACAAAGCCAAGAAGGAGAACTTCACATTGGTTTCAGGAAAGGAGGTCGTGGAGCGTCTGGCTAACATGTCGATCTCCACGTGGAACTTCAAGGAAGAAGACCCCCGCGTGCGACATCTGGGTCCCACGGCCCAGGACTTCTACGCGGCCTTCGGCCTTGGTGGGGATGATCAGCACATAGGCACCTTGGATGCCGAAGGCGTGGCACTGGCGGCCATACAGGGCCTTCATGAGATCGTCAAAGAGAAAGATACGAAGATTGAACGTAACAGATCAGCCGTCTGCAATGCAAGACAGGGCCGGGAGATGTTAAAAT
>CAZJTP010000226.1:0-6466 GCA_964548955.1 uncultured Phycisphaeraceae bacterium
CCTTATGTACTCACCCCTGCAAATCAAGGTGCGGCCGCCGCTCGAATGGGAAGCTCCGGCCGCGCCGCCCATTCGGTCCATCCGGCGTCGTACCATAATACGTTCCGGTAGCCGAGAAGCTGTTTCAGTACAAAGAACGTCTGACTTGCCTGGTGTCCTGTTCGACAGTGCACAATCACCGTCGCATCACGAGATGGAATCAGTTGACTGTAGGCCTGTCGCAGCCCGTCGATTCGCTTGAAGGCGTTGTACTTGTCGGAGGCCAAGACGTCTTCGGTGTATGGGCGACTGAGTGCTCCGGGTATGTGCCCCGCACGCGCCTCATCCGACTTCGTGCCCGAGTAGTACTCAGCAGGCCGCACGTCGATGATCACCGCCGAACGTCGCTCCATATGCTGCAGAACGGTCTGGTAGTCAACGGTGAAGTGGTCTGCGAAACGATCGACCGAGAACTCCGAAGCCGCGACCGACGGTAGGGCCGTGTCCGTTGGGAGTCCCTCGGCCAGCCACTTTCCAAAACCTCCATCGAGGATCAGATAGCGATTGTGGCCGACTCGCTCCAGAGCGATTGCCATGATCGTGGCGTCCTGCAATTTGTCACCACTGACCAGCACAACAACGTCTGCGGGATGGAGACCCATAAGCGAGAGATGTTCGCCAATCATGCTGGCCGGCATCAGCATCGAGGGTACGCCGCCGATCACGCCTCTGAGGCTTTCAAGGTCGAGACGCAACGATCCCGGAATGTGTCCGGAGGTGTATTCGGGATTGCTGCGAAGATCGATGATGCGAACGTTGCCAAGGTGGTAATTCTCGGCAAGCCAATCCGTCGCGGTCAGGCCAGGCAGCGTCAGCTCTGCAAAGTCATCTTGTTCTGCGGCGGCTTGTGAACCAGGCGTTCCGGGCGACAGAAAATACTCTCGCCAACGAGTAACAGTCGCCGCGGCCTCGGGGCCAAGCGGTGCAGACCGCAGCGACGCTGGTTTCAGGCAACGCTCAATGAAACCGGTGAGCCCATCGGTCAAGATATACGCATTCTGGAAGCCGCGGCTGTGGAGATAATCCCGCGCCTGGGCCGGATGGGTCATGCCGTTCGAGTACAGCACGATTCGGCCACGATTCTTGTAGGGTTGCAGATCGGCCTCGAGGTTGCTGAGAGGAATGTTCACCGCCCCGCGGATGTGGAGAGCGTTGAACTCCGCAGGTGGGCGAACATCAACCACCAGCCAGTCGCTTACCCCTCGGGTCAGACGATCGGCCAACTCCTCCGGCTCGACATGATCCTGACCGGATTCAACCTGGGCGAGCAGGTCTCCCCCCGGTTGCTGAGCTATGGTAGCAGGCGCGACCGATTCAGCTTCGCGTGTACTCCCATCGAAAGCCACACCGGGACCGCCGCCGACTATGAAAAGTCCGACGGCAAAGACGAGGAGCAACGTGCCGAAACCCTTTAGCGACGGGCTGTTGAAGTAGTCAGTTCCCGTCTTTCGGCGGCGCTCGAGGTACTCGACGGCCCAAAAGACAATCACCGCCGCCACCGTCAGCAGAAACGCAAACGTGGTTTGTGACACGCCGAGGTTTGCGTAAATGAACTGCACCCCGGACTCAACCTGCAGGGGACGCATCGCCGGGTAGAGTTCGTTAAACAGAATGCTCCCGACGACAGCACCGCAAAGGCACAGCAACGCGTCCAGCTTGCCGGAGGCAAACCCGACGGCGGCCGTCCCCGGACACCATCCGCTCAATGCGAACCCGACGCCGAAGATCAAGCCACCGATGATCTGAGCTGCGTAGACCGTCGGCATGAGGTAGATTCTCTCGAGTGAGATCCAACCGAAGGCCACCAGGTAGGCCAGTCCCAGCATGGCTGTCACGAGCCCTGAAAACATGACTTTCGCGACCGCCATGTCGCGGAAGTAGAAGATCCCCGCTAGACGACGTGAGCTGCCAAAGCCGGCCCGTTCGAGCACGAAGCCGAAGGCAACTCCAACCAGTAGTGACAAACCCATCGCGGCGCCGGTCGTGAGGGCTCCCTGATGGTAGAGCGTCTCAATCATCCCATTGCCTCCTCACGAACCACGCCGCCGCGTACCCTCCGGCAAAGATGCAGACGAGGAAGATAAGGCTTCCTGTCAGCAGTAAGGCACCACCGGTCAGCGCCTGACCGGATGTGCAACCGGCGGCCAGACGGCTCGCAAAGCCGACCAGAAGGCCACCGATCAAGGCCAGTGCTGCGCGAAGTCCCGCCGGAGCCTTCGTACCGCGCTCGAGCTTGAAGCTGACACGGTTGGCAAACAACGCCGAGGCCAGACTGCCCAGGAACGTCCCGATCAGCATGAACACGAGGTAGTAGCGCAACGGGTTGTGAGCGCACCAGGGGCCGAAGTACTCGCTGGCGCGCGTGTGGTCCGGAACAAACACACACTCGGTGAATGCGGCGATGCGGGCGATGCCGCCTGATGCGCCCAGTCCTGCACCGAGGATGAGAAACGATGCCAACAAGGTCAGGCCGAGCAAGAAGCCGGCCAGGTATGGATTCATGTATTTCTTCAGAGTCTCTGGTGTCGTACTCATGACTAGCACCCCGCGCTCTTCTTAGTTGATGGTTTCGGCGAATCCGGCTGCGGTTGATCCGGCGGCGAAGGTTTAGCTGGTCCGACAGGTGGCGCCTGCCCAGTTGGTGCCGGGTGAGCTAGCGGCGGAACTGCGCCCACCGCCGCGCCCGTCGTTCCCAACGTTGATTCCGTCCAGTAGGCGGTTAAACCACCGTACAACGCCTTGATATTGCGTTGCGTTTTCTGTGAGAGAATGCCGGCTGCCATCATGGCCAGTGAACCGTCTCTATCGACGATGATCAGGGGGCCGACACCCGTAAGGTAAGCTGGATTACCAAGCAGTTCGGCTAGCTCGACATTCGTCGAAGTGGGCAGGTGGTAATCTGCAAAGTGTTGCGGTGGTCGAATGTCAATCAGGTCAAAGCTGCCGGGCAAGTCCAGCAGTAATCGCTTGAGTTCCTCTGTCGAAATCCGATCCGCCAGGCGAACCGCTCGCTTGGGTTTTTGGCCGGTTGCCTTCGCACCCCCCGTGGCCATCTGCGCTCCGTAGACCGGCAACCCCGCCGCGATCCATGCCTCCGATCCGCCGGCCATGTTGTAGAGGTCCTTGAAACCGTTGCGCTCCAGGATGCCCAGGCCCATGCTCGAGCGGTAAGCCGAGTTGCACACGGTCATCGTCGGGAACGCGGGATCCAGCTTGGCGGACAACTCTGCCAGATGGTCCAGCGGCATGTTGACGACCGTCCCGATCCGGAGGCCCATCCACTCCTCGGGCAGCCGCACGTCGACGATGATCGGCGCCTTGCCGGCCTGCATCTGGTCATACAGTTCGCGCGGGGGGATCAGCTTCGCGATTGCGACAGGCAGCCCGGCCTTAGTGTACGTTTCGACGCTCAGGATGTCGGCCGTGTAGCCGACTCGATGCAGTCGGCGTCCAGCCTCAGCGAGATCCTCGCGCGGTCCGTACAACACCAGCTTCGCGTCCCAGGGCACCATGCGTCCGACCCATGACTCGAACCGACCGCGCAGGGCGATGTTGACCGAGTTCGGAATGTGGCCGCCCGCATACTCCGGCGCATTACGAATGTCAACGACGTAGTGTTTTGCCGGATCATCCAGGTCGGGTCCGGTCGGGATCTCATCAGGCAGCGGTGCGTCCCAGTCGATCAGCGGTGGCCCATCACGATTCATCGCCGCGTTGTGCCCGAAGTACTGGGGAGCTTCAGGGAGACCTTCCAACACGGCCGCAATGAACTCGTTTCGGCCGGCGTGTTGGAAATACGGATTAGAGGCTCTCTCTGCGCCGATTGTGGAGAATGGCTCGTCGCGCAGATGCGCTCCACACAGCGAGCCGGCACCGTGAGCCGGGAAGATCATGGCATCGTCCGCGACCTTCGACAGCTTGTTGTTCCAGGTGTCATAGGCCATCGATGCAAGTGAGGCGGCTGTCATCTTCTTGGGAAGGAGGTCGGGGCGCCCAATGCTTCCGACAAAGAGTGTATCACCCGTGAAGATCGCGACAGGCTGATCCGGCTTCTGCTCGCTGAACACGTAGCCGCAAAGCCCGTCCGGCGTATGTCCCGGCGTCTCGAAAACACGAACCACGGCTTTTCCGCAAGCGATCTCATCGCCTTCCTTGACAGGTTGGTGGTCGTACTCTGCCCCGCTGGCAGCGCTTGCATATATAGGGCAGCCAAAGACATTTGCCATCTCGATATGGCCAGCCACGAAGTCTGCGTGCGAGTGCGTGAGGAACACTCCTTTAACGGACAACTTCTCTTCGTGGAGGTAATCCACATATCGATCAATGTCCCGCCCCGGATCCACAATCAGCGCGCTACCGTCGCTTGCGACTACGTAGGAGTAGTGCGATAGAACTGGGAGCGTAAACTGGACAATCGTAAGATCGGCGTATTCGTATGTGTCAACGATCTGGTAAGTTGCCGCCGCGTCAGCGTGCGTGGCCGCCTCAGCGTCCTTGATCTGCGGTGGTGGCCCCTCGGCGCGACATATGCTGCCACACACAACCACAGCCACGAAACAGCGCAGTAGATTGGGCCTTATCATCACGGAAGCTCCTTCTTACGGAGTCGTAAACCTCAGATCCGCGCGTACTTTCGTGCGCAGACCAATACTTCGGAGGTCCAGTCGATGTGCACCACGAAGGCCGCGCGACCTGACATGGCTTACATCCCGGTCCCCAACCACGTTCGCGGCTGCCGTGCGCGATTGACGTCGGTCCGAAGCGCAACCCGCTTCTCCAAGGGGCCGGCGTCGCCTGCCGTCCACCACGAGACGTCTCGCAGTGTATCCCGTGCCGGTGACCGGGCAACCTGGCACGGTTAAGCTCAGCCGCACTCGTCAGAACCGGATCATGCACAAGTTCCTGCCCGTCAAGTGATTACGGGCTACGGTTCCAGAGCGCAGCCCGCACCTTTCATGCTGGCTAGTTCCGACAGGCGGAGGTGTCGCAGATTTCCGGGTGAGGCCAGCCCGTCTTGGCCTACTTGCTGCTCGTCGGACTTGCCAATCGCGTCGAATTGGATGAGACAGATAATCTAGGATGTATTGGGCCCGGCCCCGCGGTACGTTCTGCTGGGAGGCGTCCTCGGGGAGCCAACGACCTCGAATCTGGTCTGTCCAAACGTGGAACCGGTCGCCAAAATGAACCCATTGATAGGTGACCGACCGGTGAGGCGGCGCGTGTCGGCCAGCCTAAGGCCTGAGACAACGGAGATTGACCTGATGACCAAGCGGAGCGGAGTGGTAACGTTCAAAGGGAAGCCCATGACGCTAATGGGCCCCGAGATCAGAGTCGGTGATGAGGCTCCTCATTTCAAGCTTGTCGGGGATGACCTTGCTGACATCGAGTGCAAGTCGTTCCACGGCAAGGTGCGCGTGTTGAGCGTAGCCGCGAGCATAGACACGCCGGTTTGTGCTACGCAGACGCGCACCTTCAACAAGGAGGCGGTCGACCTATCGGAGGACGTGGTCGTCCTGAGCGTGAGCCTCGATCTACCTTTCGCCCTAAAGCGTTTTTGTGGCGCCGAAGGTATCGAGCGCATGATCACCGCCAGCGACTACAAATATCACGATTTCGGTGAGGCCTACGGCGTCTTGATCAGCGAGCTGGGGCTCCTGACCCGCGCGGTCTTCGTAATCAACCGCGAACGCAAGGTCATTTACGCGGAGTACGTTCCCGAGATTACGAACGAGCCGGACTACGCCTCCGCGCTAAAGGCGGTGAAAACCGCATTGTAGGGCGCGCCCTTCAAGCATCTTCTTTGGATCACGCGCATGGCGATCATTGATGTCGTCGACACGTATCGTGAGCTAATCGGGGGACTGATGGAGGTTTACTTGCCCAGCATAGCTAACCGGCAAAACGAAGCGCTGAAAGTCCGGACGATTGTGGGCAGCATTTTCATCACGCTCACATTCCTGGCCGGCGTCGACTGGATGCACTCGGAGAGTATGCCTGAGTTGCATTTTACTTGGGGTTACCCGCTGCTGCTCACAATCCTTGTTACGGTCGGCCTGGGGATGACCGTCTACTTCAAGAAAGAGGGATGCCTCGGAGCCCAGCGAAACCGGCCGACGGAAAGCGGTCAATGCCGAAACATCGTCTGGCTTATGAAGATTGGCGAGCGCACGTCTATGGACGCCGCGAAGTTTATTATCAAGGCCTTATGAGAGGAACACTATGTCGATCGTTTGGTTTTTGATCATCGGTGTTGTTGCCGGCTGGCTCGCCGGCAGGTTCATGAAAGGTAGAGGCTTCGGACTGGTAGGTGATCTAATCGTCGGCGTGATAGGGGCTATGTTGGGAGGTCTGATCTTTCAGACGCTCGGGATCACGGCTATCGGTCCCTTTGGTCACTTGATCATCGCCACATTCGGCGCGATCGTCT
>CAZJTP010000227.1:0-6461 GCA_964548955.1 uncultured Phycisphaeraceae bacterium
CTCGACGCCAACGCCGCACCTCCGGTGATCCCTGCTGGAAGTGCCCTTACACTCGCGGACTTCCTAGCCACGAACCCGACCAACGCCGCCGCCAGCGGAGTGTGGACCGTTCGGACATACCTGTCCACGAACAGCGATATCTCCAGCGGCGATACGCTCCTGGGCACCGGAACGTTCTCATGGGATTTTGGAGCGATGAGCTCGGTTCGCGTCGGGCTTGGGCATCCCACGATTCCACTGGCCACGCCCCCCGGCGATTACTATTTCGGTGTAATTCTCGACCCGGCGACCGACGTGAACAGCTCCAACAACGACACGGATGGATGGGATGCAGTACCGATTACGGTTGTTGATCCGCCGCCGCCGAACGATTCGTGCTACAGCGCGACGGTTATTCCTATCATGCCAATTGCACCCTACGATCCGCCGTTGCTCAATACACGCGGAGCAACAAGTTCGACCAGCGATCCGCTTCAGAGCTGCACGTATGGCGGGCCGAAGAAGAACTCCAACACGGTCTGGTACCGCTACATTCCGCCGTGCGACGGCCAGCTGAACATCGATACGTGCGGCAGTAACTACGACACGGTCTTGTCAGTATTTACCGGCTCATGCAGCTCACTTACGGAAATCGCCTGCAGCGAGGATGCCTGTAGTCACCAATCGGAGATCATCGACCTCGCGGTGGATGGACTCCAGCCGCTCTACATCGAGGTGTCGGACTATAATCTGCCCAACGGTGGAGACCTGGATTTCCATCTCGACTTTGTTGCAACGGGGATTCCGGAAAACGACGAGTGTGAAAATGCGGAGTACATGAGTGTGCCGTCTAGCACCTCTGGCTGGACACATTGCGCTACACCGGACAGCGCCCCGTACTGCGGGACTAGCAATACGAGTCCCGGAATCTGGTACCGGGTCTACGGCACCGGACACATGATGACGGCTTCGACTTGCACCGAGTTCTGCGAGTTCGACACGAAGATCAGCGTCTACTGCAACGACTGTGACACTCTGACCTGCGTCGCCGGAAACGACAACAATTGCGCTGAGTATTTGCCCACGTTCTCTACAGTCTCATGGTGCTCGCAGCTTGGCGCCGAGTATCTGATCCTCATGCACGGGTCCGGCAGCCAGACCGGCGGCTGTGTGCTCAGCGTATGGGACGGCGATACACCGTGCATCGATGCCGTTGAGTGCGGCGGCGAGACAATTGGCGCCTGCTGTGCCGGGTGGGCCTGCGAAGAAGGCGGTTTCTGTGGTTCGTTCCAGAACTGCGGCGGCGACCACGACTGCTGGTGCTTCGAGACCACCGAAGGTGGCGCGCTGTGTTCGGACACGCACGAACAGTTGTGTTCGACGCTGACGCCGTGCCCCAACGGCCAGGCTGATTGCCCTACGGGTCAAGTCTGCGTCGTGAACACATGTTGCCCCAACCCGGATGTATGCATCACCCCGGGTTGCCCAATCACGCGCGATGCCTCGGAGGTGAGTTTCCCCAAGGATGGCTCGAACGCTACACCGCACAGCGGCACCGCCGAGGGGCAGACCGCACCGACGACGAGGATGAGCGGCATATGCAAGGAGATGCCCGAGGTCACTTGCGAGGCACGCAGCAACCTGTACCAGGGCGACGGCACGAGCTGTGCGACCACGATCTGCCCCGGGCCGACCGGCGCCTGTTGCCTTGACGGCGACTGCATCGGTACCATGGAGAAACCGCCTTGCGTGCGTCAGGGAGGAGAGTGGTTCGCCGGCGAGGACTGCGCAACGTTCATCTGTCCTCAACCGCCGCCGATCGGCGCCTGCTGTGCGCCGTGGGTCTGCACGGAGGGCTTCGTCTGCGATGGAGGACACTTGCCCGTGTGCAACGGGACGTTCGGGCCTTGCTTCTGCTTCCATACTGCTGAAGGGGGATTGGCATGTATCGATGCCTTCAATCAGGGCTGCGGCGAGCCGTGTGACACGACGGCGGACTGCCCAGTCGGAGCACCGTACGTCTGCGTCGTGAAAACCTGCTGCGACAGCGGAGACCTCCGCGGCGTCTGCATGCAAACCGGCTGTCCGCTTGACGGACCGGCCGGGGAGACTTCGGCCGTTGATGAATCCGGGCCGGTGGGCAACCTCTCCCTTGAACAGGTCCTGTCCGAGCGGAGTGTTGATCCACAAGCGTGCATCGATCTGGAGGAGCCGGTATGTGACTTCTACGTCGGCTTATACCAGGGTGACGACACGACCTGTGACGACACGATATGCCCCGGACCACCCCATGCCTGCTGTCTACCCGACGGGATGTGCGTCGAGACCAACCATATCAAATGCGTTGATCACGGTGGTGATCCGCAAGGGCCCAACACGACATGTGATATGGTTGTTTGCAACCCGCTGAAGTGGGCCCAGCCGCCGGTTTTCAGATCCACTTCCCAATTCCCCGAATGCTTCTGGGGTTGGGATGAGTATTCGGTATATCGCGGCCAGTACATTGTTGCGGACGATTGGCGTTGCAACAGCAACCTTCCAGTCACGGACATTCACTGGTGGGGATCATATGATCGCTGGGACTCGCCTGCTCCGCCGGAGGTGGCACCAAAGGTATTCCATATCGGCATCTGGACGGACGTACCAAGTGGCGGCCAGGTACCGTTCAGTCATCCCGGAAAGATGATTCACGAATGGGTTGTCGAGCGAGAGCGACTGAACGAGCGACCCGTGGGATGTGATTACTTCCCGGAGCATCCCGTGGACACGTGCTTCCGGTACGATTTCATTATCCCGTCCACTGAATGGTTCTGGCAGAATCAGGATGAGGGAGTCTACTGGGTAAGCATCGCGGCTGTCTACTCGGATGATCCGGAGCGGAATCCGTGGGGCTGGAAGACCAGAAAGCATTACTACAACGACGCCGCGGTGCGAATCATAAAGCCTACGGATCCGACTGTTCCCGGCTATCAATTCGAGGAAGGCGAGCCGATTGAATATCCACCGCAGACCCCTTGGGACATGGCCTTCGTGCTAACGACTACTTACCCAGACGAAGCCTGCTGCCTTGACAATGGCGACTGCGTCAACCTCCCACCGAACGAGTGTCTGCGGGAGAATGGGCAACCACAAGGTGTGGGTACGACGTGCACCCGTCTCGAGGCCTGCTGCCTGCCGGACGGCGCTTGCAAGGAGTTTGATCCGCTGTGCTGCATCGAGTTCGGTGGCGAACCGCAGGGTGCCGCCACGACTTGCACCACGCGGGTGGCCTGCTGCCTGCCGAATGGCACTTGCAAAATGCTCGATCCGCTGTGCTGTGAGGAACTCGACGGCGTGTCTCAGGGACCACAGAGCATGTGCACTGAGCGGGAGGCCTGCTGTATGCCCGAGGGCACGTGCATGGACCTTGACCCGCTCTGCTGCCTGGAGCGGGGCGGAATGCCGCAGGGTCCGGACAGCGGCTGTGTGGACACGACCATCGCCTGCTGCAATCCCGACGACGGGAGCTGCATGGAAACCGACCCGGTGTGTTGTGACGACACCGGCGGTGTCCCGTCGCCGATCGGATCGCGCATCTGCCTGGATGATCACAACGACAATGGGATCGACGATGCGTGTGAGATCCCTCCGGAGGCTTGTTGTCTGCCGGACGGAGGCTGCGTGGACACCGACCATCACGACTGTGTTGTGAACCTGCAGGGCGATCCGCAGGGACCGCACACGAACTGTGCCGACACCCTCTGTCAGCCTCTGAAATGGTCGCAGCCACCGCTGTTCAATCCCGACGTTTCTGAACATCCAGACTGCTTCTGGGGTTGGGACGAGTGGTCCACCTACGGTGGACAACAGATCGTCGCGGACGATTGGGCCTGCGACACAACCAGGCCCGTATCCGACATCCACTGGTGGGGCTCGTATTACCGCTGGATCTCACCCGAGCCGCCCGAGGTCGGGCCGAAGGGATTCCACATCGGCATTTGGACGGATGTGCCTATCGATCCCGGTGCACTACCCTATAGTCACCCGGGCAAGTTGATCCATGAATGGATCGTGGATCGCCGGGCACTCGACGAACGAGCGGTTGGATGTGACTTCTATCCCGAACATTCGCTGGATACATGCTTTAGGTACAATCTTGTCTTGCCGCGGGAGAAGTGGTTCTTCCAGGGACCGGTGTGCGAGATCTTCTGGATCAGCATATCGGCAATCTACCCCGACGGCTTCTTCGGACGGAATCCGTGGGGTTGGAAAACGCGGGCGCATCATTTCGAGGATGCGGCCGTGCGAATTTTCGATCCGACCGCCCCGACCTTCCCGGGATTTGAATTCTACGCCGGAGAGCCGATTGAGGATCCGCCGCGCACTCCGTGGGATATGGCCTTTGTGCTGACCACCAGCGAGAGAACAGAGGCCTGCTGCCTGCACAACGAGACCTGCCTGGATACCGTGCTCGAAGTCTGCGAGGAATTGAACGGCAAACCGCAGGGCGATGGGACCGAGTGCACCGAGCCGCAGGCCTGCTGCCTGCGCGACGGCACTTGCATAAATGTCGATCCATTGTGCTGCGACGACTTCGGTGGTACGCCGCAGGGCGATGGAACGATGTGTACACGGGAAGAAGCCTGCTGCCTTCCAGATGGCACCTGCAGGATGCTGGATCCTCTGTGCTGCCGGGAGCTTGACGGAAAACCGCAGGGGCCGGACGAGGACTGCACGCAAGAGGAACCCTGCTGTATGCCGTACGGCGAGTGTGAGATGCTCGATCCGCTGTGCTGCCGACTATTCGGTGGTGAACCAATGGGCTCGGGAATCGAGTGCACTGAGCCTGAGGGCTGCTGCTTTAGCGACGGCACCTGTAGGGACCTCGACCCGCTGTGCTGCCAGGATCTCGGTGGTAAACCGCAGGGTGACGGAACCGGCTGCGCAGCTTCGACCATCGCTTGCTGTAATCCCGACGACGGAAGCTGCATCGAGGTTGATCCGCTGTGCTGCGATGATATGGGCGGTGTCCCCTCACCGATCGGCTCGGCCGTGTGTTTGGGCGATCACAATGGCAACGATATTGATGACGCGTGCGAAGCACCACCGGCACGGCAAGCCTGCTGCCTGCCAGACGGAACCTGCATCGACATCGCCCACAACGAGTGCGTTGAACGGCACGGTGATCCGCAAGGAGTCTTTACGACATGCGATCAGATGGTGTGTCACCCCATCAAATGGGCCCAGCCGCCCGTGTTGAACGAGGACTCGGGATCACCCATGTGCTTCTGGGGTTGGGATGAGGTTTCTATCTACGGCGGTCGGCAGATTGTGGCCGACGATTGGCGCTGTGATATGAACCGCCCCGTCACCGACATCCACTGGTGGGGTTCGTATGTGGGTTGGGGGCAGCTCGAACCACCGCATTCGGGTGCTGAGCGGTTCCACATCGGCATCTGGACGGATGTGCCGGCCAATGTCGATCAGGAGTTCAGCCATCCCGGCAAGATGATCCGGGAGTGGATCGTAGACAAACGAGAATTAAACGAGCGACCCGTCGGATGCGACTTCCATCCGGAGCACGGCGTGGACACATGCTTCAGGTACGACCTCGTCCTTCCCGAGGATTTATGGTTCGATCAGGGGCCTGACTGCGAGATCTTCTGGATCAGCATTTCAGCGATCCAGGGTCTGTGCCCGTGCAACCCGGATATGAACTGCGATGGTACGGTGGACCGAAATGACGCCGCGCCGTTTGAATTAGCTCTGACCGATCCGCGCGGGTATGAAAACCAGTATCCCGACTGCGACATCACTCAGGCGGATGTCAACTGTGATGGTAAGGTTGATGACGAGGATCGTAGCGGATTCATCTGCCTGATCGAGGGCGGCGCTCCTGAGGACTGCTGCCCGATGGCGCCCGAGTTCGTTTGGGGATGGAAGACGCGTCCGCACTACTGGAACGACGATGCCGTGCGGGTGTTTGAGCCCACAACTCCTACATTCGGTACCCCGTATGCGGAAGGTGAGCCCATTTATGATCATGCCGGAGCTTCCTGGGACATGGCCTTCGTGTTGACGACGGATTGCCCCAGGGCAACCATCGCCGATTCGGATCCAGCGGACGGCACAATCGACGCTCGTCAGCCGAGCACGCCGGACAGCGCCCTTCCGAGACAGGGAATCGGGTCACCCGGGGCGATCGGTTCGCGTCGTGAGCCTATCGTGATCGTGCTCAACCCGCCGGTGCCCGGAGCGGAGCACTGCTTCGAGCTTTGCGAGACCAAGGTCGATCCGCTACTAGGCTCCAACTCGATCGGGAACGTTACCGACTTGGGCGGCGGCAAGTACGAGATCGTGCTCCATCATGCGATCACCGCGGGCGGGGTCACGACGATCGAGTACACGGGTGACGGCAGCTACGTGGCCTACACGTCGCACCCGGCCAACGTCAACGCCGACAGCCAGTCGGCACGGTCGGACATCCTGCGAATCATCGACTA
>CAZJTP010000228.1:0-6452 GCA_964548955.1 uncultured Phycisphaeraceae bacterium
CGAAAACCCACAGATCGCGAAGATGCACAAGGCGGCATCGGCCATCGAAGCCCGCCATTACTGCAAGGAACCGCGAATCCGGGAGGTGATACTGTTCGCCAAAGAGATGGGGTATAGCAAGCTGGGATTGGCGTTTTGCATCGGGCTTGCCTCCGAGGCGGGAATCGTCGCCAACATTCTTTCTCAGGAGTTCGAGGTCGTCTCCGTCTGCTGCAAGCTGTGCGGGATCGACAAGAAAGGCCTGGGCCTCGATCAGATTCATCCGGATAGCGACAGGGAGACGATGTGCAATCCGGCAGGACAGGCAACCATGCTAAACGAGGCGGACACGGAACTGAATATCCTCTGCGGCCTGTGCGTTGGCCATGACGCCATCTTCAATTTGACCTCACGGGCACCGGTTACCACGCTGATCGCCAAGGACCGTGTACTCGCCCATAACCCAGTCGGAGCAATCTACAGCCGCTACATTCGTAGGACGCTGCTGCCTGAATCGTAGGGTGGACTTCCTCGTTGATCGATCCTGACCGACAGGCAATTTGGGCCTACTCAAGCTGTCCGATGATTTCGCGAATAGAGGTTAGGCCTCTACGCCTGAGATATCCGGTGAGACCCTCGCAAATGTGAATGGGCGTCCGTGGATCGAGGAACAAGGACGTTCCTACCGCAACGGCTGTGGCACCTGCCAGGAAGAACTCCACGGCGTCGCGCCAGGTGGTGATACCACCCATTCCGATGATAGGAACGCCGGCATTGTGGGCGATTTGCGTGTAGACACGATGCACCATGTAGAGTGCCACCGGCCTTATCGCCGGACCGGATAGCCCACCGGTACGATTAGCGAGCATTGGTTCCCATGTGTCAACGTTGATCGCCATCCCATGCAACGTGTTGATTACCGACAGCACCTCGGCACCGCCGTCGATGGCCGCCGCCGCCGTTTCAGCTATGTCGGTCACGTTCGGTGAGAGTTTCACGATCAGCTTAGCCCTGCGGACCACCAGACGGACCTCCTCGACGAGCCCAGACAGCCTCTCCGGATCCGTCCCGAAGATCATTCCGTCGGCGACGTTGGGGCATGAGACGTTCAACTCCAAGCCCGCGACGCAGTCAATCTCATCCAGACGTCGGCAGACCTTCTGGTAGTCCTCGACGCTGTGCCCTACCACGTTGACGATGATCGGAATCCCCGCCTGCCGCAGATACGGGATCTTCTCCTCGATGAATCGATCCAGCCCGATGTTTGCCAGGCCGATCGCATTGAGCATCCCGGCGGGGGTCTCGACGATACGCTCCGGCGGATTCCCCTTGCGGACCTCGGGCGAGATGGCTTTGGTGACGAACGCCCCGAGGCGTTTGAGGTTGATCAACTTGCCGAGTTCGGGTCCATACCCGCTCGTTCCGGACGCGGTCATGACCGGGTTGGCCAGTTGGATACCGGCCAGATTGACCGAGAGATCGACGTCCTGAACTTTCGCGCTCGCATCGCTCATGGGCACCAGCATGGAAGCGGGGCAGGAGAGTGTCAACCTCCCACCTGTCGGGGTGACGAGGGATGGACGGCCTGACACTTCTTCCTACAATGGTTGAGCCGCAGAGCGGAGTTGACCGATGAATCAACCCACGACGATTCTTGCGATCTTTCCCGGTATGTTCGACCCGGTGACCCACGGCCATCTGGACATCATCCAGCGGGCGGCGGCATTGTACGAGAAGTTAATCGTGGCCGTCGGTCGCAATCCGGTCAAAACCGAGGTGTTCACAGCCGAGGAGCGAAAGGAGATGCTCATCGAGCACACTTCGGATCTACCCAACATCGAGGTGCAGACGTATTCGGGATTGACCGTGGAGTTCGCCCGCAACGTTGGGGCTCGCGTCATTCTGCGCGGTATTCGTGACACTGTCGACCTGCACGCGGAGTTGGAGATCGCCACGACCAATCGCATCATCGGTGGCGTCGAAACCGTTTTCCTGATGACCAGCGGGCAACACATCTTAACATCGAGCACCCTCATCAGACAGATCGTCGAGATCGGCGACTACGATATGAACCACCTCGCTCGGCTTGTCCCGCTCGACGTGGCCAAGCGCCTTGGAGACCGCCTGCGCCGTGATCGGACATAGGTTCGAACCACCGCAGCTCATAACCGGCCCTACTTGCGATTGGTGTCGACGATCTTCACACTCGCAGGCGCCTCGTCCGGTTTGTTGTCCAGCACGATGGTGCGAATCCTTGGCAGCACCACTTCCAGGGTCTGTAACAGCAGGCGTTGTTTGAAAACCGCGGGATTCGCCCGGTATTCAGGAAGTAAGCTCAAAAAGCGTGCGGTTTCTCCGCGAGCCCGACTGACTCGCGTCTGCCGATAGGCCTGGGCCTGCTCCCCAATGCGTGCCGCTTCACCCCGTGCGCGTGGCACAATGCGGTTCGATTCGGCGATCGCACGATCGACGGCTCTTTCACCGTCCTTCTTGGCACCGACTACCTCCTGGAAAACGGCGATGATCGCCTGTGGCGGGTCGATCGACTCGAGATTGGCGGCAACCAGCCAAACGCCGCAGCCGTAGCGATCCAGGAGCTGCTGCGCTTGCGTCAGCGTCTCCAGCTGCAACCTGGCTTTGGCCGTGGTCAGTGCCTGATCCACCGGCAATCCCGCCAGGGCCTCAATCAAAACACCCTGTACCGTGTCGCGCACGAGCTGGTCCGGACCTTCAACGCCGAACAAATATTGCGCCGGGTCGGAAACCTGGTACTGCATCACCATGGTGATCTTCAGAATGTTGACGTCACCGGTGAGCACATCGCTGGGCAATGTGGCTTCGATGGCCTCCAGGCCGCTCCGCTCGATCGCCTCCCGCTGGGCCGGGGTAAGTCCGACGTACACACGACGCACCTCCGTGGTCTTCGGGCGGTCCACCCGACAGAACGGCCACGGCGGAGCGTAGTGCAGCCCCGGCAACACCCTACGATAGGCCTGCGGAACACGACCGAACCAACGCACCACACCTCGCTCATCGGGGCGGACGAAGTAGACACCCGAGGCCAGGTACGCGGCTGCCAATACCAGCCCCACAGCTATCAGCCACGTCTTCCGAACGTGCATCACGCTTCCTCTATTCGCCCGTGGGCTGTAACTTCGGTTTGACGGAGGGCTGTTGCTCGGAAACCGCCTCCGCCGGCACGTTAACACAAGAGTCACCAACGCGATTCAGCAAACGCAGAAACTCACTGCTGCCGGATAGGATGGCTGTTGTCTTTTCGTTCAGCGTTTTCTCGTACGCCTCGAGTGTGCGGAGGAAACCATAGAACTCCTCGTCCTTCTCGTAGGCTTCCGCATAGATGCGGGCGGCTTCGGCATCCGCTTGGCCGCGAATTCGCTCCGCTTCTTCGTCGGCCTTGGCGAGAATCTCCTCCCGTTGCCGGTTGGCCTGAGCACGAATCGTCGTTGCCTTCTCCTCACCCTCGGAGCGGTACCTAGCGGCGATTGTCTCGCGCTCGGCCCTCATCCGCTGGAAGACGTTTCGCTGGTTCTGCCTGGGGAAGTTGAGCCGTTGAATCTTTACGTCAACGACCTCGATTCCATAGGCGTCTTCGACGCGTTCGCCGCACCTGGCACGGATCGACTCGAGGAACCGGCCCCAACGGCGCTGCTCTGGATCGGTGGACACCAACACCGAAAAATCGTGTTGCCCCAATGCCGCTCCCAACTCCGACACGACCACGTCACCCAAGCGTGCTTCGGCGCTGGCCCGGTCGCCCATCGTTTCCAAAAACCGCAACACGGCCCCAGCGCTGCGCTTGATGCGCCAACAGGTGTACGTTGTTACGACCACGTTTTTGCCGATGCCCGACTGCTCATCTTGGGTGAGATACTCCTTGTCGGATTGGCCGGGTGTGGGATTCTCCAGCACCATCAGCCGGTTATCGAAGCGAACCAGCGTGTCCACGGGCCAGGGATACTTGAAGTGCAATCCCGGCTCAATCATCGTGCGCACGGGATCACCGAAGCGCATTTGAATCGCGTATTGTGTCTGATCCACCACAAACAGACATGTGATGGCAATCCCGGCAATCGCTGCCACCACAATCAATGTCACCACGGTTCTCATGGCATCATGCTCCAACACGCGCGATGCTTCGGTCAGATCACTTACCCGGGCACCAACGTGGACATGTTGTCCACAGCGCCCGGATTAACCAACCAGATCTCCAATTCACCCACGTCACTCGCGGGTGGTTTGAGATACTTGCGCAGCCTCGGTAGAACCCGCTCCAGCGTTTCAAGCTCCAGCCGTCGGCGTGTTACCTCGGGACAAGTCGTGTAAACATGCAATAGCGACAAGAAACGATCTGCATTCCCCGTCGCCAGTGACACCATCCTGGACGCATACCCCCGCGCCTCGGCGGTATGCTCCGCCGCTTCACCGCGTGCCTCCGGTATCACCCGCGCTTGATACCCACGCGCCTGATTGATCTGCGTCGAGCGATCTTCCAACGCACTGGCTACGTCGCGAAAGGCGGCGTGCACCTCCGTCGGCGCATGAGCATCAAGAATGTGAAAGGAGTGGATCAAAATGCCGCTGTCGTACGCGCCCAGTTGCGATTGGGCAAGCCTTTTAATCTTCTGCTCGTAGTCGCGGCGGCTGCCTGTAAAAACCCTGTTGATTGATCCCCCGCCGAACAACTCGCGGGCGGCCCCCAAAACAACACTCCGCACCAGCTCTTCCCGGTCGGCGATCCCGTACTGGAAGTGCGTGATCTTGTCTTCCATCGCGCCCCAATGGACGGCCAACTTGATGTCCGCGATATTCTCATCGCCGACAAGATTCCACGATTCATCGAGGTTAAACTCACCGGTCAGGTTCTCCGGAGAGTCGGGGCCAAAGCCGATCGGCAGCCGATATACCCGTTGCACCGGAACACGATCCACCTGATCAATCGGATATGGGAACGCGTAGTGCAAACCTGGTGGCACACTCGTATTCTGGATTACTCCGAAACGCCGCACGATACCCACCTCACCCGGCCGGATCGTGAAAAGGCCCGATCCCGCATAGACAATCGTCAGGACGATTCCCACAGCCACTCTCACACCACCGGCGGAAACCGGAACTGGCAACTTCGCATTGAGCCACACAGCCAGACGCTGGGCGTATCGCAAACGCCGAATGCTCCCCAATCCGATCGCCAGGAAGACGATCGCCCCAATGCTTTTGAGCCACAACGGCACGAGCGGCTCGTCCAGCACGCGGACCGCAAGTCCCGTGTCCACACCGGCGACGATATTGTTCAGAATCCCGCCCATGACGATGGCCATGACGATGATCGTCGCAAGGTACACGATCACCGCCCGACGCCCGAAGTGCTGATGAAGAACCCCGAGAGAACCGATGTTCGTCGCCGGCCCTACGAGCAAAAGCACAAGTGCGGCACCGGGATTCATCCCTTGGAGTATAAGTGCTGCTGCGATCGGTGTCGATGCCTCGGCACAGACGTAAAGCGGAATCCCGATCAGCACCATCAGTAACATGGATTGCAACGGTCCGCCGAGAATCGTGTTGAGAGCGTCGGGTGGAAGCCACGACTGGATCGCAGCCGCCGCAAGAATCCCAATCAGAATCCATCCGAAGATGTCGTCGAACAGATCGACGAATGCGTATTGCATACCCTCTCGCAAGCGGTGTGAGACCGAAGGCGGGCTGGGTTGTTCGCCGCAATTGCCCGAGCAGCATGGATTGGCATCTTCATCCTTCGGTGCGGGCGAGGTATGATGCTGTTCAACGAGGTTCTCCATTAGCCCCGCGACAATAGCCGTCACACAGGCAGCAATGGGTCGAATGACCGCCATCAGCGGCCCGAGCAGCGAATACGTCAATATGATCGAGGTGACGCTGGTTTCCGGGGTGGAAATGAGAAACGAAAGTGTCGCTCCCTTGCTGGCGCCTTTCTTGCGCAGCATCACCGCAGCAGGGAGCACGCTGCACGAGCACAGCGGAAGTGGAACACCGACCAGCGTCGCCAGGAACACCGATCGCTTCTTAGTTCCGCTGAGGTGACGGATGACGGTCTCACCGGACAGCAGGACCTGGAGTATCCCTGCGACCGCAAAACCGATCAGAACGAAAAACGCGGACTCGCAAAGAATGTCCCAAGCGGCTGATACCACGCCGGACTCCAAGCCTCCCTGAGAACGATACCGGTCTGCTTATCATACAAGACGCGTTCTGCAATGCATACACACGCGGGTGCATGACCGTTTATGCGGCGAGCTTTTGGCGATTCCGGCCGGCGGCCCGGCCACGAGGGCGTTGTTCGTGGAACCGCTCCGCCCGCCTCCTGTGAACGACTCGTCCTATCCCTCATATCGGTCCCCGGGGGAATCCGCAATTACGGTCATGCACGGGTCCGTGACAGATCAGGCAGCTTTGGAATAGGCCGGTCGGGTATTCCAATA
>CAZJTP010000229.1:0-3053 GCA_964548955.1 uncultured Phycisphaeraceae bacterium
CCTCCTGGATCTCGTTGAGCTTGGAGACGTCGCGGGGAGCGCCTACTTCGAGCGTCATCCGGCTAGCCGTGAAGGTCACGCAGGAGACGCAGGAACCTAGCATGGACGCAATGATGATCAGACGCACTATGCTCGTCAAGCGTTGCATCAACGACCTCCTTCCTACTTAAGGTGTATTGCCCCCCAGGCGGGACGCGACGTCCGTCACCACATCCCTTTCGCTCTCCAGGATAATGAGCACTTCCTTGCCTTGAAAACGGACTTCGTGCCGTTCGGTTGTACTCACGATGAGCAGAGCACCGGAGCGGGTGTTCCCCCTGTCATACCTGTAGAACAGCGCGTAGTGCTTGTCGTCGAGGCTACTCAACTGTCGGTCCCTGGCATAAGAGTAACATCCGAGGCTCCCGGCCTCGCGGAACCGCGCACTGCCACGGATGATGCTGTGCGGCGGCCCTAGCAAGCGCATCACCTCGGTACCAGTTGTCTCGCCGAGTCTAATCTGGGATAGCGCCGCCGGGTCCAGAGGGACGCCGGACTTTAGCGTGGTGGTGGACAAGACACATCCCCCGATCACGGCTGCGCCACCGAACAAGAGAACAAGCCGACGGATCGGTAGACGCGCACAGGCCCGGGGAGAATAGAGCCGCAAAAGACCCACTCGGCCCGACGAGTTGACGGAGACAACGCCGCGCTCTTGGAGAGCTTGTCGTGTTGATTCCTGGTGTTTCATTAATCGCGCGCCATATTCCTCCACGCCACATCAGCGACGACGTGTGTGTCCCGATCCAAGAAAACCAACAGCTCATCTCCGGAGAAAGCAACCTTGTTGTCGGTTTGCGAGTTCAGAAACGGTGGGACGATGAGGATGTGGATCTTCGTACGGGCATCGGTCTTGTCAAACCGATACAGCAACACGTATTGTCCCTCATCAAAGGTGGTCAACTGGCGGTTCTTGGAACAGCTGTAGAAGCCCACCCTTTGATAGGAGACCAACTCCGCCTCGTCCTTGAACATGCTGTGAGGAGGACCGAACCACTTGAAAAGGTCGGAACGGGTCGTCTGGCCGATAACGATTTGGTCGACACGGGCCGAGTCAATGCGCATGCCATGTTCGATGTGCGTGGTGGTCCTGCCGAAAGTGACACATCCTGCTGCCATGAGGAGTCCGAGATACAGCGACAGAAACGCGGGGCATAATGTGCAGGTGAGAGGATTGTGGCGGTCACCCGTATAAGATGGTGCAGGCATCACGGTTCTCCTAAAGACGGCCGGTGAGGCCGGGGTACGCACCCGCGGATTGCTCATACCGAGTAGAGCATATATAGTCATTGTCCCGGCGTCTGCTACCCCACCGGTTGACGATCATCATCAGACAAACCTGTGGCAGCAAAGTCAAGTCCCTCACGGCGCAACCCTCGATCTCAACGAACGGGCGGTCACCTAGCATCCGGCGTTGGCACAATCACCGACTGCACGGCCACACCCTCGGCTCTGGAAAACCGATGATTCGAGGGGCTGGCCGGACTTGTAGCCCATGGCACAGAAGAAGCTGAGGGCACTCGTGGACGGCAGCATCCGCCAGCGACTGACCATCGTTGTTTCCTCCCATCCACGTGGCCGGCCCCACATTCATCAAGAGCCACTGAACGCCATTACGGTCGAAAGCCGCGAGATATTCCATTCGAATGCCTGTCACGGCCACGTCGGAAGCTCCAACGGTTCATAGCCGAGGTCCTCCGGGCTGGGCGACGGACGGTACGTAGCCTGCATCGTCCACGTGAAATCGACGCGATCGCCTTCGGAGATGCTGACCCACTGGTCCGGCTGGTTGCACGCGGCTGCCCACCCCCTGACGGACACATTGTCGATCGAGCCGAGGGCGACATAAGAACCGCTGAAGACGGACTCCTCGTGCCACGCACTGTCCTCGACCCAGCAGTCCTGACAGTCGGAATCGAACTCCGGCCGCACGCAAATGTAGGCGCCATCCTGTGTGCTGAAAGCCAAGCCTTCCTCCCCGATGGCCAGTTGCCCCGGGCCGCAAGGCCCCTCCGGAATCTCCGTCGGGTCGTAGTCCGGAAGCATGCCTTGATCCGGGATGTCGGACTCGAGCGTAAGGCACCCATCTGTGACGACAAAACGCTGATTGAAAGTAGGATCTGTCCGGATAAAGAACCGCTGGTCCCCAAACCCGGTCAAGGTGACGAGCGAAAGCACTTCGCCCTGTTGGCCGACCTCATAGAGGATCGCCACGTCTCCGAGGTCAAATTGCTGCTGGCAATTGATCCCACCAAAGATGACTTTGAGGAGAGAGGAATCAGCAGGCATGGCATCGAGCTGAAAGGACCACTCCATCTCCACGAATCCCGATCCAGGGAGTGAACCGACTGTGCGATTGCCACAGACGGGTCGGCTTGGGGGCTGATCGCCGAATGGAACCCCGTCGCAACCGCACATCGCGCTTACCGCACCCAGGAAGAGTCCCCGGCATGCCCATCGAGCCATAATGCGAACCATGATCGTCTCCTCTCTTGTTGGTGATCGCTGCTCCTCGTTGTCGGTCCGCAGTCACCTTTGTCGGTGCCCGACCAGCCGTGGCGGTGTGCTCAGCCTCTCCAACGACGCCGAAAACGCACGAACCCCAGGACGCAGAGACTCATTGCCATCATCGTGGCCGTTCCAGTTCCGCACGCCCGAAACATGGCTCCCAATGGGGCGCCGGTGGTATCTCTTGCTCAGGCATGGGCTCGGGTTTAGATTCATCCCCATCCACCTGCCCGGACGTAACGTCCGGCTCCTCGTCGGGCTCCAGTTCGGTATTGTCCGGAGCTTCTGGCTCGGGTGTGGGCTCCGGTTCGACATCTTCGATGAAGGCCGCTGTCGTCGCGACGGCGGTTCTTCGTTGTGTTGTCATCACTTTCTCCCGATTGGTCTAACCTTGGCCATGAATCCGATCCTCTCAGCAACCCGTGCCTACGGAAGGACGGTGAGTGACAACACGTAATCCCCAGTGTCATTGAGGCCATGGTCCAGAACGAGAATCGTGTACTCAC
>CAZJTP010000229.1:3153-6316 GCA_964548955.1 uncultured Phycisphaeraceae bacterium
GATGTTCAAACAACGCGGCTACGCTGTGATCGTCGAAAGTACTGGTTCCCGCGAGTGCTTCCCTCTGAAGACCGCCGGGCGGATAAAGCTGGATCTGCGGATTGAGACCCCCCGACGTCCGGTTCACTTGAATAAACACTACATCCCCGGCGTTGCCTGTAAACGTGTAGATATCTTCGTCGTCTGCGGGATCGATGGTGCCCGTATACAAACCGTGCGACTGATCGAGGATCGGTATTTCCGGAGAGTTCTCCGCAAACGACGGATCTCCCGTCAGTGCAACATCCAGCACACAGGCGTCGAAGACAATCGGGTTCGTCACGCCCGCATCTCGGCAAATCTGTTCTGCCCACTCCCTTTCGTCCTGTGACAGCCCGTCCAGCGTCGCAATCCCGTCAGGGAACGTCCTATCTGCATGAGTTTCCGTCGTATTGCCGTCGAGATAGTCGAACAGGCTCTCCTCTTGGCTCACGCGCCACGACTCTCCATATTCGAGATACAGTTCTTGTAGGCTGGGGTTTGTGGAGATGGGAGCGCCGTCTCGGATCACGAGTTCGCCCTCGCGCGAGCCGTCGAAGTCTCCAAGCAGACCCTGGACCGAGCCCTCTCGACTCTGACGCAAACAGATCTTCAGGTTGAGATAAGACCCAAGTACATGGATCCGGACCCGGCTTCCGTCCGGCCATGATACGTAGAAGAAGCCTGCGTCGGCGACCACATTGCCTCCAGACGGTAGCGACATGCCCTCGGCATCCAGCTCGGTTGGAAGGCCATTCACATATAGAGCAGGAGTTCGACCGACGTATACTTCGACCTGATCCCCCGCAACGTTCATCGCGACGGCATTCTGGACCGACACGACACGGCTCCCTCTCCAAGGCTTCATCCTAGCCTGTACCTCCAGGGAGTCACTTAGGGAGCGAACCATAATGAACTCGCCCACTGCCTGGAAGTCATAGGCGAGGCCGTCGAACGTCACCAAGTGTGGATCGCCCCAACAGTCGCCATCATCGCAGTCGTCGCAGTCTTCCGGACAGTTGGAACTCGTCTCGCCGGATTCACACTCGCCGTCGCCGCAGCAAGGGTCAACCGGTTCATCACATTTGCATGGATCCGTTTCAACCCATTGTTCACCAGTCAGATAGTCCTCACCGATGCACTGCTGTTTCAATCCACAATCACCTCGCTCACCAGTAAGATAGTTTTTTCTTGAACAACATTCTGATGGTCCCGGAAAAATCGACCTGTTGAGAAAGCATGCAATCACTATTGCGTGACATAACCTACACTGTAGTGAGCAGAACGGATTCACCAAACATATACGCACGTCGCCATTGCTACCAGTGCAGTTGTGATGAATACAGGTGTCGTGGTCATCACAACATGACCCGTGATCACGGCAAGATGCCCACTGAAGCCACGGAGGATCACAGCCCGCGTGATTGCCCGATTGGTCAGACCTAGTATGGACTAGTCCCGGCCCTTGGGCGGATGAGGCGCCTAGACCTAGAATCACACCAGCGAGAACGTTCGCTCTTTGCAAAGAAGGGGGAGGGGCGTCGATCTCCCATGGGGCTAATGGCGGGTCTCCGGGCACCATCGCAATGAGTTCAACCGCGTCCCCCACAGGGACCCAATCGAAATACATGACGTCGCCGCTTCCGTCGGCGGCGGTCGCAGTGGTAGATACGACACATTCCTCCATTGTGCTGAACACGATGTAGGGCCCCAGGCTGACGCTTTCGCACGGAGGGTCGATCTCCGCACAGGGATCCGGATCTGCAGGTGGCAGGTCGCCCAGATCGGAATCCTCATCCTCTCCATACCCGCAATCGTCATTGCCCTCGCATTCCCCGTTGATGCAGACCTCCCCCGCGGCACAGTCGGAGTCGAGCGTGCACTCCGGCCCGAAGTCTACGACGCACTCGCCCGTGTCCGGGTCGCAGAGCATACCTTCCGGACACTCGACAGGGGTGTTCACGCACTCGTCGCTGCCGTCGCCGTCGGTGTCCACGCATTGTTCAGTGGTGCACGGATCATTGTCATCGCACAGCTCAGGCGCGCAATGTCCCGGCGGTCCGTCGGCGACACACTCGCCTCCTTCGCAAACCTGACCAGCGAGGCAATCGAGGTCACTCGTACACCCGGGACCAGGAGGTTGTGGGCAGCCTGCAAGGAAGACCAGACCCGGAACCGAGAGGAAACGTAGCAATACACACCCTGGCGATCTCATCTTCTCGCTCCTATCAACAGAAGTGAAAGAGCTCGGCGGCACCAGCCATTGACCTGCCCCCATCCATGGTACCGCTTGCTATGTTAGTCCGACAGTCTCCGAATCCAAGATCGGCGGCGGGCGGAGCGCAGAAGCCTAACACCGTAGCTACAAACAAGAATGCGCGTTGCTTCATGATACACCTCCCATTGCGATTAACCGGATTTGAGGAATCAACGGAGAAACCGACGGCTCCGAATGTTGTGGACAGACGCAGGTCAGCGGATCGTCGTCGGGATCGGTACTGGACAAGCCGTTCAAGCATACACGCTGCCCCACGTCGGCGTTTTGGTCCGCCCCAGCGTCAGCCGGGGGTGCTTGATTGATGCCCGGCGGGGCGATAGGGCCAACGTTGCAGCCTACGAGAGGCATCTCCGCGCACAAGACGATAGTGAACAACATGCGAAGTCGCAGTCGGAACACGATTTCGATCCTCCCGGTTCTGTTGAACCGGCACTTGCGCTCTGCCGTTTTTGGGCCAACCATACTAGTCGAACCGCCACTTCCTTGCGAGGGGGGCTCTGTGCGTTCGCCCAGGGCAACAGGGCAATCGCATCTAAATCGCGAAACCCCGGCTGATGGATCGGAAACGCTGGTTCGCCCACTCGGGCGTTTTTCGTACGATCGCTCTGATCTGCGTTTTCACGCTGGTAATCGCGGTCTGAATTAAGATGCGATTGCCCTGCCTTCCGTAGAAACAAGATCCCGCTTCTAGCCCTCATCGACTCGAGGGGATAGACTACGATTCAAGCACTGTTTTCGGGTTCATCCGATGTCGGCAGAGGGAACTCGGTTCAGGGCCTGCAGGGACCGGGTTTGTCGAACCACTAATCGGGGAACGACTGTGGTAGAGGTCGTGCGAAGGCGACGATGATCGACCGTCCTCACGCC
>CAZJTP010000230.1:0-3924 GCA_964548955.1 uncultured Phycisphaeraceae bacterium
GACACCGTCCGTCGCTTCGAGTTGCCAGCCAGGCAATCTGCCGCTAACCCGCAGCACGCGCACGAGTGACACTTGTAAACCCGGTATTTCGATGCCTCGCATGTGTCACGATCCTGCGTCTTGACGGAATCAAACTCCAACGCGCGACCGAGCGGGCAATAGTAGCAGTCCTTCGCGGCATCATATATGAACGCCGAACGGTCCAACTTCCCCGTCTGAGCCCGGCTGGGATGACGTCGTGGCCCTGACGATACCGCCGTTTTTCTATTTCAATGTGAAGTAGGTCTGCGAAGAATCATCACTCCCGCAAGACTGGGAGTTACGGTCCGCCTGTCACGGGCTAATGAATCCCATCATCCCCCCGTGTTCATCATCTTTATGCCGTAGTCCCCCTTTCGCTCTCCTGGGTGGAGCCCCCAACCCTCCTTTAATTCAAGCGTCCATCCATCTCCTGTCAGTGGACGAGCGCTCGGGTCGCCTGGTGCCGGGACTGTGACTTGTGATCGAAACCATCCTTTCTCGGTCAACAAGGCGCCGCGGGTGACAGTCAGCGTTCCCCAAAGGTCGTTAATCGTTATCGCCTTATGGACGGTTCCAAGTTCGTCCAACGGTTGGAGCCCGCCCGGGTCGAACTGCAGCTTCGCCATCCGGAGTGGAATCACAAGAACCGGATTGTCGACAAAGCGTTTTCGATACTCCGCCAGAGTCATCTTGTGCAGATCGTTGCGCTTGGCTTCTACGGCGATGAGTTGGTCGGCATCATATGCGTTTGCGCGTTGATGCGCCATTGCTTCAAGATCACCGCTCGGTGAAATTCCCATGGCCTCCTTGAGTAACTGCCCGAGGTCATCACGCCCACGGAGGTTCTTGCGCCAGTCGGGCTTCGCCTTGTCCAATAAGTAGCCATAGGCCGGGCCGGAGGCATATGCGAAAGACCGGATAAACGATTCATATTCGGTGCCACGCCGCAGATTCATGAGCGTTCGCGCGAAAGCCATCCTGTCCGAATCGGTTGACAGCCGGATACCGGAATACTCAGCCAATCCCTCATGCATCTCCAAAGCCCGTTCTTCCGCAGCGGCCTTTGGAAACAGCGACCTTCTATAGGCCCGGAAGCAGAGTGCATCCTCGATGGCACGACGACGTTCCGTATCAAGATGTTTGAGGGCCTCAATCAAGGCGCGCCATTCCAACTGCAGCCAGGTGCGACCATCGCGTTCATTGAGATGCCCGTTGCCGGGGCTCGCCGCAGAGAATCCGAGCCTCTCCTGGATACGGTGCCACATTTCATGGGCCATGAGGCACAGCCGATTGCCCTTCATGGTCGGCAGCGGCCAGGTCATCATCGACCATTCGACGCCTGCCCAGAGAATGACAGAATTGCCGATCGGCTCACCCGGTGACAGTGTTCCCACATAGACATCTCCCTTCCTAACAAGATTGCCCTCGCGATCGGCCTGGTTGGCCACAACCGATCGCGAATTCGGTTCAACGAACATCATCGGGCCGTAGACCTCGAGCCCCCACATCCGTCCTCCGTCCCGATCGGATAGTGCCTTCGCCTCTTGGAAGTACTGCCGGGCGAGATTCGGATCGATTGGAGACTCCCCAAGGACGATCGCACTTTGAAGTATGAAGACCGCGACAGACAATAGGAGACAACGCAAAAACCGTGTTAGAGGAATTATCATACTATGTCCTTTCGCACTTTGACGATGACCATACCCGCTCCGACCAATCCGGCTTACGGTTCAACGCGCCGGACGTAATAGATCGTGCCGGCGACGAAAGCGGCAATCCCCAGCACTACGGACAGCAGCCTGTACCACGAGCCAAGGTCAAACGCACGCGGTTCGAAGATATAATCGATGCCCATCAGAACACAAAGAAGAGCAATCGGCGCAGCGATGCCAACACCGGTCGCTATTGCGTGGCTGGGTGCGAAGGTTGAAGCACACCAGGCCGCACCGAAAAGGAGGATGGCCGTGGTCGTCAGGACCGGAATCATCGAACCTCGGAATATGATCAGATCCTCCGAAACGGTCCCTGTGAGCGGCGCGATGCCATAGGCGATTGCCAGATCAACCGACCAGATGAATAGCCCAGCGCCAATGGTCACTATGGCTTTGCTTGCGATGATGGTCCAACGAGACGGCGGCAAATATGCCAGGAACTCGGCGGATCGATCCGCTCGCTCCGCCGCCACAGCGCACCCGCCAAGCATCACGACCGTTAACAACTGGAAGGCGAGACCAAACGAACCGTTCATAACCAACGTATCAGGCCAAGGCCAAACCGTTTCATTGAAACGCACATCAAAGTATATCTTGACTGCCGCAAAGGCTATGGTCAGTCCGATTAGACATACAAATCCGTAGCCCAACACGATTACATTGATGCGGAAGTCTTTCCAGATTAATGTCCTCATACCAACGCCCTCTGCCCCTTGATGTAGTCTTTGAACACGTCCTCGAGCCCCAGATCGGTTACCTCGACACTCTCCACAGGGTACTTGTTTTGTAGGAATTCCACCGAAGCCGGCGAGTAGCCGCGAACCGTCAGTTGCCACTCACGATGTTGGAATCGCTGCCAGATCGTCCCGTCGGGAGGCTCACTGGGTGAGCAGCCGTCCCGCAAAACAATCCGAATACGCTTGGTCCCGGTGAGCAACTCGTCCGCCGCACAATCAACCAGCAGACGACCCTCGTGTATGATGCCGACCCTGTCCGCCAGACGTTGCACGTCACTGAGGGTGTGGCTGGAAAACATCACCGTCTTCTGTCGCTCGCAGATCGTACGCAGAACGCCGTCCAGGAATTCCTCGCGGATCAGTGGATCAAGCCCTGATGTCGGCTCGTCGAGGATAAGAAGCTCCGGCTCATGCGCTACCGCAATCAGCAACGCAAGCTTGGCCACCATGCCCTTCGAGAGGTGTTTGACTTTCTTCCTCTCATCAAGCTCGAAGAGCGCAAGGAGTTCTTTGCAAAGCTTGTCGTTCCACGTCTCGTAGAGTGAACCGCAGAAACCGACGACGTCGCTTACGCGCATCCAGCGATAGATGAAATGCAGCTCCGGGACGTACCCGATGCGTTGCTTCACCTTCTCAGCGCGATTGGCCACATCAAAACCCAACAGACGCGCCTGACCGGACGTCCTGCGTAGAACACCCATGAGCATCTTGATCGTCGTACTTTTTCCCGCACCGTTGGGCCCAATGAAGCCGAAGACGCATCCCGGCGGAATCTGTAGTGTCAGATCATCTACAGCCGCTTTATCGCCGAACCGTTTGGTCAATCCGGCCGTTTCGATCGCGAAGTCGAACGGTGTGTTGACAGTCATTACTTGCCGCTCCGTTCCGTGTTAACGTCCTTCCAGGCCTTACCGAACGTGGCCCGGATGTGCATGGCCGGCATGTTGGCCGCGTGTCCAGCCCGGATGCCCTGGCCGAAGGCTGAGTAGACGGCTTGCTCGGATTTCGTCTGGGCCGATGTGGTTCCGTTCCTGGTCACGAACATCCCCAGCCCCTTGCGGGCCTCGATCAATCCCTCGCGTTCAAGCTCCTCATAGGCCCGCTGGACCGTGTTCGGATTGACCGTCAGGTCCAAAGCCATCGCTCGCAGCGAAGGAATCATCTCCCCCGGCCGATACACACCGGCCGCTACCGCGCTGCGGATGTAATCGCCGATCTGCTGATAGATGGGCACGGGACTGTTCGGATCGATACCCACGACACCACACCTCCGGTTGCCGCCGGGAAGAGGCCCAAAGCACCATCGGATCACACTACTGCACTAGCACACTAATACAGTATAGCACGTACTCATGGGCATGTCAAATGGCCTGAGCCCGCCCCGACCAGAACCGCGACTGCCGATTGCAGATTGGGGATTGCGGATTGATCAGAACCACGACCAACAAAACCGA
>CAZJTP010000230.1:4024-6272 GCA_964548955.1 uncultured Phycisphaeraceae bacterium
CGGATCGGCGATTCCAGCAGGTGATTCGTACCTCCGCTGATTTTGTCACGAATCCCACTGAGTACCAATTGAGTGCATCCCATTTCGGGTGGCATGGGCAAGAATCTGAGCTCATCATCAATGGTTCAGATTCTTGCCCGTGCCCTTCTTGAGCCCAGCAATGCACGGGCAAGCTTCGATCGTTCCTCACTTCGCTTGTCCATGCCACCCGCCGACATAACCAAGCCGCCCTTGACTCGACGCGCCGGGTGCCATGGACAAGCGGCAGCTTGCCCGTGGTCATCGGAAAGCATACGCACGGGCAAACAAGTTTGCCCATGCCACCCACTCGACAACACAATCACACCCCTTTTTGGTATGCATCCGGACCAATTCCCGTCCCGGCCTTGACACTTATGTCGAATACACGGCATACTCCAGTGGCACTTGACACCACCGGAGGCAAGTCCATGGCAGTACCGGGCAGTGAAGAGCGTCCGTTCGTTGGCCGGTCAGATGAGCTCAAGCAGTTCGACAAGGTCCTCGCATCGCCCAAGGGCCATGCCGTCATCGTTACCGGCCAGGCCGGAATGGGCAAGACCTGGCTGGTGGACAAGATGGCAAGGACATCGGCCAAGCACCCCGGCTTGACCTGCGATCACGTTCGCTTCGAAGTGGCCGAGTCAGACACACCCGATCAGCTAATGGAGCTAATGATCGATCGCGCCTTCAATGTAGCGGGCCTGGAAGAACGCTCGTTCGAGAAGACTGAACGACGCATGAGGCAACGGCTAGCCTTGCTCAAGCTTCTTCCGAAAGGTGACGCACTCGGTGATCTCCTTCAATCGCTCCGTCGGGATCAGAAGAAGAACGCCCGTGATCAACTCCTGGAAAAGCTCAACCTCATCTCAGTTCGAATGGACAAGAACGCGCGTGCGGTCTTTGTGATCGACTCTGACAAACACATGTCCCGAGGTAGTGCGGATGCGTGGCGACAGGTTGTGAAGAACCTGCCACACAGAATAAAGTTCATCTTCGCTCAGCGTCCTGAAGATGTTCTAGCCTCCGATCATGAATTCATGACGCTTAAGAATGTCGTGCGCATTCCCAAAGACGACCTGGGAGTGCTCGGTGAGCAGGCCATCGACGATCTGCTGAGCATTCGTCGAGACGATCTGCCCGTGCCCGTTTCCGATGCAAAGAAGGCCATCGCCCAGTACAAGGGGCATCCCTACGCCATCCAAGCCGCACTCGATCTTATCGCGGACGGGGTATCTTTGGAAGACCTGCCGCCCGACCCGCCTCCACGGGAAATCGCCAGGATGCAGTGGGATCACCTGTGCAATGAGCATAAGGAAAAGGCGATCGAGTTGTTCAGGGCATATGCACTTCTCGAGTTCGCAGTCCCGGACGAGGTCGTCGAGGCCGTCAGCGGGCTTTCGTCGGCGGCGCGACAGGCCCTTTTGGCCAATGCCTACCTGTCCGGCCTGCTATGGAAAGAGGCGGAGGGGCGGAAGATATACCACAACCTGCTGGCTGATTACATTCGCGGCCAGGTTTCCGGCGCGGATGCCAAAGTTTATCACCGCCGGGCTGTTGACATCTACCGCAAGCGGCTGACGGCTGACGTCAAGCCAGATGCCCTGGCGGCTGAAAGGCTCCCTGAGCATGTCCTTGCCGTCGACGGTCCGAAAGCATTCATAGAATCATTTGTCAACGAATGTACGGGGCCGCTGCGGACACTCGGACTTCTCGATGCTGCGATCTCACTCTCGCATCGGGCGCTTAATGAGTTTGTTTCACCTGTAACGGAGGAAGAGGCTGTGGTTCTGGGCAACCTCGGGCTGATCTACGAGACGCGCGGGGACCTGGACCAGGCCGAGAAGATGCACAAAAAGTCGCTGGAGATCGAAGAGAAGCTCGGGCGCCTCGAAGGCATGGCCAGCCAGTACGGCAACCTCGGGCTGATCTACCAGACACGCGGGGATCTGGACCAAGCCGAGAAAATGTACCGAAAGGTCCTTAAGATTGAGGAGGACCTTCGTCGCCCCGACAGTATTGCCAATACGTATGGCAACCTCGGGCTGATCTACCAGACGCGCGGGGACCTGAACCAGGCCGAAGAGATGCTCAGGAAGTCGCTGGAAATCAACCAGAAGCTCGGACGCCTCGAAGGCATGGCCATCCAGTACGGCAACCTCGGGCTGGTCTACAAGACGCGCGGGGACCTGGACCAGGCCGAGAAGATGCACAGGAAATCGCTGGAGAT
>CAZJTP010000231.1:0-6266 GCA_964548955.1 uncultured Phycisphaeraceae bacterium
ACCAGGATACGGCAGATAGATCGCCTTGCGTTGGACGATTCCGTAATCAAAATCGCTTTCCGCAGTTTCGGGACAGGCATCAATTGCGGCGCGGAGCTGATCCGGATCGAGCTTCTCGGTCACTCCGCGGGGCTCCAGCCGGACATTCAGATGGAAGTTGCCGACGTAACCCGAAGCGGCGGTTACCTCGGCCCGGGTGTAGATCGTGATGTTTGGATCGTGGTCGATTCTGTCAATAAGCTGTCGCAAAAGATCGCGCGCATCGTCTTCCGTGGGGTAAACCCGATCTAACTGCGCCGTCCGTCCGCCCACAAAAGCCGATTGCTCAAGCACAGTTACCGTTAGCCCGCTGCGCGAAAGGTCCAGTGCGCAGCGCAGGCCGCTGACACCGCCGCCGATCACCACGACATGTTGCCGCGCCTCCACCCGAATAGGCTTCAGCGGGTCCAACAGCCGCGCTTTCCCCACACCAGCACCGACCAGACGGATTGCCTTTTCCGTGGCGCCCTGGGGATCGGACTTGCTGCACCAGCTCACCTGCTCACGTGTGTTGACGTGTTCGTAGAGGTAAGAATTCAAGTCTGCCCGGGCAAGGGTCTGACGGAACGTATGCTCATGCAGGCTCGGAGAGCAGGCGGCCACAACCACCCGATCGAGTTTCTCGTTGCGGATGTCGTCGGCAATCGTGCTCTGGCCGGGATCAGAACACATAAACATGTGGCGCCGCGCGACGGCCACGCCTGGCAGCTTCGCCGCCTCTTCTACTACCTTTTCTACGTCGACTACATCTGAAATATTGCCGCCGCAATGGCAGATATAGACACCAATTCGGGGAGCTTCGCCTTTCGGCGTTGGCGAAGCGTCGAGTTTGTCTTTCTGTTCGTCCGTCATCAGCTTGGCATTCCACTTGACTTGGTTTCGGTAATTGCACGGAGCCGCATGTCGTCGTTGCCGCTTGTTTTCGTTGATTGACGACCGTTAAGACGAAGGTGGATAGCGGCCTCCACAGCCGCGGCGCCGGCTTCCACGATCGAATCCGGAATATCCTTCGGGCCGGCTGCCGTTCCGGCGACAAACACACCTTCCGCATCCGTCCGGCATGGCGCCAGCTTGGGCTCCGGACAGTGAATGAACCCGTCTTCGGCACTGCAAGCGGGCAAGACATCGTCACCATTCCGTGCGGGCACCATCCCCAATGACAAGACCACCATGTCGTGCTTGCGCTCCTCCACCCGCCCATCCTCGTCCATCACTTCGATGCGCACGATCGGATTCTGCTCCTCATCCTCGGTGATCTTGGCCACCTTGGCCTTGACGAATTCGATTCCCATGGCTTTTGCATTCTGGTAGAACTGCTCAAACCCTTTCCCGAACGCGCGAATATCCATGTAGTAGATGATGATGTCCACCAGGGGGAGGGCACCGGAAAGCAGCATGGCCTGCTTGATTGCGTACATGCAGCAGACACGCGAGCAATAGGGAACACCAAGGCTCTGATCACGCGATCCGGCGCACTGGACGTAGGCGATCGAGTCAGGGATCTTTCCATCCGAGGGGCGAAGCATCCTGCCGTACGGGCCGTGCGGCGCCAGCAGGCGTTCGATCGTGAGGGCACTTAAAACGTTGCGCAAGCGTCCCCCGCCGTATTGTTCTTTGGCGTCGATCGGCGTCATTTCGTAGCCGGTGGCTAAAATGATTGTCCCTGCCGTCACCGTGATCTCTTCCGGTTCCTGGAGGTAGTTCACCGCTCCGGTCGGACAGGCCGTTTCACAACGTCCGCAGAGGATACAATTGTCCATATCGAGCAGTGCGACCTGAGGGATTGCGTTGGAGAAGGGGACGTAGATAGCCTTGCGCATACCCAAGTTTCCCTCGAACTCATGCGGGAGTTCCATGGGGCAGGCGTACTCGCACAGACGGCAACCGGTGCAGTCGGCCTCATTGACATATCGGGGCTTCTTGACGACGGTCACCTCGAAGCCGCTCTCGCGACGCCTGGTCTGCGTCACCTCGGCGTAGGTCATGATGGTGATGTTTTCATGGTGCGCCGCGGCCGCCATGCGCGGGGTGCAGATGCAACTCGCGCAATCAAGCGTTGGAAACACCTTGCTCAGAGCGATCATCTTTCCGCCGATGCTGGGCTCCTTCTCAACGATGAGGACCTTGAAGCCCTGGTCAGCCAGATCGATCGCGGCCTGAAGGCCAGCGATCCCACCACCGATCACCAGGCCGTCGACGGTTGTTCTTCCATTGCCTTCCATCTTCTGGAATCTCTCGTGACCTTCTCGATCGCTCTTTCAGAAACGCGTCCTTGTGCCGACCTGCGCCAAAGGCTACACCCCGTCTTCCGGAGTCACTTCCCTGGCAGTGCGGCGGATGTCTCCGCGATGAGGTACTCATTCATCTGCTTCACCTCTTTCACAAACGCGCTCGAGCAGACGGTACAAATTGCGCAAAGCCTCAACCGCTTAGTATCGAGCCCGCGCTCCTTCATCAGGGCGTGAACCCGTCCTATCCGGGCTGCGAAACGGTCGTAGGCTCCCTCGTAGGGGCACTCGTGCCCGCAGCTCATGACGATGATCCCGGCAATCCCTTTCTCGAAGCACCGAAGGTAGAACTGCTCCGGGAACATCACCGGAGCGGGTACGCGCACCACGTAGGCGTTAGTCGGGTATTCGGCATGAACCTGTCCTACGTTGTCCGCTCCCGGATACGCACAGGTTTCGGTGGCCAGGATCAGGATCTTCGGTTTCTTCTCGAGCTCAGTTACCGTCATCTGCTCAAGCCCTCAATCCGCGATAGTTCTGTGTTTGTTCTCTCGCCGTCCCCGAAGCCAACACGCCGTCACCGCGGACTACTTCATGCGGGTGATGAACAACCGGTCAAATCCTTCGCCGGCGAGAGAGCCGAGGAATTCATGGCCCACCTTGGCCGCCCACCTGGGAACGTCGTTTTTGGTCGACGCATCACCGGACAGTATCTCAATCGTCTCGCCAACGGCTACCGACCCAATGGACTTCTTCGCCTCCAAGAGTGGGCCGGGGCAAGCCATGCCACGGGCGTCGACCACCTTGGCTGCTTGGACGTTTTCTAGATCAATCTCTGCCATTCTGCGTCTCCACATTAGAATTACGGAATCTACAACAAAAACAACACACCTTGAGGATTAACAAAAAGTCAGGACAACATTCGCTTCCTGCGCATCTGCAACAAACGACGCAACGCCGCCACATTCCACCCCGTCGATCAGATCATCTTCAGTGACACCGGCCATTTCAAACGCTGCCGAGCAGGCGATCATCTTCGCGCCGTTTTCCTGCATGATCGTTATGAACTCGGGCAATGTCTTGGGCATCCCCACCAAGGTAATCTTCTCCGCGCCGCCCTTCTTTATGATGTTCAAACCCGACAGAGTGAAGAACAACGTCACCTCCATGTCCATGGCTATGGCCCCCGAACCCAGCATGAACGGGGGGAACGCCTTGCTCGGATCATCCGATCCGCAGAAAACCAACATCTTCTGTGCCATGCTTATCCTTTCTGAGTATCCAGACCATTCTGTCCTTTATCGCCTGTCCCGTGTCCGCGCCGCGCCTGTTCAGGCTTTTGTGCCTCGCGCCGTCGCTACAGTTCACGGGCACGCACATCCGAGCGGTCCTGCCAATAGTCCTGTCCGGGCGAAATCGCCCCAGACAGGATCGCCTGAATGACGGCGTCCACCGGACCCGCCACCCGGGGAACCAAGCGAACAGGCGACTCATCGAAACCCGCCTCGTCAAAGTTACTGATCGCACCGCAGATCAGCTGATCGACGCCCAATTGCGCGACGCGTACAGCCCGTCCGTGTGCCGGCCATGCGCTGATATCCAGGACCTCACGGCCTTCTTCCCGGCTTTCCCGAACGTCGATCACAATCAGGGCAGAAGCGCGGTCAAACCTCGGGCACATCCGGTCCTGGCATGTAGCTATCGAGACCCTCATTTGTTCACCGAGCAGCCGACAGAAAACTCGACCAACGGATTCACGATTGCCGTTATCCTCGAGCGGACTACCCGTCTGCTATGTTGAGGAATTCCACTTCGCGCTGGTGTTCCCGCACCGCTTTGCGCAACTGCACTTCCAGGGCGTGCAGGTCTTCTGACAGCTGACCACAAGCAGCAATCCATCCGTTGGGACCGACCACGAAAAACTTGCCAGTGGCATTCGGGCCGAACAGATCGCGCACGCGCCCTTGATGATCGCACAGCGCGACCAGCTGAGCCCGCCCCTCGATTGGGCAGAGGTGCAGGGCCGCTGCGGAACAACGCTCGGCCTCGACGGGACTTCGAACGCTTACCACCACCACCGGCGTATCCAAGCGTTGGACCTCAGCCGCAAGGTCGACGACCTCCTTGCACCGAGCGCAGTTAGGCCATTGGGGATCGTCAGGGAAGACAACCAGGGTGACGACGCCACGCACGTGCGAGAACGTGTCCGCGCGCCCGTCTTCGTCGAGGAAGGTGAAATCCGGACATGGGTATCCTGGTTTGAGGTCACCACCGTGCACAGAACCGGTGCGAAGCTTGTACGTCGTTGCGCAGCCAGAAATCAGCAGCATCAGCGCTGCCGTTCCCACCAGGAATTCTGATTTGTGGATGCTCATCGCTGGTCTCCGCTACAAAGACAGGTAATCACGATCCGTTGAATACGAAAGAACCTCCGCATCGCGTACATCTTCGGGGTGCTCCAACCGACCGGGAAGCAGGGCTTCCGATTGGGCCGATTGTTTGTCGCTGGTCCGCACAGCGTCGATGGTGTCCTGATGGAGGCAGGAGCTGATGGCGGTGTCCGGCAACTCGGCGGATCCTCGGGGTCACCGTACTCGCCGAATCAGCCAAGCGATACAGTCTAGCACGAGGATCGCCGTGACAATCACGAGTGTGCCAGCACCAATCCACTGCACCCAGTTCATTGGCTATCACTCCCTTGCCGGCGGGCCCACGCCAAGACCCAACTCATTGCGATACCATCACGTGCCGTGAGGGACGCTCATAGTTCACGCATATGCTCGGTCGTCCGTCTTCGTGATTGGGCTCCTTATCGCATCACAGAGTGCTACCTTTAAGCCTCACGACAGACTAATGGCAGGCGTCGTGCCATCGCACGAGGATGGGCAGGTTACCGATTTCAGATCCGCTAAGGCCGGTTTTGCGGGTGTGGCCAGGGCACTGAGCCCCCTGGCGAACCTGCGGGGCGTTGCAATTGTGCAATACCCATGGTACGGTTATTGCAGACTTGAATGATGGAACGTGGCGTGGGAGGACGAACGATGGTCAAAAGGAAGACAAGAACTCAGCAGGCGCAACCTGCGCTTGACGCGGATCCGTACACGCTCTGCTGCTCAATCATGGAGAGTGTTGCGGACGGTATCCTGGCGATCGATCTGGATCACAACATCACCGCATTCAACCCCGCGGCCAGCGCGCTTACGGGAATGCCTCGCGAGCAGGCCATCGGACGCAAGTTCTTCGACGTGCTTCGTCCGGACGTGCCTGAGGAGGGCTGCCCGGTTTGTCAGGCCATGGCGACCGGGGACGCCGTCGCGGGTCGGCGCATCACGATTATCAACACAGCAGGCGACGAGGTTGTGCTCAACGTCAGTGCTGCCCCCTTGCGTGACAAGAGCGGAAAGATCGTAGGTGGTGTGCAAGCACTCAGAGACATGTCCACCGTCGAAAGGCTGCGCCGGGAGTTAACCGAATCGTACACGTATCAGGACATTGTGGGCAAGAATGCGCGCATGCGACAGCTCTTCAAAACCCTGCCCGCCATCGCGGAAAGCGAGAGTACGGTGCTCATCGAAGGTG
Source organism: uncultured Phycisphaeraceae bacterium (assembly GCA_964548955.1). Lineage (GTDB taxonomy): Bacteria > Planctomycetota > Phycisphaerae > UBA1845 > UBA1845. The sequence continues at coordinate 5,847 of CAZJTP010000231.1, forward strand.
AGAGCGGGACAGGTAAGGAGCTCTTCGCTCGTGCCGTCCACGACCTCAGCCCGCGTCAGAGCGGCCCCTACACAGTCGTGAACTGTGGCGCGCTTCCGGAAACGCTGCTGGAATCCGAACTCTTCGGCTACAAGAAAGGCGCGTTTACCGATGCCAAGCGGGACAAGCCGGGAAAGTTTGAACTCGCCCAACGCGGCTCGATCTTCCTGGATGAGATCGAGAGCGTAACCCGTGCGGTTCAGGTGAAGCTGCTACGAGTGATTCAAGAGAGAGAATTCGAACCGTTGGGTGGGACCAGACCGGTCAAAGCCGACGTTCGGATCATCGCGGCAAGCAACCAGCCGCTTCGCGATCTCGTGGCTCAGGGTGGATTCCGCGACGACTTGTTCTACCGCTTGAACGTGGTCACGCTCGAGTTGC
>CAZJTP010000232.1:0-6217 GCA_964548955.1 uncultured Phycisphaeraceae bacterium
ACGGCTATCGGTCCCTTTGGTCACTTGATCATCGCCACATTCGGCGCGATCGTCTTCATAGCCCTCATTCGAGTGTTCAAGCGAGCTTGAACTGGTAGCTTGGGACTCACGTCCAGGTGTCCGCAGCCTGGAGTGTACGGGCCGACGGCGGAATAGCCTCCCAAACAACGTCCTGGCGGGCAGTGTGCTGCCGCCCGCGTTTCGAGCAGCCTGATCGGCCGCAACGGACGAAGAATGAAGTCCGGCTATCAGTCAGTGATCACGGCGAACGCGGAGCAATAATAGGATCGCAGGCGATTCCTACCCCTCCAAAGGGAGAATGGAGGGCTGTCCACGCGAGGAGCGTATGATGTTCGAGCACTTTCGTGAGCCACTCGTCCCCCAACGGTTGTTTTATGGCCGAATGCTGAGGCATACGCTTGGAGCTGTCGGTCTCGTGGCTTGTACGCTGTGGGTGGGCATGGCGGGCTATCACTGGTTTGAAGGATTGCCGTGGGTTGACGCGTACGTGCATGCAGCGATGCTTCTTGGGGGCATGGGACCTGTGGCGGAGCTACACACGACTGCCGGCAAGCTCTTCGCGGGCAGTTACGCGCTATTTTCCGGAATCGTGTTCCTTGTCGTCGCGGGCATTTTCTTCGCTCCGGTCGTACATCGTGCAATGCACCGTTTTCACTTAGATGACAACGCTTCGACGTCTTAAAAGACGACCATGGAGATGGACAGTGAGAACAACGCGAACGGAGGTGCCCGCGTGCGACGGTTGCTGACGCGCGCCAGCTTTCGGGTAGCACTGCCTTACCTGGCGATCGGAATCCTGCTGGTCATCGCCGTTGTTGTGGTGGGTCGGGACATCGAACATCACATCAACACCATCGAGTCATGGATCGCGCAGCTCGGCCCTTGGGGCGCGCTTGCGTTCGTCGGCCTGTTCGTCCTGGCGACGTCGTTTCTAATGCCCGACACGGTGCTTTGCATCATTGCAGGTGCTCTGTTCGGGATCGCGTGGGGCGCGGCCGCGGTCGTGGCCGGGAGCTTTCTTGCCGCCGCGCTGCAGTTTGCGCTCTCCCGCCGACTCCTACGGACGCGGATCGAGCGAACGCTTCTGGCAAAACCGTCGCTTGCGGCTATTCAACGAGCCGTCTCCCATGATGAACTTCGATTGCAGCTGCTTCTGCGTCTCACACCGTTGAATCCTGCAACCATCAGCTACCTGCTTGGCGCGGCCGGCGTTCGATTCACCGGGTTCCTGATTGCCTGCGTCGCCCTCGCCCCCAACCTGATCATCGAGGTGTACTTCGGCCACGCGGGCAAGCACATGGCCCGGATGGCCGTCGGTGGCGCGAGAGCCGGCCAACTGCACGATCTCGCGATCATCGGCGGCGTGGTGGTGGGCGTCACGGTCATGGTCCTCGTTTCGAGGATGGCCCGAAAGGCAGTCATGCAGGCCGTAGCAGAGCCCGATACCGAGAAGGCCAAGTCCGACAGCGATATGGCATGAACCTCCATCTGCTCAGCACCTTTGTCCTGGTCGCGCATTGGCTCATCCTGACGGCATTGTCAATTCGCGTGATTATGAGGCGGCCACCCGTTGGCGTCTCAGTGGCATGGCTGGCAGTGATCTTCAGCGTGCCCTTCGTCGGCGCTGTTGCGTACCTGCTCGTTGGCGAACGGCGCCTGGGCCGAGGGAGGGCGGCGCGCATTGCCGCGAGCATCGGCAACGTGAAGCAATGGCAGAAGGACCTGCGGCATCAGTACGGCACGGCCGCGACGCAGATCGAGGCGGCGGCGGAGCCCATCCATCGCCATGCCGAGCATGTCCTTGGTTTTCCGGCCATGGCCGGTAACAACATCGAGCTTCTTGATAACTTCCAAACCATCTTTGACGCAATCGTGGCCGACATCGACGCTGCCCAGCGCAGATGTCACGTCTGCTTCTACATCTGGCACGAGGGTGGGCGTACCGCCGATGTCGTCAACGCGCTCGTGCGGGCGGCCCGGCGGGGTGTCCAATGCCGGGCACTGGCCGACGCGACCGGAAGCAAGTCCTTTCTCAGAGGCAACTTAGCCCGCAGGCTGCGCGACGCGGGCGTGGAGCTCACCGCTGCACTGCCCACGGGGCCTCTCCGAACCTTCTTCGTTCGCAGGGATCTGCGGAATCACCGCAAGATCGTCGTTATCGATGATCGCGTGGCCTATACCGGAAGTCAGAACCTCGTCGATCCCCGTTTCTTCAAGCAGGAGTCGGGCGTTGGAGAATGGGTGGACGCCATCGCGCGCGTCACCGGACCCATCGCCGCGGCCCTTGACTGTGTTTTCTGGCTGGACTGGTCGGTCGAGACCGGCCGTGCATGCGAACTACCGCCCGCAGCCGGGAACGGGTCGCCCGCGCCGGCCGGGTCGATGATTCAAGTCGTACCCTCCGGCCCGGATCTTCAGCCGGAAGCAATTCACCAGTTGTTGTTGACGGCGATCTACGCAGCCCGCCGTGAACTCGTGATGACGACTCCGTACTTCGTACCTGACGACTCGATGCTCACCGCCTTACTGTCGGCTGCCCTGCGCGGCGTCGAGGTGACGTTGATCGTTCCGGCCCGTAACGATTCACGGCTTGTCCGCTATGCGAGCGTCGCGCACTTTGATGACCTGATGTCCGCCGGGGCCACTATCGCATTGTTCAAAGGCGGCCTGCTACACACCAAGAGCTTGACCATCGACGGTACAATAAGCGTCTTCGGTTCCGTCAATCTCGACATGCGTAGCCTCTGGCTCGACTTTGAGATCTCACTGTTTGTTTACGATGCGGCTTTCACAGGTCAGCTGCGGGCGCTCCAGAACACTTACCTGGGGAACTCGGATCGACTTGAACTCGATGTGTGGCGACGACGCCCCGCGCACCGACGGTTCACAGAGAATGCGTTCCGCCTCCTTGGGCCACTCCTGTGATTCGGTTGGTGAGTCGCTCCGCGCGACAACATCAGCAATCTCGCGAACCTCACTGACTTCCACTTCTGCTTGACCTTGTTGATCCGCGGACCGCCGCTGCCTCCGGCAACGGCGATTCTGCATCCTCGGGCTGCTCGCGATAGTGCACCACCACCATTGCATCTGCGTAGGAGGGATCGATTGCGCGCAATTCAAGAACGACCGCCTGATTGATGGCCGTCTCGACGATGGCGCCTTGGCCGGGCCAGATACTGAACTTGATCCGCACAAACGAATACCCCGCCTCGGTGGCTTTTGGGCTCGCGATTTCAGGCTCACCGAGCATCGATCCCCGAAACTGATCGTACGAGGATGCCGAGACGACCCGTAGTCGCCCAAGAGCTTCACTAGCTTTATCATCAGCCTGGGGAAGTCTGGCGTCGAGCAACACCGGCATGTATCCACGCCCAAAGTTGATGACGTTGGCAACATTCCGGTTTGGAATGGACACCTGGGCACCGTTTAGGTTGACGAGCACCGTGAATCGGATACCGACGCTCTGGACGATTCCGACCTGACCGCCGATATCGACCATATCGCCCACATTCAGAAGATCTGAGGTGATTACGGTGAGACTCGTGATGACGTCCTGTATGAGCCCCTGAGACCCGAAGCTGACGGCGAAGCCGATGACGGTCGCGCTCGCGACGTAGGCAGTTAGGGAGACGCCCATTTCGTGCAGAATCATCCCGGCCGCGGCGAAGTACAGAATGAAGATGATCACACTGCTGGCAAAATGAGACAGCGTCCGGATCTTCGTGTTCCACGCAGGCCTTGATCGAAGCACGGCACGGAAGAGTCGACGCACCACGACGACCATCAGGTGCGCCGCCGTCGCGATCACGAGAATCGCAAGAATACGGCGCCCCGGGTGCTGACCGAACAGATCAAGTATGCCGCGCGCTCCAGTGGGAACGGACGCCGCTAACACCTGGAGAGACAATCCGGCACTCATAGGATAAGCCAAAGCGAACTCTCAAGATTGCAGGGGCGTGAACGCCATTCTATCATTGAGCCCATTGTACCCCATCGCTACGCGGTGTCGAGGTCCGGCGCAGATTGGATCCGGGCCATTCATGACTGTTGCCCGAGAACCTAGGCGCGGGCAAAGGAAGTAGGACAAGCGTTCAAAGCGCAGGCAAGCCGCTGGCGATTTGAGTTAAGACGCGAGTAAGGCAAGAGCGAGATTTCGGATCAAAGGAGTTGAACAATGCGTCGAGGAATGACAGGAATTTGCGGCCTATGCATCGTCGCGTCGCTCATCGGGGCATGCCAGCAGGTTGGACCCCGTTATGACGACGGTGTACAAACGAAAACCAAGCGTCCGGAACCAAAATATACGATCGGGTGGCAGCAAATCAAGAACGGCATGGACCCGGCCGAGGTTCTGTCAGTCTTGGATGAACCGGTTGATATCAAAGTAACGCAGGTCAGCACGTACTGGTACTACTCGGAGCGCGGCAGCAACGGACCATACGTTGGCTTCGATACCAGATCGATGAAAGTAGACCGGTGGCGGCCGCCCGCCTCCGACTGAGTCGCGTCACCGATGGGCTTCGCACAGCCGCACAGCCGCAAGAATAGCCGGTCCGCGTGGCCTGTGACACATAAAAGTGAGTGTCATTTTGCCAGTTTCCGGCATGTTGCGCCGCAGGCTCCTCACATATTGGTCTGCCGACAACAGTGGATGCCATCTCGCCCGTGTACGGAGTCTTGGTGCGGCGCTAGCCGCTTGCCCTTTCGAAGTTCGTAGCCGCGAAGTCCCAGTTCAGCAAGTTGGCGATGACGGCATCGATGTACTTCGGTCGGGCGTTTCGGTAATCGACGTAGTACGCATGCTCCCACACGTCGACGGTGAGTAGTGCGGTCTGGCCATGCTTCATCGGCAGGTCTGCATTCGCCGTCTTGGTCACACGCAGCTTGCCGTCCTCCAGCACCAGCCAAGCCCAACCGGATCCGAACTGTGTGGCAGCAGCATCTGCGAACGCCTCCTTGAACTTGGCGAACGAGCCGAAGTCGCGCGTGATCGCGTCGCCCAGCAACCCGGTCGGTTCACCGCCGCCACCCGGCTTCAAGCTGTTCCAGTAGAAGGTGTGGTTCCACACCTGGGCGGCGTTGTTGAACATGCCGCCCTCGCTGCCGGCGATGATGTCCTCCAAAGGCTGATCCTCGTGCGGCGTGCCGGCGATCAGCTTGTTCAGGTTCGTAACGTAGGCGTTGTGGTGCTTGCCGTGATGAAACTCGAGCGTCTCCGCGCTGATATGGGGCTCAAGGGCGTTCTTGTCATACGGGAGCTCGGGAAGTGTGAACGACATCGGTAAACCCTTTCAACAAGTCGTCGATTTCAGAAACCAGATTCTCAACCAAGCGTTAGCGTAATTCACCTGTGCCCGGTGGCAAGGGCGGATCTGGATAGTCGCTCGTGCCACCTTTGCCGAGATGATTTCGCCCGATATGGACGCGTCCGAGCGAGCGACATCGCGAGATCTAGCTCGAGTTCTCGCCTGAGCGAGATGGGAACGGGCCCCGCGTAGCCCGGACACGCCGCGCAGGCCTGCATGTGGGACACCGGCATCTCCTGCACAGAATCGTACTAGTTTCGGGATATCCGAGCCGTTTCCGGCCCGCAGAGGCCGTCGGGGCTCTTCGCTGATGTGGTTGGCGCCGTTACATTAGGGTTGTCAGGCGGCTCTTGCGGGCCTCGTGAAGACTTTAGCCTTAATGGAGGATCCTCTCATGGCAACATCTGAAGAAGAGACACTCGATTCACCGTGCCAGAACAGCGTGAACCCGCTGCCGGCTGAAGCCGTCCGATGGCGCTGCGATCCCAGCACCCTGCCATTTGGCTCAACGAAGGAAGTCGAGCCGATGGTTGGGGTTGTGGGGCAGGATGACGCGATGGAGGCTTTACGATTCGGACTCGAGACGAACGCCCCGGGCCAGAACGTCTTCGTTCGAGGACTAACCGGCACGGGACGAATGACCTTGCTCAAGCGAATGATGGAGGACATTCAGCCGACGTGCCCCCTCGCGCTGGACCGCTGTTATGTGCACAACTTCACTCAGCCCGACAGGCCACGCCTCATCACCCTGGCACGTGGCCGGGGAGAGGAGTTCCGCCGGCGGGTTGACAAGGTTGTTGAGTTCATCCGCGATGACCTTGCCGCTGCCCTAGTACTCCATTACATCTCGAACGATGGGTACAACTTCTTCAGTCGTATCCGGGCATCGT
>CAZJTP010000233.1:0-6206 GCA_964548955.1 uncultured Phycisphaeraceae bacterium
CGAAGCGGGCCCGGTCGTCGGCGATCGCCTCAACACGCGCTGCCGCCGCGGCCCTCATCTTCGGGTATACGCGATGAATGTACTGACTGAGTAGCGTCCAGGCGGGCAGGTCCTTCTCACGACCCACGCGGTTTGATCTATGGAAGAGTAATGGCTGAAGAAACACAGCCACATCAACGCCGTGCGCCCGTCCGATGACGGCCATCCGCTCTACGTGATCCGCATACGTATCGGCAATACGCTCCTCCCACGCGGGCGTGCCGTATTCACACTGTTCGCGCAGGTGCTTGTTGTCGACCAAACGCCCGGACAGCGCATCACCGAAGGCGAAATTCAGGATCCGGCTTCGCTGCAACCCAGCCGCGAGCAGATCCGGGAACGTCGCCCGTCGTTCCGCAAGGAGCTGTCCAGCTTCGGTAAGCATGAAGTTGTACGGATAGCCCGGTCTGGGATCGAAGTAGTACGGGGATAGAACGTCGTTTGCCCCGTCGTAGACGACCACCAGATCCGGATCGTAGTCCAAGGCACGAAAAACCAGCGTGGCCAGTTCCTGACCGGACACGGCCGAGATAAGGCCCCAGTTGTACACTCGCACACATTGCCGCCCGGATTCGTGGAACAGACGCTCCAGCTGCGCAGGTATGCTGTATGACTCCGGTGAACCGTTGAAAACAGTCGAACCACCGAGAACCAGGATGCGGTATTCGTTGCCCTTGTCCTTCGCCGGCACGGGACCGCGGTAACCGAGTTCGTTAAGTTGGATCGCGCCCTTGGAGTCACTGTTGCTCATGTAGAGGCTCAGGGCAGAGTTTTGGCTCTGCATGCCGGGTTGCCCGGAGAACATCACATAGGGCGATGCAACCCGGTATGGCATCCGATACGGGTGATGACCCTCGACCCGACGCACACCCACCTCGGTGGCGACGAAGGCGATGATGCACAAGATGCTGAGAACACGATTCAGCCTCAAAGAGCCGTTGTGCATGAGATATACCATGACCGCCGTGATCGCGACCAAGACAATGATCGCCGCCAGGTAACGCTTCCGGTACGCAAAGAGTGTACTGGCCCAAGGTGTGCTTTGGACAAGAAGTTGGCACAGCAATACGAGAAGAATGACCACGAACGCGGCACTTATCAGCACACACCATCCACGTTGCCGGAGCCATTGGCGCGGATATGAGACGTAACGCATTATCGAATCTGTGTACATGCCAACATTTCGCTGTGATTATCGGTTGTGCTGTGATTATCGGCTGCGGAGAAGTCTCGCTTGAGACACCCGATAAGTGACCCGCAGTTGGCGTCCGATTGCCCTTGGATCGCGGATGCTTCCGTTCGGTTTACCACGCCGCAAAGGAACCGTTCGGTTACCCTTCGAGCCCCGCGATCGAAGCACAAGTAGCCGCTGCGGTTAGCCGACCTAAGTGCGCGCGGGATGATCCGCCCACACGGCTGCCCGTGGCTTGCAGGCTCGCTTCGCGGGGTGATCGTTGCCGAGCAACAGAGTCCCATAACGGGAAATCACATGCTACAGCGAAGCGCACCCGCCGGGGAATGCCCAGGGGCCTTGCGAGATCAACGTTCCAAATTCCAAGGAGCAACGAATGAAAACGACACGTGTAATAGCGTTGGCTCTTTTGTCCGGATTGGCCGTCGCATCGACTGGCTGTGCGACGATCATTTCGGGTAAGTATCAGGCCGTCACAATCCACTCGACGCCACCGGGGGCGCAGGTGAAGGTCGGCCATCAAACCGGTGTGACTCCGGTGACGCTCCACATTTCCAAGAGTGAAGACTATCCCATCGTCGTCTCACAGGGGCCGGACAAACGCGTCCTGCCGTTCCATCGGAACATCGATCCGATGACACTGTTGAACATCATCCCGCCTCTGTGGCCCGGCTTCCTCGTGGACGCATTCACGGGCGCGATCACGAAATATGATCCCGACGTGATCTGGGTCGATTTCCGGACGGCGGCGCATGCGAGGGACGCACAACTCGTGCGCTACGGATGGTAGCCCGGCGCAGCAGACCGCCACGCCGAGTGAACCCGGCGGGATGCTATTGCGAGATTTCGCAAGTCTTCCGCCCACCTGAGTCATAGGCTTTACGGCATTCTTCATTTTCATACGGCCTCACCCCTCGTGGGTAACGTAGTAATCGGCAGGGCTCCGCCCACGAGCGGCGCTACATCCGCTACACGAAAACGGAGTTTGCTTTAGCCTACGCGGAGCTTGTTCTACCCTGGCACGCCCACAACTCTCGAGAGTCCGCGCAGGCTGAAGCCCGCGGCTCAGATAGTTGTGGAACGTATGAAACAGGGTACGAATGACATCCTGCGTGGCGTATATGGATTGGTCACTCGCTCACGACCCGCCGCTCGGGCTCGGTTCAAGACTCCACCCACCAATCCGACGCTCCCTACGTGGTGAATCCAGTGGCGAGTTGTCGCACGATGGAGCCCGGTCATATAGAATGCGTGTTTCCCGAAATCGAATCGTCGCTTACGTGATGGCGGCGAATTCCACAGAGACACGCACTCCATGTATTCGGTTTGTGTTGAAGCGACGTTCTCAGCCGTTCACCGTTTACGGCTTCCAAACGGCACGCTGGAGCCGCAACACGGCCACAATTGGCTTGTCCGAGCCCATTTCGTGCGGCCGGAGCTGGATGAAAACGGTATGGTCATTGACTTTGCTCGCGCCCGGTTGGGCCTCGAATCGGTTGTGGCCGGACTAAACCGTGTCGACCTGAACAGGCATGAAGGGCTCGTCGGGCGCAACCCGACTGCCGAGCACGTCGCCGGATACGTTTTCGAGCGCATGGTGGAGCTTGGCTTATCAACGATCCGGCGCATCGAGGTGACCGAGGCACCGGGATACATTGCCGGTTATGAGGCAACAGTACCGGTTGGGAATGCAGAATAGGGCGGTGGATTGACGATAAATGGGGCGGTTCATAGAATTAGTAGGATGATAGAGTAAAGGGCGTTTACGCCGTCGCTGTTTGGGAAGCCTTCCTGATGAGCCTCATTTGCCAGCGCTGTCAACAGGCGAAAGCAACCGTCCACATCACGGACACGATTCCGGAGAGGGTGGAGCGCCACCTGTGTGAAGACTGCGCCGAGAAAGAAGGCATCATCATCAAGCAGCAGCATCAGACCACCAACGAGATCCTACAGAAGCTGATCAAGCACAAAACCGGTCTGGGCACGGTTGAGGATATCACCTGCCCGAAGTGCGGCATGACGTTTCGTGAGTTTCAGCTCAAGGGGCAGCTTGGCTGTTCGCACGACTATGAGGTCTTCGAGAAGCTGCTCACCCCGCTGATCGAGCGCGCTCACGAGGGTGCGACACAACACGTGGGCAAGGTCCCCGCGACGGCGGGCGAGACGATCCGAAAGCAGACCGGTCTGCTCCGCCTGCGCCGCAAGCTGCAAGAAGCCGTCGAGCGGGAAGACTACGAACTCGCGGCGCGTGTGCGCGACCGGATCCAAACCCTGGAATCCGCATGACGATCGACGAACTAACACCAAAAACCGGTGAGTGGCTTCGCGGCGTCGGGCCTATGTCCGACGTGGTGATCTCCTCGCGGATTCGCCTGGCGAGAAACCTCGCCGATCGTCCGTTTCTGTCCACCGCCAGCGCCACGACGCGGACGGAGATCTATCGCAGCCTGGTCGACACGATTACGTCCACACCGGCCGGTGCCGACGCATGGCTTGTCGACATAGAGCAGACGGATCCGATCGATCGGGAAGTCCTCGTCGAGCGTCACCTGGTCAGCCGCCAGCACATCGACGGTGAGGGGAGCCGCGGCGTCACGATATCGCCCAACGAGACCCGCGCTTTGATGATCAACGAGGAAGATCATCTGCGTATTCAGGGCCTGCGCAGCGGCCTCGAACTCGAAGCGTTGTGGGAGGAGGTCAACGGCGTCGACGATACACTCGCGAATCATCTCGCGTTTGCGTTTGACCGGCGGTTCGGCTACCTCACCGCCTGTCCCACGAACGTCGGGTCGGGCGTTCGCGTGTCGGTCATGTTGCACCTTCCGGCGCTGAAGTTAACAAAGGAGATCGAACGCGTCGCGCGGGCGGCGCGGGACATGCACCTGGCAGTTCGCGGAATGCACGGGGAGGGGACCGACGCCGTCGGCGACCTGTATCAACTTTCCAACCAGACCACGCTCGGTAAATCCGAAGAGGAAACAATCAGCGTATTCAGCAAGACAATCATCCCGAAGATCGTCGAGTACGAGCGGACCGCCCGTGATTCACTCGCCAACCGCAGCCCCCACCTGCTCGACGACAAGATATGGCGCGCCTACGGCATCCTCGTCAACGCCCGGCACGTCAGCAGCGAGGAAACCCACGTCCTTCTGTCACCGATTCGCATGGGAATTCACATGGGGAGATTCACCGAGCTCGACATCCCGATGCTTAACGAGCTGTTCCTACACACTCAACCCGCCCACCTGCAAAAACTCCACGGCAAGCCGCTTGACGGGGATCAACGCGACATTGTCCGAGCACAGTATCTCCGCGACCGCTTCGCTCGGCACTAAACGCCGCCTCAAGGCCTTTACAGACCCGTGAGCAGCTCGGAGACCTGCAGCCCCAGCGAGTTACTGATCCGCGCCAGCGCCCAGATCGACGCCGCGTTCTTGCCAAGCTCCACCTGCGACAGTTGGGACGTGGTCAGGTCCGTGCGATCCGAAAGCTGGCGCAGCGTCAGATTCTGAGAGAGCCGGTGGCTGCGAATTCGCTGCCCGATCAGCCGGTTGAGTTCGGTCTCATCGGTGTAGACAATGCCCATTCGATGGCACGCCCTCTCGACCGAATTGATCAGCGCCTCGTGCTTGAAGGGCTTGGCAATGTAGTCGCACGTGCCGCGGCGCATCGTCTCCGTCGCGCTGTCAAGATCGGGATAAGCCGTCATCACGATACAACTCATGCGCTCGTCGATCTTCTTGAGTTTCTCGACTACCTCCACTCCGTCCATCTTGGGCATTCGAAGATCGACCAGCGCGATCTGGTACGATTCCTTCTCCGCGGCGGCGATCGCCTCATCGGGATCGATATACGTGCGAGGACTGTATCCGTTATCCTCAAGAAGCAATCCCACGGTCTTGCAGATGGATGGATCGTCGTCGATAACAAGCACTTTGATGTGGTGTCTTACGCTCATGTTCATCTTCCTGTTGTTACGTTGCGGAGACATAGGCGCCCCGCCGGGTTTCCTTTCTCTACACGCGACTGGCGTTTCCTATTGACCAATAGAATTGCGACAATGCGCTCCACAGGCTGGCCTTAAACCGATCCATGAGACGCCATATCGCAATCCTCACAATAATCCATCCCTACACATCCGACGCGGATGTAACACGACCGAGTGTCGCCTCTTGCGCACCCGCTACGTTGATACCCTTCAAGCCCATCGAGTCTTCTTCGCCCGACACGCTCGAGCAGGATTCGCGATGTTGATTCACCACGCACGCACTTGGCTGACCGAACCAACAAGCATCCTAAAGTGCAACCAACATGCGTAGGTCGTGCTTCCCGGACTGCTCAAACACAACGGCGAATGAATCGCAGACCCTACTCGCTACGCAGAACGCTTTACGGCCAAACTCACGTAACTACCGTGACAGGCGACGCCACATCAATAGTAGTGCACCACTGGACGAGATTCCAGCAGGAATCGAAGAAACTTGTGTTTATCATCCGACGAATTGAGCCGCCTCACGACCACTCACAACAACGGGATTACGGTGGCAATGCGGTTTAGTAAGCTAGCACTGCATATTGGGTCGTCTCTATCTGTGCTCGGTAGCCCGATCTGAATGACACCAGCGGTTGACGAACCGTCGTCGAGCACAAGAAATATCAGCCCCGAGCCCAGGCTTTGCACACTCCCAGCCCGCCCGGCTAACGGGGTTCTTCCAGTTCGTCGAGCGAAATTTCGAAACGCTTGACCGAATCCGCCGTAAGCAGGAAGACCCCATCAACTCCTTTGACGGTTGCATAAAAGCCCCTGTTCGTTCTCGTTCCGTCGTCACCTTGCTCGCTGGATACCCATAAGACGCGGCTGGTATCGTCTTCAAGCCAGATAACGACCTCGTGGAAGGGATCCGTCAAACCGTACATTGCTGGATCGTCCATAATGTGGGAAACGTAGCGGTCGGTTCGAAGGTCCCTGACT
>CAZJTP010000234.1:0-4818 GCA_964548955.1 uncultured Phycisphaeraceae bacterium
GGCGACCGCCCGCGCGAAATGTCAAGGAGGGCTCGAATCAGCGATCCGAACGCCGTTCGCGTCGTGGAATCATCCCGAATCCGCGTTTATCCCTTAAGTTGACGCTCACCCATCGGTTCTCGATGCGCCGGCTCAATTGGACAGCTTTCCGCCGCCGATTACAATCGCGCCTAATGGGTGTCAACATAGTTACTCTTGCATGGACGGCTAACCCTGTGGCGAAGAGGATTCCACCCAACCTGACCGCTCTCGGACGGCGATCACTGCCGCCTCGGATCGAAGTCCACGGGCAGATCTATACGCAGCGCTGCGTGTTCAAGAACGACTTCTTCGCCATTACGGCGTTGTACGAAGGAGACCGGGGCAAGGCCATTCTGAAGGTTCACCGCCAGGCGAGTTTCCTGCTGATTCCTTTCGACTGGGTCGGGCGGTTGCTGGCGGTACGTGAGTGCGCCGCGTTTGAGCGACTAGACAATGTGGAGGGTGTGCCGAAGTTGATCGGACGTTGGGGTCCGACGGGCCTCGTGCGGGAGTTCATCGACGGTCGCCCACTCGCCAGGGGTGACCACGTACCCGACGACTTTTTCGCCCGGCTGCGATTGTTGATTGACGTGATCCACAAGCGGGGCATGGCCTACGTCGACCTCGAGAAGTGCGAAAACGTGCTGGTGGGCGACGATGGGCGCCCTTATCTGTTTGACTTCCAGATTTCGTGGTATTTCCCACGCCGATGGGGTGGGGAGTTGTGGCCGGCTCGCACGCTTCGGCGATGTCTCCAGGCTGGAGATCATTACCATCTTGTAAAGTTGCAGCGCCGAACCAGACCCGACCAGCTATCGGCGGAGCAGTTGGCGAACTCGTACAAAAGGCCGTGGTACGTTCACGTCCATCGGTTCGTCACCTGGCCGTTTACGTGGTGCCGCCGTCGCGTGCTTGACCGGATCGACCCGCGCCGGAAGAACGGCGAGCGAGGCCGGACAACCGAAGAGGAAATGGTTGGAGTTCTGTAAAGATGCCTCTTGACGAGCTAAGCCGGGAGACAATCGAGGCTTTTCGCAGCTATGTGGAGGACTCGGTAGCGATTGACGATCGTTACGAGCCCGCTGAACGGCACGATCGTGAGGATGAGTCGATGCTGGCAACGCGTTTTGCGGCGGGGCCGGCCTGTTGGTTCGAGGTTGTGGTACGCCCGCTGATTCCGCAGATCCGCGTAGGATTCCTCACGAATGATCGCCAAGAGAGCGAGGAGATTGTGCAGGCGGTCCGGGATTCCGACCAGTCGATCGAGGCGTTCGTCGGGCTCGCATTCGGCGAGGCGGGCCTTGATTGGAAAGAGCCGCCAGTCGAGCACTACGACGAGGGTGACGGATACTTCCACTTTGCCACGCCGCTTGACCTGGACGAGCTGCGCGACGTGGATCTTGACGAAATCCGCGCCAAGACGCTGCGCATGCTCGACGGCTACCTGATCGCATTCGGCCCGGCCATCGAACAGGGGGAGTTGGGCGCGGAAGACGAAGAAGACGAGGACTGACCCGCCCGCTTATGTGTATCCGCCGGGTATCATGCCCAAACGTCAGCGCGGGCATGTGTTTCACCGCAGGGAGACATCCTCAGACGGCCCCGCTCGGTCCGTCAGCCCAGCATCTTGCGTATCCACGTTTTCGCTTGGTCGAGTGCGGCTGGTAGACCGGCGGGATCATTCCCGCCACCCTGGGCCATGTCTGGCCGGCCGCCGCCGCGTCCGCCGATAAGCGGAGCAATCTCCTTGATCAGGTCACCGGCTTTGATCCCCTTGCTCACCATGTCCTTACTGATCCCGGCGATAAGTGTCACCTTTCCGTCATCCGCCATGGCCAGCAGGACGGCTGATGCGCCGACCTTGTTGCGCACCCAGTCGATCGCGCCGCGCAAGGCGTCGGCGGGAGCGCTGGGCACCTCACCGACGACGATCTTGGCGCCCCCGATGTCTTCGGCTGATTCCAGCAGCGATGCAACCCGATTCATCACCGCGTCGCCGGAGGCTGAGGCCGCCTGCTTTTGCTGCTTTCTGGCCTGTTTTTGCAGTTCGGCGATATGATCTTGCAACTCACGCCGCACACGGATGGAGATAGTGGCGTCGTTGACCTTTTTCTGAAACGCGGACAGCTTCGTGCTCAGGTCTTCGGATGTCCGCGCGGGCTCGACGCCAGCGTTTTTGTCCTGGCGAGAACCTTTGTGAGTTGGTTGATCCACGGGTTCACGCGACGCCGCGCAAGCTGAAGTATGCGGCTCGCCCCTGTCCGCTCCCTCACGGTCGCGGTTCGGGATTCTGTCCGCTCCCTTACGGTCGCGGTTCGGGATTCTGTCCGCTCCCTTACGGTCGCGGCTCTGATCTGGTCCGTCGCCGGGTGCTGGTGAATCCGCGCGGGCCAAAGCCCGCGGCTCGCCGGGTGCCACTGGCGGCTTGTCCGCCAGTGCTGCTGCTTCGGCAAGCAGTGCTCGCCCATCTTCCTCCGCTTGTTTGGCGGCCTCGCCGGTGATCCCCACGAGGCGACGGATACCCTTGGCGACGGCCTCCTCGCTGATTAGGACGAACCGCTCAGCCTCACCGGTGTGCTTCAGGTGCGTCCCGCCGCAGAACTCGACGGGATGGTTCATCCACTTGGGATCCTTGGGATCAGCCAGCATCGCATCGATGTCCGCCCCGACGGACACCACTCGAACCTTGTCCGGATACGTCTCGCCGAACACCGCCCGCAACGTGTTGATCTTGAGGGCGTCGTCCTTATCCGCATCCGGCTTGGTGTAGACAGGCAGGTCCTTTTCAATCAGGTCATTTACCAATCGCTCGATCCGATCGAGCTGTTCGGGGTCGACCAGCTTGTTATGCGAGAAGTCGAACCGCGTCTTCTCCGGATCAACCAGTGACCCCTTCTGCTGAATATGATCCCCCAACACCTCCCGCAGCGCCCAGTTGAGCATGTGTGTGGAGGTGTGGTTCTTCATGGTGGGTCGGCGCGTGTCCTCAGATACAATTGCTCGGACCGGCTCGCGACGTCCCCGTTCAATTCGAAGTAGATGCTCGTGCGTGTCGCGAACCGCTCGAGCGAACTCCTCAGGGCGCTCGGATAGAGGAATTCCATCGTCGGGCACACTTGGCAGGGGTTCATTCAATGCGAGTTCATTGAACGGGTGTATTTCTCCTTCGATGCATCTACCGATATGGGCCACAACACCATCGATTTCGCGGGTCTCCTCGACTTTGAATTCGCCTGACGGCGAGATAATCACTCCAACGTCTCCAGCCTGCCCCCCTTTCTCAGCATAGAATGGAGTTTTGTCGAGCACGAGTATACCTTGTTGTCCGGCGTAGATGGTGCCGTGCAAGAATACGCCTGATTCTGTTTGCACGCTCCTGAGAATGTGCGCCTCGGACTCGAAGGCGTCGTACCCAACGAACATGGATTTTGGTGCGTCTTGCCTCCAGAGCATGCCGCCGATATCAAATGTGACAGCACGCGTGGAGCGTGCGCGCGATTTCTCGCGGGCTTCGGCCATTTGACGTTCGTACTCTTCGATATCAACTATCATTCCCCGTTCTTCAGCCATCAGCACGGTTAGGTCTATAGGAAATCCATACGTGTCATGGAGTACAAAGGCGATACCGCCCGGTATGACAAGGGGATGGGATTCTACTGAGTCATCCAATTCCTCGCTTGTTCCCAACTCGGAGGCGATCTCTTCCCGTTCGAACTGTTCCCAGTGCTCGCGGTAGTCGGCGGCTTCGTTGAACAGATAAATGCCGCGGTCGAGCGTCTTGAGAAACGATGCCTCCTCGTCGCGGATCAGTTCGGTTACGTGCTCGATGTTCTTTCCGCCGTGGGCGGAGCGAAGCTCAGGGAAGACGTCGGCCATGTGCTCAACGAACGGCTCGATCAGGTCGCACATGAACGGCTCGTGCATGTTCATGTATTGCCGGCCACAGCGCACGGCGCGGCGGAGGATGCGGCGCAGTACGTAGCCGCGACCCTCGTTGCTCGGGATCGCGCCGTCCGTCAGGGCGAACGTCAGGCAGCGAACGTGATCGGCGATGACGCGATAGGATACGTCGGTCATCACCTGCTCGTGCGTTGGCGCCTTTTCCGAGCCGCGCCCAAATTCCGAGCCGCGCCCGTCAGGAAGCGGTCCTCGATCCACGCCGCAACTGTTAGAAATCGTTTCCGATTCCGAGCCGCGCCCAAATTCCGAGCCGCGACCGTGAGGAAGCGGTCCGTCAGTCGTGTCCGATCCGGATTGACCGTTGTCCGCCATCGGCAGATCATCACCTTGGTACTCTTGCACATATCGCCCTGCGGCAGCGACGGATTCCTCGTTCCACAAGTACCGCGTGCTGCCATGGCGAGTCCAGGCTTTCTCCGCTGGGGACAACAAGTCCTGCTCCAACATTCGCCGAGTGGCATAGGATTTGAAATCATTCATCACGCGCTCCGGCGTCGTGTCGGCCGTGACCAGGACGTGGACGTGGTTTGTGCGAACATTCAGGGCGTGAATCGTCCAACCGCGGAATTGTGCGACCTCGCGAACCGTCGCTTGCACCACGCAGCGACGTTCCTCGTCCAGCACGACCGGTTTGTGCTTGAGTTGGATGAACTCATCCCGCTCGCGCCGGGCGTCGGTGTCGAGAAAGGGCACCCCCGGTGTGTTGTGCGTGCGGTCGACGGAGCCGCGCTGACTACCGTGGAGCCATGTGCCGTAGGTGTGGAACGTAATCAGGTATGCGAGGGGGCCGCCGGGACCACACGACTTCTCCGCTCCCTTACGGTCGCGGCTCTGTAT
>CAZJTP010000234.1:4918-6186 GCA_964548955.1 uncultured Phycisphaeraceae bacterium
ACACGTCGGTGTCGTAGTTGCTGTTCATGCCGGTCAGCACAGCCACAAGTCGCTCGAATCCCATGCCGGTATCAACGTGCTTCGCGGGCAGCGGTGTCAACGTGCCGTCAGCATCGCGATTGAACTGGATAAACACCAGGTTCCAAAGCTCGATGACCCGCGAATCACCGGCGTTGACCAGCGACGCCCCGGACTTGTCGGGTGTCAGGTCGATGTGGATTTCGCTGCACGGCCCACACGGGCCCGTATCGCCCATCTCCCAGAAGTTGTCCTTCTTGCCGCCGGGATGGACGTGCGACGGATCAATGTCGGTGACGCTCTTCCAAAGCTCGGCGGACTCAGTATCCGGCTCGAGCCCGTCGGCTTTGTCGCCCTCGAAATACGTGGCGTGCAGGCGGTCCTTGTCGATACCCCAAACGTCGGTGAGCAGCTCCCAGGCCCACTCGATGGCCTCCTTCTTGAAATAGTCGCCGAACGACCAGTTGCCGAGCATCTCGAAGAACGTGTGGTGGTAGGTGTCCTGCCCGACGTCGTCGAGGTCATTGTGCTTCCCGCCCGCCCGGATGCACTTTTGCGTGTCCGCAGCCCGCGTAAAGGGCCGCGATCCGGTGCCCAGGAAGACATCCTTGAACTGGTTCATCCCGGCGTTGGTGAATGTATCCTTGAGTGAAGGGTCATCCGCCGGCGGCACCACCGGGGACGATTCGACGATCGTGTGTTCCTTCGAGGTGAAGAAGTCGAGGAATTGCTGTCTGATCTGCTTGGACGTCATGATGTTTGCCTCCGGCGGATTATTCTCCCGGTTCACGGAGCTTGCGACGAAACGCACGTGGGACGGGCCTTCCAGCCTGTCTTATGATCGACAGGAAGGTCGGCCCCACTGGTTCCGCCGAGCGGTTGAGGCTGCCGGCCGTACCGACGGTGCGGACCCGGATGCCCCTCACCACCTCTTGCGAATGAGCTTACCCGCAACACCACTTTACCCTCAATGCGATCTTGGTCCAGTTTAACAGCTCGGAGCAGGTGGGTGGGTAAGCTTCATAGAGGTAAACACGGATTCGGCAGGGTTCCGCGGCGCAAACGATGCCCGGATCGTTGAACCGAGCCTCCCTTGACATTTCGCACGGGCGATCGCCCACACGGACTCGCCCCGCGAGTGGCGAAATGTCAAGGACCAACGTGTGGTAGGGATTGGTCACTCGTTCACGACCCATCGCTCGCGCTCCGGGCTCGGTTCAAAACTCTACCCGCTAACTTGACGCTCACTA
>CAZJTP010000235.1:0-6028 GCA_964548955.1 uncultured Phycisphaeraceae bacterium
TTGGCCTCTTGAAGCAAGGCGTTTGAGACTGAGCGAAGTGAAATCGCGACACATATGTAGTCTGCCACTGCCTCATGCGCTCGGCATTGTCTAAGCGCTCGCCGCCAGTCATGCCGTTTGGCTTCGACGAAGGTCAACCATCGGCTTCGACTCGCCACAAGATCAGCGCTCTGCCCCATGTTCGGAACCTCGAGTCGAATACGATAGCCTTCGTCCGCAAGGAAGCGCACAAGCCCGCCTACCAAATGCGCTTCACTGGGCTTTGCTGTTCCGCTACGTAACGTCTTCATACGTCTCCAGTCTCGAAGATGACCAGTAGAGAAGGCCAACAAAACCAACTTGTGCTACTATCAAGCCGATCCCGAAGATGAGACTCCACGATCGCGCGTCAACCCATAGCCAAGATACTAATGCTCCAATGATCGCAAGGCAGACTGTCGCGAGAAGAACCGTGTAAGCCGACCGGACCACAAGTCTCAGGGTCTCAAGCCTGTGGAAGATCGTGAACAACCGAAACGTCTCTCCCGTTAGGTCGCCGACAAGGTCCGGCTCCTCTCTCCCATCGCCGCGAAGAAGATCGTCGGGCGTGATCTGCCGCACGTGGTTAAGGAGCGCAGCGTGTTTGGCAGCTAGTCGCTCCAGCAAGTCCTTGCGGGACAGTCTGATCCTCGACCGGAAATCGGCTTGTGATTCGATGAAGGGCTTGAAGTATGTAGCGAGCGACCCCAACACGATCGGGACAACGGAGGCCACCAGTGACGGCCACATGGGATCAGATTGTAAGCCGGCGCCCAACGACCTGCTCCTTGATCTTCGACTTGGTGGTCTGGCTCTCGTAGTTCTCGTAGACGTACTTCAGCAAGGCCCGAAGCGGAACCTTCAAGAGACGAGCCTTGAACTCGCGTAGAAGCTGCTTCTGCTCAACGGTCAGCGTGGCGTACAACTCGGCCGCGAACTCCTCCCCCTTCAGTGCAAGGCGGAAGACTTGTTCGTCGTACTCGGAAACAGGGTCCTCTCCCGTGTCCGCACGCGACATCGCGAGCCACAGTTCCCACTCCGCCGCGGATTCCGGCAGAGCATCTTCATCCGAATCCTCACGCTCAATGAATCCTCGCAGCTCAAAGAACGTAAGGTCGTCATAGACCTCGCGCGAGAACGGCCCGAAATCCCACGGAAAGAACTGGTAGAAGTTGTCGCTGTCTATCTGAACGCCACCACGGAAGTGCTTGAGAGCTTCTTCCCGGAACAGAAAGAGCATCTTCATGAGGCGAGTACGTCCCGCGATTGGTTCGTTGGCCTGCTCCGTCCGCCCCGGGGAATACAAGAGCAGAAGCAGGATATCGCGACGGTTGTCAATGCGGCGTTTCACAACGCGTCTCCTCGGTCATGAGCCCGAAACCTACCGCATGACGGGTAAGCGGCTTCAAGGCTCCGGTCGCCGGGGTGCTCGGGCAACCTGCTCAGAATGCCGTGGACAAGCTCTGCTTCCCCGTGCTCTACTACGCCCCGATCGTCGCGCTGGGCGTTTCGCTCCAGCCTTGACATGCCGTCAAGCCTCGTCGCTGCGTGACTACGGACTTCGTTCGCGGCGGCGCGTCAAGGGCAGGCGAACCCGCTTCGCCTGCCTGCGGCAGGCAGGCCGCGGGTGCTGAGTCACCTTAGCATGTAGTGGGCCGTCTGTCCACCGTCCGCCCTTTATTCGCTGGGAAGCAGGTTATGTTTGAGCTGCGGGCTTACGGCGGAGCCGCCCGACGTCTCAAGGGTCCGCCCGGTGAACTCGGCCACGCCGGGTGTGCATATGCTCAGCAGTAGGAACTTCAGCTCGCCCGGATCGGTTGGTGGCCGGTCGCCGGCGCGGAGGATTCCGGGGCTTCGTATTTTGCGATCGCCCCCAACCGACGGGAGTATGGCTGTCGAGCTCCGTCGGGAGAATGGCACGAATTTCGTCGGCGCAGATCGCGGCGGCCATGAGCGTCTCTGAGAGTTGTTCGGTAAGGTCTGCAAGTCGCTGGGCTTGCTCCAGGATCATGGTGGTCTCCACCTGTCGGTCACAGATGGCGGGACCACCATGCCTGAGCTGGCCCGGTGGCGGATGGTGACTTAATATTGACACTATACGGGGGATGGGCACAGAGCCACGGGCGTAAGCCCGTGGACACGAATCCCGCGACCATGCGTGTGTCACTCGTTCGCGCAACGGCTTGTCACCGGGCTCGCGCCCGGTGCTCTGCGCGGCTCGTCGTACTGATCAGCAACGGCTTGTCACCGGGCTTGCGCCCGGTGCTCTGCGCGGCTCGTCGTACTGATCAGTACCGCGACAGTGATGGAGCGGTCAAACAGTCATGGAACCGCGCTGAGATGACTGCCTATTGACAATAATGGTGCTGATTGCATCGCGCGATCTTATGCCGCCCTCCCAGACATCGCGCAGCAGCTGGTCCGCCGTGATATACTGATTGGGTTGGCGCGCCAGCCGCTCGGCCAATCGGAACAGGATTGTGCGGCGTAGTGGGCAAGTTTCCCCCGCCCGCAGCGCCGAGAATGTCGAGCTATCGACCAAGGGGCGCCGGCGCGCAGGATTCCGCGGCTTCGCATCCTGCTATCGCCCCCAATGGATGGGATTACGGCCGTCGAGTTCGGCTCGGAGAATGGCACGAATCGCGTCGCGTGAGGTCGTTTCTGCTTGAATTGAGTGAGTCGTTCTGGTAGGATGAATGGTTCAGGGGTGACGAATGGGCGACCCCGGTTGGTATCACCCGGTGGATTCCTGGGCCGATCGCGCTGGGACACTTCCGGGGAGAGAGGTTGATGCCGCTCTTGCGGAACATCCAAGACAACAACGCACAAGGCCGAGATCGAGTTCGCGCGCACAGCCCGTGTCACGCGCGGTACCCGATCCTTGCAGGGGAAACGAATCATGTACACAACGACGAGATTGCCTCGACCCGCCCCCGGGCCTGCGCCGCCGCCCCCCGCGGAATCAAATTTCCTATCAGTAACAGCCGTAAGAAAACCGGCGGCATAATGGGGAAAGGCGTTGCATCCGATGCCTGGCTCCAGATAAAATGTCTGGTTGGCTTTGCGAACGTCGTGTAACCAGGGGCCATGGGGGAAATGTCGGCTTAGGAGGGATGTCATGCAAAACTCATTGAGACTGCACCTCGCCGTGATTGTGGGGCTGGCGTGGACCAGTGCGGTCGCGGCACAAACTCTCACAACGCACGACCCGGCGGGCGAGCGTCAGGGACCGAGAGTGGATCCGGCGTTCGCCGCTTGGAACACGACACCGGAGCGACCCGAACCGGGAGGCCGGCCCGGTCCGCGGCTGAATTCCACTGACGAGACACGGATGGCCAAGGGAGATCTTAGCACGGGGTCTGATTCCCGTTGGCTCGGCGATATCCTCGTGACCGATCCCACCTTCGACCAGGTCGAGCCGGCGATGCACAAGGCGCGCGACGGAACGCTCTTCATCGCCGTCGAGCAGTACGGCCCAGACCATGACGGCTGGGTGCGGGTCTACCGTTCCACCAACGGAGGCAAGACCTGGGCCTCGCTGATCAGCTTCATCACCGGCACGGAATCCCGGAATCCGTCCATCACCTATGCCGAGCGTGCCTCCGGAGAGAAGTGGGTCTACCTGGCGTACGAAGCGACCTTGTCCGATTCGACCAAATGCATCATGGTGACTCGATTCAATCCCGACGACACCGGCATGTGGAACCCAGTGACCGCGGCGAGCGGAATTACCGGGACGTCGGACATCTACCCGCGTGTCTGCACGGACAATCTAATCTACGACGTGTACTACATCTATGTCACCTACACCGTGAATGCCATCGACTACTATCCGGTGATGTTCACGCGCAGCCTGGACTACGGCGAGACGTACGAAACGCCCAAGAATATCACCGGCGGGGCGGAAAGCTCATCGTTCATGACCCGTCCCGACATTGCCTACGGGACCGCCGGTCTGTTCGTCGCGTTCGAGAAGCTGGGCTGGACGGGCAACGCCTGGCAGACGGAGGTCTGGGTGACGCGCAGCACCAACTTCGGCGCATCGTGGGACACGCCGGTTCAGTTGACTACGGCTGACGATGGCGCCTGGCATCCGTCCGTCGCGGCCGCCGTCGATGTCTCGACGGTGATGGTCGCCTTTACGCAGTCATTCGCATCCCAGACCGACATTTTCTGCGCGTATTCGACGAACGGCGGGGACTCTTACAGTTCGAGCAGTGCGCTGCCTCGAACCTTCGACGATGAGAAATCCGTGGCGCTGTCCGTCAGCGACAGCGGCGGTCGCTATCACGCTGCCTACTGGCGCGCCTATGACATCGAGTACACCTACACCGATGCAACCTCACCGCTGCCCTGGGCCCCGGCGACCCTGGTCAACGAGGCCAATTGGGCGAGTTCGGTCTACAGCCGGCCCGCGATCTGCGTCAATCCGACCAAGCCGCTGGGCCAGGAAGCCTGCGTCGCGTGGACCGACTACCGCGGAACGTACTACGACGTGTACTTCGACGCCGGATTCCTCGATGGCGCGTGCTGCCTACCGGATGAGTCCTGCATCGTTACGAATGAGACCGGGTGCATCGAGCTCGGTGGAAGCTGGCAAGGATCGGGCATCGAGTGTGATCCGAATCTCTGCCTCATCGATCCGTGCGATGAGGACGTACTGGCGCCGACCGCGACGCTGGATCTGGGCGATTTCCAGTGCGTCCCGTTTGCCGAGCCGACGCCGATCGTCGGAACCGCGATCGATCCCGAGGACAACCTGCAAAGTTGGGTGCTCCAGGAGCGTGGCATGGGCGCCGACCCGTGGGCCGTCGTGGCCTCGGGTTCCACGCCGATGATCAGTGGCGTTTTGACCAATTGGAGCCCGGCCGCGCACGGTTATCGCATGCTGCGGCTGATCGTAGCCGACGCGTGCGGGCACGCTTCGGGCGATGTGCGCCTCATGTACGCGGACCAGGGTCCGCAAGCGACGATCAACTACCCGACCGACGGCACTGTCATCGGCGGTTCGGCGGTCTGCATCGACGGTCTGGTGAGCCACGGCGTGTGCGCCATCGAGTGGCTGCTGGAATACCGACCCGCGGGTGGCGGCAGTTGGACGCACCTCGCGGACGGAACCAGCGCTGTCTATAACCTGCCGTTGACCCATTGGGACACGACCTTGGTGCCCGACGGAAAGTACGAAATCCGTGTGTCCGCATCCTCGATCGGCGGCGTCGATTCGCACACCGTCGGCGTGATCGTCGACAATACCGCCCCTACTGCCGTGCTTGATGAGCCCATCAACTGCGTCTGGGTCAACGGCGAAGTCAAGATCTACGGTCTGGTGGCGGACGACAACATGGCGCGCTGGGACCTCCAATGGACCGGTGGGCCGTCGAACACCTGGAACACGATCGACTGGGCAACGACATCGGCCAGCGGGCTACTCGCGACATGGGACGTGAGCGACCTGCCATACTGCGCGTACACGATTCGGCTGATCGCCCGCGACGCGGCGCGGATCAACTGCACGAATGATGCACACTGGACAGAGTTTTTCGTTTCCATCAATGTCGGCGACTTGTCAGATATTTTCGATGTGGACCACGACGGGGACGTCGACCTGTACGATTACTCCTGGTTCGAGCGAGGCTTCACCGGCCCGCACCCGTAGACTCATTCAGTCTGGACCGAGTTTGGCTCACCACCTCCGAGGTCGTGGAGATTGTGTGCGATGGATTGTGCGGCGTAGCAGGCAGGTTTCCCCCGCCCGCAGCGCCGAGAATGTTGAGCTGTCGACCAAGGGGGCGCCAGCGCGGAGGATTTTGAAGCTTCGCATCCTGCGATCGCTCCCAACGGACGGCACTGTAGCTGTCGAGCTCCGTCGGGAGAATAGCACGAATGTCGTCGGCGCAGATTGCGGCGGTCATGAGGGCTTCAGAGAGTCGCTCTGTCAGATCCGCAAGTCGCTGGGCTTGCTCCAGGATCATGACGGTCTCCATCTGTCGGCCGCAGATGGCGGGACCAC
>CAZJTP010000236.1:0-5986 GCA_964548955.1 uncultured Phycisphaeraceae bacterium
CTGTGATCAACCCGTCAATACATGGGATATGATCCGGAAGACCACGCCCCTAGGCGACCTAGGCTTCATAGTCTCTCCTACTCGGCCAGCACCGTTACCGCCATTCTGTAAGGATTTGTATCCTCTCAGAGTTTCGGTGCCATTCTCCCGAATATTTTGCTAGTGTGGTAAGGGACGATCTCCAGCTATATCGCGCGCTGGCGCGGCATGCCGGAAGCAACGACATCCTGCGTTTGCTGGACGAAGATTAGAAAGCGGTACCCCGATTGAACGTGAACCAGCTGGTTTCAGTCCACCGGCTGTTTAAAAAGGAGCCATCATGCATTCTCGTATTGTTGCCCTTACTCCGTTGAGTGTTGCGCTGGCCGTTGGCTTGGTCGCACCGCTGCCAGAGGCGATGGCGGATGTTCGTCCGCACGCCGGGATGCTGCGATACCCCGACGTCAGCAAGGACCAGATCGCATTTTCGTATGCCAACGACCTGTGGCTGGCACCGCGCGACGGTGGAATCGCCATACCGTTGGCCAGCCCACCCGGTGTGGAATTTCATCCACGGTTCACTCCGGATGGTAAGACCATCGCATTTGTCGGAAACTACGATGGGAACCAGGACCTATACACCATACGCGTGGACGGCGGCGTCCCGGTTCGTGTTACGCATCACCCTGGGGGCGAAGCACTCTGCGATTGGATGCCCGATGGAAAGCTGCTCTTCTTCTCTGCTTCCATGGGCTCCTTACCGGGCGTATCTCAGCTCTTCAAGGTGACCGCCGACGGTGGCCTGCCGGAGCGATTGCCCGTGCCATATGGTGCCAGAGGAGCAGTGAGCCCGGACGGTAAGTGGCTCGCCTACACGCCCCACAATCGCGATGCGCGCACATGGAAACGTTATCGCGGCGGGATGGCCAGCGACATCTGGCTGTTCCACCTTGAAGACCACGTGTCTGAGAAGATCACCGACTGGGAAGGGACCGACAGCTTCCCCATGTGGCACGGCGATAATCTCTATTACGTTTCAGACGCCGGTCCGAGCCACCGGTTGAACATCTGGGCCTATGACCTGCGCGGTGGCAACCACCGACAGATCACACACTTCGCAGAGTATGACATCAAGTGGCCTGCAATCGGCCCTGGGCCCAAGGGTAGGGGTGAGATCGTTTTCCAGAACGGTCCTAACCTGTTACTGCTCGATCTGGGCACGGAGAAAGCACGCACTGTCAACGTTGTCATCCCTGGCGATCGGCCAAAGATCCGCCCCCAGACAGTCGACGTAAAGGACTTCATCTATGACTGGGACATCTCCTCCACCGGCAAGCGAGCCGTTCTCGAAGCCCGTGGCGACATCTGGACCGTGCCTGCGAAGAAAGGCTACGCTCGCAATCTGACACGCACATCCGGCGTGGCCGAGCGCAATCCGGCCTGGAGTCCCGACAAGAAGTGGATCGCCTACTTCTCCGACGCCACCGGCGAGTACGAACTCTACATCACTCAATCAGACGGCAAGGGCGAGACCCGGCAGCTCACCAAGGATGGGAGGATATTCCGCTATAACCCCACGTGGTCGCCTGACTCCAAGCACATCCTTTTCACCGACTATTCCGGCACGATCCACCTCCACACGATAGAGAGCGGCGACACCAGGATGATCGACCAGGATCCGTGGGCCGAGCCGCCCAGGGCAAGGTGGTCGCACGACTCGCGCTGGATAACCTACGCTCGCAACTGCGACAACCGTCAGTCCGCGATCTGGGTTTACAACTTGGAGTCCGACGAAAAACACCAGATCACCAGCGGCTTCTTCAACGACTTCTCCCCGACGTTCGACCGCAAGGGCGACTATCTCTTCTACGCCAGCGCCCGCGACTTTGGCGAGCCGATCTATGAAGACGTTGGCGCCTCCTTTGTCTACACCAGCACGCACGTGCTGATCGCTGTTCCTTTGCGAGAGGATATCGAATACACCTGGGCGCCGGAAAACGACGAGGAAAGCTGGGATGACGAAGATAAGGGTGGGAAGAAGAAGGATGACAAAGACGAAGAGGGCAAGGAGGGCTCGGGCGATGACGGCGAGGACGCCGACGAAGAGAAGGACGGGGATGAAGAGGACGACGACGAGGGGGACGATGAGGACGCCGCGGTCGTGGATGACGGTGTCAGCGGTGTCTGGGAAGGCACGATCAAGAGCCCAGACGAGTTTCCACCGGAAGGTCTTCCCCTCACCATCACGCTCCGCCTCAGTGGCGACGCAGTCTCCGGCACGGTGAGCGCCGGGCCTTACGCCGGCACGATCACGGACGGCTCCTACAACCGCCAGGCCCGCGAGCTGACCTTGAGCCTCGAAGTAAACACGGACGAAGGCACGCAAGCCTTTGCCGTCACCGCAACTATCGACGGCGAATCGATGTCGGGCTCCGTCACCGGCGAAGGCTTCGATGCGTCCTTCACCGCCAGCCGCACAAGCACTGAGGTACCCAAAGAGGACCAGAAGGCCGACGAGAAAGAGGACAAAGCACGCGAAAAGGTGGAGATCGTGCTCGAAGGCTTCGAGCAGCGGGGAATCAAGCTTCCCATCGGTCGCGGCCGCTACGGCAACCTGGCAACCAACGACAAGAGTCAACTGATCTACTCCAGCTTCGGTCTCCGGGGTTCAGGCAAGCCCGCGTCGATCAAGTTGTTTGACCTCAAGGACGAGAAGAAGGAGGAGAAGACCGTCGCATCCGGTACGAGATCGTTTGCGATCAGCGCTGATGGCAAGAAGCTACTCGCCAAAACGGGCAGCGAATATGCGATCATCGATGCCAAGGCCGGACAGAAGCTCGACAAGAAGATTCCCCTGGACGGGCTGAAGACTGCGATCAATCCGCGCGAAGAGTGGCACCAGGTCCTTACCGACGCCTGGCGAATCCAGCGCGAGTACTTCTACGCGGCCAACATGCACGGTGTCTCCTGGCCCGCCGTCCTCGAGCAGTATACCAAAATGCTCGATGACTGTGCCTCGCGCGAGGACGTGGGCTTTGTGATCGGGGAAATGATCTCAGAGCTGAATGTAGGGCACGCCTATTACTCCGGCGGCGGGACGGAGCAGCCGCCGAACGTCTCGGTGGGGATGCTGGGCTGCGATTTTGAATTGCATGAAGGAGCGTATCGTATCAGCGAGATCTACGAGGGTGCTCCCTGGGATTCGGATGCCCGCGGCCCGCTCAGTCAGCCCGGCGTAGACATAGAGGAGGGTGACTACCTGCTGGCCGTGAACAACATTCCCCTGGATACGAGTAAAGACCCATGGGCAGCCTTCCAGGGTCTCGCCGGGCAAACCGTCATGCTGACCGTCAGCAAGAAGCCCGTCCTTAACGAACTGAGCCCCGCCGGCGGCGAGAAGGAACAAGCGGAGGAGGCGAAGGACAAACCGGAGGAAGTGCAAGACACAGTGGATACGGAGGAAGCACAGGACACGGAGAAAGTGGAGGATAAGGCCCGCGAGGTCCTCGTCGAACTCATGAGCGGCGAGGCCGATCTGCACTACCGTGCCTGGATCGAGAAAAACCGTGCCTACGTGGATGAAAAAAGCAGCGGGAAGATAGGATACATCTACGTGCCTAACACGGGGCGCAGAGGGCAAAACGACCTCTTCCGGCAGTTCTACGGGCAACGCGACAAGGCCGCCCTGATCATCGACGAGCGCTGGAACGGTGGCGGGCAGGTCCCGAACCGCTTTATCGAGCTGCTCAACCGGCCGCTGACAAACTACTGGGTCCGCCGCCACGGCAGACCAGGGGCTACGCCGGGCGACGCCCAGCATGGGCCGAAGTGTATGCTGATCAACGGGATGGCCGGCTCAGGCGGCGACCTATTCCCCTACTACTTCCGTCAGGCCGGACTCGGCAAACTTATCGGCTCGCGAACGTGGGGCGGGTTGATCGGCTTGTCCGGCAACCCGCGGCTGATCGACGGCGGGCGTATGACCGTCCCGACCGTTGCATTCTTTGAGACCGATGGCACGTGGGGTGTTGAGGGCCACGGCGTAGAGCCGGACATCGAAGTGATCGACGATCCGGCCAAGATGGTTAACGGCGGTGACCCGCAGCTCGACGCCGCCATCGAGCATATGCTGGCCGAGATCAAACGCAACCCCTACACGCCCCCGCCGCGCCCGGCATACCCGGACCGCAGCGGCATGGGGATCCGTGAAGAAGACAAATAGCTCGAAGAAGCGCACGGAGGTCCCTCCTGTATATTTGGAACTCGTTTCCAGATAAGCACTTGTGGTTTGACTCGATCTAAGCCCTGGATACGCTCTTGTGCCGATGGAGACGGATCCGGGTGTGGAGCGTGGAAGATGGTTCTTCCCGTGACGGGCTGGGCCGGGTCTGTGCCTCGGACAATCAGGCCGCCCATCGCAGGCGGTCGAAGTCGTAGGTGCGTGCGGCCTGTGAAAGGCAAACCAAGAGGTCGGGCGCCACCGGGCCATTGAATACTTCCGCACCCTCGGCCACGACACGGATGGGTTGCTGCCAATCGATCATGCCGTCGCTGATCCAGATGGTCAGCTCCTCGACGTTCTTGGAGGTGACGGTGATGGTCTGACCATCGATCTCACCGTGGAGTTCGCCCTGCTGTTGGATCAGAGCCCATGCGATGGCGTCGTTGATGCTCTCACCGGGACGCGGATTACGCGGAGCGGGGTGGTTGGGCCAGACCTCACCTTGCTGAGTGTTTCGCTCCAACCAGTACGCCCGGGCTTGGCAGGGATGTTGAAAGACATGGTGTATCTGCCGGGGTAATCCTTGCGCTGGCGGCCCAACGCCGACATGAACTGTTTGTGCGGTGGTTCAACACCGCCGTGCCCCTTGTTGGGGTCCTCGTAGGAATCGACGGGAAGTCTGAGCTTGTCGACCGTAGTTCGCAGCCTTCGATTGGAAACTGCCATACCGCCGTCAGCTTTGCCGCCCCATCCGAAACCAGAATCCTTCGCTCCCCAAGTGTTAAGGACGTACGTGTTGGCGATGTTGGGCAAGAAGTCTAACGTCTGCTGCCCGATGTAAAGCGTGCCCGCAATGGGGACCAACGCAGCGAACTCATCGCGATGCAGCACGGCAAGCGCCCTCGTTCCACAACCTCCGGCCGAATACCCGGTTACGTACACACGGTCGCTGTCGATTCGGCTGAGTTTCTTGATCGCCAGGAGTACAGCCGGAGTCTCGTACGGATAGAAATCGGCCCCACCGAGCTTGTGTGGCGCGGCAATAACGTACTGGTCAGCCTTGCCAGCAAGCAACCGTCGGCAAAAGCGGATGCTCCAGTTCGGATCGCACCCTCCGCAGTGCAATGCGTAAATCAGCGGGTAGTCCCGAGCAGGTGAATAGCCTTGCGGGATGCTCAAAACGACGGGGCGCACGGCTCCTGTGGGAAGGGACACGACAATGCGCTTGCGACCTGGCTGAAGCTCATCGAAGAGCTCGACGCCGTCCAGATATTCCTTCACTCTGCTCCGTTCGTAGTCGAGGGCGGATTGTATGCGGTGCACAAGATCCGCCCGGCGAGCCGTGTCCGTCGTTTCAAAGAAGGCCTTGATGTCCGCAAGGATCGCCCGTTCATCCGCCTGCACTGGGCAAGACATGCAAACTAGTAGGCACGAACCGAGAATCCACGATCGCATGGTGATATTCTACACAGCGACACGTTGCGTGGGAACTCCTCAGTTGTGCAACCGACCGGCGGGTGTTTTGGCCAAGATTTCCCTCGGCAGCACCCGCACAGAATGGAGATAGACAAGAGCCATAAGCCTGGAGGCCGACACACATCTCGGCCCGTATGAAGGAGCATACGCCCGGAACACTTACCCGAACGATCTACTCGAGTCAAGTACCACCCGCTAGCCCTAAGCCCAGCGTAGTTTAATCACGTTTTTGCAAAAAAGACTCGAAATGCCTTCGGTAAAGCGTTAAAGTGCGATGTCATATAAACGACACTCTTACGCAAGGAGGCA
>CAZJTP010000237.1:0-5946 GCA_964548955.1 uncultured Phycisphaeraceae bacterium
AATCTCGAAGAGCGGTTTCCCGATGGAATCAGCCTGTCTCGCAGCAGGCGCATGCGTCGATTCCACCCAGGGATGTTTGAAGAGATGATGCACATGATGCCCATGCCTGACCCTTTCATGGGCCTACTCGTCGTGGCTAGTCTGCTTCGGGATGACATCCCTTGGTTGTACGAACTGGGCGTGGAAGTGTATCGAGCGTCGTAATCCAATCGGAAATCTGCGGCCAAGGAAGCCTTGTCCCAATTCCGACATGCCCTTGAGTTCATCATGCATGGCCCTTTCATGGAGGAGTTCATGATGAGATCGAAAGAGGGTCACATGTTCATCCGGGAGCTTCAACACATGTTGCAGATGGCCGTGGAGCGTTGTACGGAGTCCGAGGCGCAAGGCCGGAAAGAGAAGGCATAATCGAAGTGCAGACGCCAATTGACATCAACTGGAACGAGAGTCCTTTGGCCATTCGCTGCCCCTACAACGAGTGTGGCATGTGCTACTATGTCGGCCCGGAGATTCAGGCTTACGGGCAATGCCCTTCGTGCGGCACGAAGATCAGCAACGCTACGAGCGTGTGGCCAGCGAACCAGTGGTTCTCCGCCGCTGGCGATATCGCCTTCCTTTTCGACCACAAGAGGATTGAATTGGCCACTATTGCGGCGGCCAGCTACTTCGAGGGCTGTCTCTACTCGTTCCTGTGGAAGGGCATGTTTCTCGTCTGGGAAACGACGCGATGGAAGGTGCCGGATCGCCGTGATCTTGCTGAGGAGGTGCGGGCCAACAGCGAGTGTCAGGTACGCATCACGCGGAAGCTCGACAAGCTCACGGGCTGGAAGAGCCGCGCGTATAAGCTCTGCCCTCGCGTTTTCGGAGCCGACTTTGATGAGTTGGTAGCGGAGCATGTTCCTGACAATCAGGCGTTCATCACCAATCGTGACAACATTCATGGGTGGCGCAATAGACTGCTCCATGCTGGCCACCCGATGACGGAGACTTGGTCAGACGAGATCAAAGACAGGTCGCTGCGGGCCACGGTTGAGTTCATGCTCCAGTGTTGGGAGGTGTTCCGGGCATTGCAGAACGAGTTGATCGCCAAGGTGGTCTCAGAGCGAAAGAAGGCCGGAACATGCTGAAACGACTCATCGAAGTAGCTTTGCCGCTCAAGGAGGTGTCGGAGCAGTCGGCGCGGGAGAAGTCGATTCGGCACGGGCATATCTCCACGCTGCACATCTGGTGGGCGCGGAGACCGTTGGCCGCATGCCGGGCGGCGGCGCCAGAGTTTCAACCCCATCAGTCGATTATCACCGTGTTTGCGTCGTGCGATTCAGCGATGAACGAAAGGGAGCAAGCAATGCCCCCAAGTGATCGAGGAGTCCCGCGATGACCGGACAGATCCGATTAGATAGACGCCGTGGTCGAATGCGCGGAGAGTTCATCGACCCCGACGGGTTTACACTCTCACAGCTCATATTTGCCGCACTAAACTGCGCCACAGGGATCTTTGTTGCGGTCGAGATGGTCAGCGGAGGTCGCCGGGAGGAGAAGCGGCGGCGTTTGCGACGACTGACCGCAGCAGTGCGTTGGGAAGGTGAGCTGTTGGAGCTACAGGGTCTCCTTATCCAGATCGCACACTTTGTACGTGACGTCTTGGAGCAACAAGAGCCGCAATCCATGAGACGGCAAGTGCGGCCGTTGGACAACCTTCTATGCCTGACCCACCCTCAGTTTCGTGCTTACCGGCAACTCGTAAACAGCCTGTTGGAAGTGACGAGACGTCTGCACGAGACCTCCTCCGAATTGCTGTCGTACATTGAGCGTGCCGAACTCTCACAGTATCTTCGTGAATCCGTACTGGATGTCCGCAAGCTATTACGTGAACTTGGGGAGGGGCCTCCATTGACACAGGGAATAGAGGGTGCTCAGGAACTGACCAATAGGCTGCTGAAAGTGGCCGAATACATCCGCGCGGACCTGCTTGCTTAACGTGGGTGGCAGATAAGGATTATGGTGAAAAGACTGATCGAAGTAGCTTTGCCGCTCAAGGAAGTGTCGGATGATTCGGCGCGGGAGAAGTCGATCCGGCATGGGCATATCTCCACGCTACACATCTGGTGGGCGCGGAGGCCGCTGGCCGCGTGCCGGGCGGTGGTGTTCGCCTCGCTCATCCCCGACCCGGACGATCCCGTTCGCCGTCTTTCGGTAGTAGCCCTCGGCGAACTTCCAATAGGCAACGATCAGCTCGACGGTTGTCAGATCTCGCTGCGTCTGCATGGGCTCGGACAACCGGCGCCCGTTTGCAAGCCTCTCTGAGATTATCCGATCGTACTTCTCACGGCTTGAGTCGGTGCCGTACTTACCCAGGTAGCAATCTTGGACGTCGATCTGGAAGACAGCTTGGCCAGTAGGCCTGTGAAGACGGTAGCTCGGAGTCCGTGTGCGATGTTTCGGGCTCATGGTGCGACCTCCCAAAACGGTATGTACCGTTTTTCCTTGGGTTTCCGGGCCGCACCACCCCACGCGGGCGGGTACACGTAAGTTCCGTGTTCGGCGTGACTTACGTCAACTGGGCGATACAGGACTTGAACCTGTGACCTTTCGGGTGTGATCCGCCCAAAATCGGACAACGCAAGATCGCAACCTCGATTCTGAGCATACCAGAGCGGATTGACCATTGCAAGTCTTGCGTGTTTTGCCTGTGATTTTACCCCATAGCGTATCAAAGATACGGTTACGCGCGACGTTGCCGCGCAGCCTCACATATCCCCCATCCCGTCGGCACGATTCCTGCTGTCGGCACGGTCGGCCTGGTCATCATGGTGGTGCTTGTGCTCGGTGCCGGTGCCATCGTGCTGTCGAGGCGGAGGCAGGTCGCTCAGGTGGCGTAAGTGCTGCTGTGGCAGCACGGCAAGTCCGCAGAACGGTAGCTGCGGGCTCGGCGGATCGGCGGAGCTTGCTGTTTCTGACTCGCTTAGAGCACGCCAATAGCCTCAAAACGGCTCCGGGCGTACAAATGGTCCACCCGAGCCAGTTGCGTCGATTCTGGCGCACGTGCGCGCCCCTGAGTACGGGATAATCCCAGATGTCCAGATCTCGCGGCAGGCAGTATTGGCACCCGGTACGCGGAATCGGCAAGCGAAGAATGGCTCGGATGACGTTTCTGGGAGGGACAACTCCATCGAGATGGTCGATCTCGTGCTGCAGGAGCTCGGATTCTGGTCGATCCAGTTTCTCCCAGCTTCTTTCAACACCCTCTTCGTCGGTGTACCGGACTGAGATCGACACATGCCGGCTCAGCCGGACCAGGAGAAACGGGAAGCTCATGCAATCATCCCAAAGTGTGAACCGCTCCTCGCTCCTCCATACTATCTCTGGGTTGGCGATGCAGAATGGACGTTCGCCGAGGTTCAATCATTCGGTAGCTTGCACGAGCCGCCATGCTTGAGATGGTAGTCCTGATGATACTCCTCGGCCTTACAGAATTGTCCCGCGGGCTCGACCCGGGAAACAATCTTGCGATCATGAAACCTGTCAGTTGCTTGAAGCTTCTCGATGTATTGCCGGGCCGCTTTCGCCTGTGCGTCATTAGCAGTGAAGATGGCCGAGCGGTATTGTGTACCTATATCGGGTCCCTGTCGGTTGAGCTGGGTAGCGTCATGAAACTTGAAGAACCCTTCGAGAAGCTCAGCATAGGTGACTTCCGCTGGATCGTAAGTGACCCGAACCGTCTCAGCGTGTCCGGTTGCCCCAGAACAGACATCCTTGTATGTCGGTTTGGTTGTCTCTCCGCCCATGTATCCTGAGACAGCGTCAACTACACCTGGGATCTGCTGGAAGCGATCCTCAATCCCCCAGAAGCAGCCGCCGGCAAAATAGCCGGTCTCAGCCTCTACCGGGCGGGACTCCATGGGCAGCTTCTCGCCTTGTCCATAGAAACGCAAGGCAGCCGAATTCAGGCAGTACCGCAGGCCTGTCGGAGGTGGGCCATCGTCAAATACATGGCCGAGATGCGATCGGCAACGTTCACACTGAATCTCAGTACGGGTCATACCGTGGCTTGTATCAGTTTTTGTGTGTACATGCAACGGGTCGACGGGCTGATAGAAGCTGGGCCAACCGGTCCCCGACGTGAATTTGACGTCTGAGCTAAACAGTGGCAGGCCGCACAGCCGGCATGTGTAGACCCCCTTCTGCTTGTTGTTCAGCAGGCCGCCGCAGAATGCGCGCTGAGTACCTCGGTCGAGGAGGATCTCACGTTCCTCGGGCGTCAGGCCTTTTGCCAGGTCGTTGATCCGATCGCGAGTAACCGGCGTGATATCGTAGCTGCTCTTCGAGTAGAGTGGTCTATCCCGGCCGGGCTCTGTCTTTGTTTCGCGCATGTCTTTTGGCCTTTCTTCGCGATCATCTCCGGGCGCCATCTGGACCACCACGAGCCCAATGGCAAGTGCTACCGAGACGCCAAGAGTCTTTGAACTTATGCTTCTCATGGTATTACCTCTATCTACGTTGCCCGTGTGCGAGAAGGTCATTGCCCTTCACTCGGGCAGGCTGTGGCAGGCCATGACACTCTCGCGCCGCCAGACAGCGCACTCGCATGCTCAGAAGCCGAAGAAATCGCGGAGGCCCTCGCGCAGTCCGCAGATGCGGCCGATGCGGGTCTCGCGGCGTGGCAGTGCTCCACCGAGGGTCAAGAAGTCATCGATGTATGGCCGCGCCGGGTTCCATGGTTGTCCATGGCATCCTCCAACAAACCGAGGAGCGTGCTTGTGTAGTGGGGCTCGTTGTCGTTCGTCTGATCCTTGTTGAGCAATATGACGTAGTTGATGCCGTCACTGCGCTCTCTGGCAAGTGTGTTCGTGCCCCGCAACAAGCCACCATGGTCGCGGCTTCCAAGGATCGTCGTGCGGCGTGTGCCGATGGCGTAAACGGCCAAGTTCAGCCCGACCCGCTCGGCCAGAAGACCATTGCTCGGGATTTCCTGAGCGCTCCGCCCCGGTTTAGCGTTAATCCACACATGGGGGTGAGTGGGGTAGCAAGCCTGCGTGGAGGTGTAAGGGAAACCGGCGCCACCACCAGAAGGTTGCTCGCATCCACGTTCGGCTTCCAAAGATGCGCGCGATTATTCCCAAACGCCTCCTGCGGAAGCTCGACAAGCAGTTCGGAATCTCTCCGGTTGCGCCACGCCAACGCACACCTGATTCGGAAGGTTACTTGTTTCCTATGGAGTAGACACATCGCATACGAGTCCCCTCTTGAACTGGACAGTGTCTTACTCGGTCTCTTGCTGAACACACTGAGCTTGCGCAGTTCTTCTTCCGCCTGTCATGAATATGGCACTCTACCACAGCAAGTCTCTCCTTCGGCCACTGTGTCCAGACATCCTGACACGCGTCGTCAGAGCCTATGAAACACGGTGCTTGCATGGCATCTGATTGCAGAAGGCGTGTAAGAATGAATGACCGAACTTTGCAGCGGCGTGACTGACGCAATGGCATAAACTCCGTCGATTCCAAGACCCTCTGTATGCTTATTCACGTAAAAGGCCGTCATTCTGCACGCTTTGCGAATCAGGATCTCTGGTGTCAGTGAGATGGCAGCAACAGCATCGGCACCGATTCATTTGATGCGGCCCAAGACGTTGCGGACAACTCACGCGGCACCGCTACCTCGGCCATCTGAAACGTCGCAAATCCCGTGCGTCGCTCAGCGTGCACCGGGGTGCCTGGCGGTTCGTTTGAAGCCTGCCAGCTTCAAGCTGCATAGGTCAGGCTCCACGAAGCATTGCTTTAACAGGCTGGAAACGGCGTATCGCCGAAGAGGAGTTAACTATAGGAGTCCCAGCGAGACGGGATGGGGGGTGTGGTTCGGATTCTGGGGCCAGAAAAGGAGTCTCTTTCCAAAAACTCACGTGCGGGGGGAGGGGGTTAGATTAACCCGTACCTTCGCGCGCGGGCC
>CAZJTP010000238.1:0-5870 GCA_964548955.1 uncultured Phycisphaeraceae bacterium
AGCGGTAACCATACCACGGCTCGTAGTAGGCGTTCCCGTAGTAGCGGATCGGGTAGTACCGATGGAAGTAGCGGGAAGGGCCATAGTAGTAGCTGGACCTGTGGCGGTGGTGTCGGCGGTTCAGGTAGAGCGCGCCCCGCAACTCCGGTCCGGACCGACCGTTGCCCAGGTGTATGTAGCCTGCGTGACGGTCCCCGATCCGCCCGACGGTCAGGCCCACAGACGGTCCAGGATCCCTGTTTGGCCGTCTACCAGCACCGTAATCATTTCGATTCGCCGAACCTGCGCCGAAACTGTTTGGATTGATCCGCCCGGCGCCGAAGTTGTTTGGGTTGACCGTCCCCGATCCGTATGGGCGGGATTTCCGCCTCGGCGTCGAATCAGAAGATGCCCGCGGCACACGAACCACCGGGGTTCGCAAGAGGGTTGATGAGCCTGCGCGTTGCGGAGCCGTCGGTCTTGCGGATCGACCGACACTGGGAGCGGCGCGAACCCTTCCACCCAAATTCGCCGATGATCGCACACGCGGTCGACTCGATATTGACCGTGCCGTTGACGACCGAGACACGCTCGACCGCGGCAGCGTCCGCCCCACGCTCGACGCGGCGTTGCTCCTGGCCTTGTGGGGCTTGCTATGCGAGACGACCCGGCTACTCCTGGAGCGTCCAGCCGAAGCGAGGGACGTCGTCCGTCGCGAACGAGTGGGTGCGGTCCCAGCCATGCTTGCCCGTGACGTTCGCCCGGATGACCGCGAAGAAGGACGGCTCACCTTTGCCCGCGCGGACGAGCGGCTTGACTTCGTCCGCTTCGGTGATCCCGCCCAACATTCGCTCACGGGAGCCGACATGGCTATCACCATCGCCGCAGCCACACAAAGCCGGAAACTTAGCAGGGTTCTCATAACACACTCCCTATCGTTCCGAAACTGTTCACGTTCGAGAACTCTATCACACAGCAACTATTCTCACCTGTTAAAGAATACACCATAGACCGATACAATGCAAATGAAACCTGCGGTTTAGGATCGTCTAAATGCCGAGGATATCCCGAAATTCAGCCAGAGTACGAATACTATAGTCTGGATGACAATTGCCCACATCGTGGATCCGGCTGTCGCGACACAGCCAGACATTGGCGATACCCGCCCCGGTCGCACCCGCAATGTCACTGTGAAGGGAATCACCGACGTGGACTGCACGATCCGGCTCAACTCCGAGCAACCGAATGGCTTGCCTGAAGATCTTAGGATCGGGTTTGTAGCACCGGGCAGACTCCGAACTGATCACGGCATCGAAATGAAGATTCTGCTTCTCGATCGCCGCCGTCAGCGGCTTTGTGTCGGCATTCGAAACGCAGCAAAGCGGAAGGCCGATGCTATCGAGAAAGTCCAAGGCATCTGGATAGATTGGCGGATTGATCCAGTACTCCTCAAGTTCGGCGACGAGCGGAGCGGGATCAGCCGCTACGCCGAAATCGGCCAGAATAGCGGTGAGGCTTGCTTTTTCGCACTCGTACAAGGTCTGAAAGGCCTCATGGTTGCTTCGCTCAATGAACTCAAAGAAGCGATTACCCCAGCGAATCGCCAGCTTTTGCGCGCTCAGCGGCAGGCTGCACGTCTCGACGATGCGACGGCAGGCAGCCTCCACGGCCTCGCGATCCCCCGCGGA
Source organism: uncultured Phycisphaeraceae bacterium (assembly GCA_964548955.1). Classification (GTDB taxonomy): domain Bacteria; phylum Planctomycetota; class Phycisphaerae; order UBA1845; family UBA1845. The sequence continues at coordinate 1,668 of CAZJTP010000238.1, forward strand.
GATCGTTCCGTAGAAGTCGATCAAGATGGCATCAATACGCCGACCGGCCACGGGGACACTCTCCTCTCGCGCGGATACACAATCAGAGGGCAGTGTAGCCGTGCCATTGCCCCGCGGCCACCGTCTGGCCGCGCAAGTTGCCCAAGCCAAAGGCACGGGCATGATCACTGGGCCGAGAATCCCTTCTCGGCCCATTCGTGCGAGAAATGATTCCCGCACAAGCGTGGATCTGTAAGGCCGTTCATGTCGTCGATTGATTTTCCGGGCGACAGCCTCTACAAGATGACCCGCGAAACCGGGGCCGCTTTCGCGGGGAGCAGGACATTGGTGATTCCCTACAACCAACGTACACACCGTTGCGGGGAGCTCCGCGGCGCGCATATCGGGCAGGCCGCACGCCTCGCCGGGTGGGTCTACAGCAGTCGAAATCACGGCGGTCTGATCTTTGCGGACCTACGCGATCACACGGGACTGGTTCAGCTTCGGTTCAACGTGGATCATACACGCGAGGCTCACGAACTTGCCCAGTCCCTCCACAACGAGGATGTAGTCGTTGTCGAGGGGACGGTGGTCAGCCGCGGCGAGTTGATCAACCACAAGCTGCCCACCGGCGAAATCGAGATCGAGGTTGATGCGATCGAGCTGCTCAGCCGTGCCGATCCCCTCCCCTTCCAGGTTAACGACGAGTTTGACACCAACGAGGAGCTGCTACTGCGTTACCGCTTCCTGCATCTGCGTCGACCGGAGATGCAAAAGGTCCTCCGAATGCGGCACCGGATCGGTCGGGCCATACGTGAGTACTTCGACGAAAACGGCTTCGTGGAGATCGAGACGCCGTTTCTAACGAAATCCACGCCGGAGGGCGCACGGGATTATCTGGTCCCCTCCCGCGTGAAACCTGGTGCCTTCTATGCGTTGCCGCAATCACCACAGATATTCAAACAACTGCTCATGATCGCCGGTTTCGACCGGTACGCGCAAATAGTCCGGTGCTTCCGCGATGAGGATCTCCGGGCCGATCGTCAGCCGGAGTTCACTCAGCTCGACATGGAGATGGCGTTCGTTCAGCGCGAGGACGTCATGACCATGGTCGAGGGCTGCGTTCAGCGGATTTTTAAGGACGGGCTTGACCTCGACGTCACTCTACCGTTTCCACGGATGAGCCGGCAGGAGGCCATGGAACGATTCGGGATCGATCGACCGGACACGCGCTATGGGATGGAGTTCCAGGACGTCTCCGACCTCGCAAACGAGACCGACTTCCGGGTATTCCGCGAGGCGATCGACCAGGGAGGCGTGGTCAAATGCCTGATCGCCAAGGGCGCCAAGCCGCTGACGCGAAAGGTTCTTGACGGGCTGACGGAGGAACTGCGAGGCATAGGCGCCGCGGGTCTTCCGTATGCAAAAGTGACAGGTAGTGACACCGGTGTTGAATTCGCCACGGGGATTGCCAAGTTCATCCAGCCGATCTGCACGAGGTTTTGTGAGACCGTCGGCGCGGAACCGGGTGACGTGGTTTTCTTTATGGCGGGCACGTTCGCCGACGTCTGCAAGTACCTGAACTACCTCCGCACGCGTTTGGCCTCCATCCTCGACGTTATCCCGAAGGACCGGTGGGACCTGTTGTGGGTGGTGGATTTCCCGCTGTTGGAGTGGGACGAGGAACTGCAGCGGTGGATGAGCACACATCACCCGTTCACTGCGCCGCTCGATGATGACGTCGCCCTTTTAGACGGCGATCCGGGCAAGGTTCGCGCCAAAGCCTACGATCTGGTGCTCAACGGTACTGAGATGGCCGGCGGCAGCATCCGTATCCATCAGCGGGAGATTCAGCAAAAGGTTTTCTCGCTGCTGGGCATCAGCCCCGAGGAAGCCCACGAGAAGTTTGAGTTTCTTCTGGAGGCCCTGCGCTTCGGCGCCCCACCCCACGGCGGTATTGCCTTCGGATTCGATCGATGGGCGATGATGCTGGCCGGTGCGGTAAGCTTGCGTGACGTGATCGCTTTTCCGAAGACACATCGTGCGGTGTGCCCCTTGACCAACGCGCCGGGGCCGGTTTCCAAGGCTCAGCTTGACGAGCTGTTTCTGACGCTAAAGCCAACGCCCAAGAGCGTATAACAAAACCTGGGGCACCGGTTTTCAACCGGTGCGAACGGCCGCCGTCGTCATGCGAATCACATTCTTTACAAAGCCCGATTGTTCCTTATGTCGCGCTGCCATGTATGTGGTCGAGCGGGTCCGCCGGCAGACGGATTTCGAGTTGGAAATCGTCGACATCTCGGCGCCTGGCAACGAGCAGTGGTCCAAAGCGTACCACGACGACATTCCCGTCATTCACCTCAACGGCAAGGAGATCTTCCGCAGTGGAGTTGACGAGCGACGCCTGCGCAGCCTGCTGCAGCCATAGGCCGTGACGCGCAGTGTCCTTCACTCGTCAATTCGAGGAGCACGTAGCCGACTCCCGCCTGTGCCCTCAGCGGCGAGCTTCTCTCGATCCCGAGTCGTTCTGCAATCTCGTCTGCCGTCTTGAATCCGATGCCCCATATGTCGTGGGCGAGGGAGTACGGATTCACCTTGACAATCCCGATGGCGTTGTCGCCGTAGGTCTTGTAGATGCGAACGGCCCGTGCGGTTCCAACACCGTAGCTGTGGGGGAAGACATGATCTCGCGAACCACGCGCCGCCGGGTGGGAATCTCACCCATTGAAGATCCACGCCTTTTCATGGCGTATTGAAATGCGGGATAGATGCGATTGCCCTGCCGTCGAGCTACTTGATCGCGACCGGCTGTGGGGACACGTTCGCCAGCATTCGATCCAGTGCGATGATCGCTAGGTGCCTGGTTTCCGGGTCCACCTTGATCGAATTGACAACCCGCCCAGCGACCAGCTCATCAAGCGACCACAGCAGGTGCTTTGGATCGATGCGGTACATCGTCGTGCACAAGCATTGAACGCCGGCGAGTGAGCGGATCGGCTTGTCTGCGTACTGGTTCGCCAGACGATTGACAAGATGAATCTCCGTTCCGATCGCCCATCGGCTACCGGAGGGCGACTCGCGGACGGCCTTGATGATGAACTCGGTGCTGCCGGCCAGATCAGCCTTTTGTACAACCTCCCAAGGACACTCCGGGTGCACCAGGATCCTGCAATCCGGATCGGTCCGGCGAATCTCGTCGCACTGTGCGGTAGTAAAGAGCCCATGCACGCTGCAATGGCCCTTCCACAGAAGCACCTTCGCGTCGCGGACCTGCTCGGGTGTCAGTCCGCCGGCAGGCAGGACCGGATCGTATACGACCATCTTTTCGAGCGGGATGCCCAACGCATAGGCTGCGTTGCGACCCAGGTGTTGATCCGGGAGAAAGATCACCTTATCTCCCTGCTTGAACGCCCACTCCAGAATCGTCCTGGCGTTGCCGCTCGTGCAGCACGCCCCATCGTGACCGCCGCAGAACGCCTTGATCGCAGCCAGGGAGTTCACGTACGTGATCGGGATGGCCTTGACACCGCATCTTTCGACCAGAAAGTCCCAGGCGTCTTCAAGCTGATCGATATCAGCCATATCCGCCATCGAGCAACCGGCTGACAGGTCGGGCAGTATCACAGTTACGTTATCGTGGGTGAGGATATCGGCGGACTCGGCCATGAAGTGAACGCCGCAGAACACGATGAAATCGGCGTTGTTCTGTCCGGCACCGAGCTGCGCGAGTCTCAGGCTGTCACCGGTGAAATCGGCGAACTGAATGACCTCTTCCTGTTGGTAGTGATGCCCGAGGATGATCAACCGCGACCCGAGTGCACGTTTGCGCTCGCGGATTGCGTCGAACATCTCGTCTTCGGTCAGCGCCGCATACTTGGGTGGCAACGGCGGTTGAAAAAGCATGAGAGCATCGACTCCACGAGCCGGGTGGGTCGCGGACCCGACGCCGACCCGGCAGTGCGATCCTGTACCGCACCAACCCGATGCGGTGCGGTATGGACTCGTACGAGCGTACCAGCTTATTGTGTGTCTCACAGTATTATAGCCACCCGCAGGCGTCCAGCAAAATGATCTGCGCCAACGGGCCGGTTTGCGGTGAACGTCAGGTCAGTGGGTGGAGTATTGAACAGAGCCCGGAGCGCTACAGGCTGTCGGAATACAAGCCAGCATCCATTCACACCGAACCGCACGGAGCCCGCGTCGTAAGAACCGGCGGACACCTTG
>CAZJTP010000239.1:0-5857 GCA_964548955.1 uncultured Phycisphaeraceae bacterium
CGGCCACCAATGCCAAACCTTCGTATTCCCCCGAAACCACCCCCGCGTCGCGCAGGTCCTTAAAAACCGTCCGAACGCACGTAAGTTCTTATTTTTACAAGCACTTAGCGAGCAACGGACACCTGCGCAATTCCTGGGTGTATTCTAGAGCGCTGGGGGATCTTGCCGGGCGTATCCGGTCAGGGCAACAGCTCCCAGACTTCCAGTTTAACGCGCCGATGGTTCGATTCGCCGCTCGGTGTGTACCGAATATCGATCGTATCGTTTTGGAGGAGTTGATCCCAGGCTGGCAGCCCGTAGACCTCCGCGACTGGTTTGTCATTGATGGTCACGACGACGTCACCGTTCTTGATGCCGGCGCGCTGTGCGGGAGAGCCGGCCATCACGCCCCACACGGCAAACTCTTCTTCCTCCCGTTGCAGTCTGAACCCGACAAGACGATAGGGCGGGGGCACGATGGGTGAAGTGTCTTCCCGGGCGAACCGGACTCGTGAGTTTTTTTGATCGAGCGTGACGGCGAAGTTCTCGAGAATCCGGCTTCCTATCACGGTGTGGCGGTCGGCGTCGCTACTCACAACGCCGTAAGGCTTCTCGACGGTATAGGCCCCGAACTTCATCCGGCCGTTGAGGCGGGCGACGCGCGTGTCAATCTCGCGGTCGACCATTCGTCTCTTTGGTCCATCCACCGGGCCGTATGCGTACGTACAACGGTCGGCTATTTCCTCTGTGAAAGCGGCCCAACCGCCCATGCCGGAATCGAGTGCGAACTCGGTAGGCTCGCCGCACATCTCGACGGCGATCACAGGAATGCTGCGTGCCTGCCGCGGCTGCGTGAAATCGAGAATGTCGTGTCCGTTGGCGGGGGGCAGTTCGCCGCGCGTCAGCGTCACTTTGGAGGCCGGGTAATCCAACGTGAGCAGGCAGTCTTTGAACACACCCATGCCGATGACACCTACGATGTCGCTAGGGAACGGAAGTTCGGTGGCTATGACGCTTAGCCCGAGCAATTCGCTATTCCCGATCTTAAGTGATTTTGCGAAGTGCATGCTAGCCGGCCTCCCTTGGCCTCCGGGCCCGGCAACCCGCACCTGAACGCCCATCCCACCAAAATCAGGGTGTCCGGAGAGCTCCATCTTCTGTTTCAAACGGCTGTCAACGAGCAACCCCGGGGCGCCCGTATCGATCACGAAGCGGTACGGCCCCTTGCCATCAATCAGGGCCTCGACGATGGCCCAGCCATCGAATCGTTCCATGGGCACTGATACGGAGTCCGCGCCGAGTTTGAGTTCCTTCGGAGAGGGATCAGGACCGGCCATCCGCACTTGGGCGATGGCTTGGCCCTGACCGGCAGCAAGAACGCACGACCCCGCAAGGAGAACAATCGGTCGCAATGAGGTAGCCTTCATCTTAGGTTCCTTTGTGATCCGCAGGTTGCCATTTGCACAACAATTCTACCCAATTAGTACTATTCGTACTACTTGTTGGACGCCGTCCTGCGGCGTATCCTGTCAGGAAAGGCGGTTTTCCCGACGGATTCTACCGGAATCCACGAGCATGCATCATGGTGAGCGAACTCGAACACGTGGTCCTTGGCGTGGTGAGGCTGAAACAGCCCTGCTCGGCCTATGGGATTCGCATGGTTTTCGCCGAGTCACCGTCGAGCCACTGGAGCGGCAGCGCCGGGGCGATCTACCCGTTGGTACGTCGGTTGGAGGGTCGTGGGCTGCTGAAATCGACGACTCGAAGAGGTGACCGCCGTGAGACCCGCTTGTACCGACTAACTCTCAAAGGCCGCAACCGGCTGGGCTCGTGGCTTCGCCCACCCCTTCCCGATGCGGCGGGGCTGATGGTGCTGGACCCACTTCGCGTTCGTGTGCGGTTTCTGGAGGCCGTCGAGGTGAAGGACCGTCACGCCATCGTTGACGAGGCGGAAGCGAAGCTGGGCGAACAGCTCAAGCGGATCCGACTCGAAACTGAGAATGCCAGGAAGCGGGGCGAAGTATTCCTGTATCTCTCTCATCGCGGGGCACTGCGTGGTCTACAAGCACAACTGGACTGGCTGCGCGAAGTGCGCCAAACCCTCTCCAGAGGCTCGTGACCGGGTGATCTCATGCTCTCTCGGACGCGCGCTTCACTCCCTTCGTCCCTTGCCCGGCCTTGGCCCGCTACGCTTCTTTGGCTCACCGGACGACTGCGTCCCCCGCCACGGCTCTCCAGCCAACCGACTGATGAGTTTCTCGCGAATGAGCGTCATGGCCATCTTGGCGTCATAGTCGATCCCCGCGGCGAGAAGCGGTCTGATGTCGTCCAAGAACGCCCGGTCGCCCTCTTTCTCGAACAGGTTACGCTCAAACTCGGCGCGTGAAATCCTATGCTTCTCATGCTTCATGTATGCGGCAAAGCATGCTACCACCTGATCCGGGTCCAGCAGGCCACGGCTCAGGCATAGCCACAGATCGAAGAGATCGCGTCCTTTGCTACGCTGGTGGCTGAGTTCAGGGTGAATGCCCCGGTCAGCGGAACGGGCGTCAGATCGTGGGCTGTGTGGCGACGGCCGGCGCACAAACCATGCATCACTGGCGTTGGCCGTCTTATGGCGAAGGTGGCAGCCCATACGACGACTTCTGACTGGCCGAACATGTGTAACGAGTATTGGTGGAATGACGACCTGGGTGGCTATGAGGACGAGAACGGCACGCCAGTCACGCAGGAGCAGATCGACGCCGTCGCCGAGTTGAGCCACGAGATCGGCATCGCGGTGGTCATGGACCACGGCTGTTCCTCGTCGTCTGCGGATACCTCTGACATGGAGGACGTTTTCCAAAATGCGTTCCGCTACGCTCTGGCTTGCGAAGTCGTCTACCACAGCGACTACAACAGACCCTCGCCGGTGGGCGCCCGCTACTTCGACCAAGACACCCGCGGCGAGAATGCCCCCTTTCAGGCCGGCATCTGGTATCAGGCTCTCGAAACCGGGCTGATCGTTAGAAACAAAGGAACCATTTCCGATGCGATCACTTTCAATGGCGCGCCTGGCACGGAGAGCATTCCTTCTCTACGGCGACATTGACATGTATACTCGGTCCGCATCAAGGACGGGGCCATCAAACTCAGCGGCGGTGGTGAGATGGTCATTCATTGAAACGCTCTTGCGGCCTCGAAGTTGCGCTCAGATGTCGGCGCCTTGGCAGCCTATCCTAGCCAGAGTACACCGCAAAGCGGTGCTCCTTGAGGGCTGACAGGGGAGTGAGTGTCGGCAAAGTCGTACGATCCAGGCGCTCAATCCCTTGTTGCCGACATCGTCCAGTTCGCAAGGTCCAGCGCAGGCAAACACTTCTAACGTCTCGTTTGTCACACCGCATTCAGGACAGGCTTGCAGGCTCAAGCCCCTGCCAAGCCGTTGCAAGTGATAGACCGATAAAGTCCGTTCGGACAAGCCTAGAACAGGCTCCATTGCGCGAGTCCGCCACCTATGTGGGGTGTGCCAGACTTAACTCTTTTGCTTAGAGCATTTGATACAATGGTTGAGCGATTCGTGGGACACCATCGTCGACGATAGCGTCCTTCGGAGAGAGGTGGTATTACCTGTTCGATCGTCCTGAGTCTCTCTCTTCGGGTGCGCAGCATCTGTGCGTCGGGCTTCAGAGGCGGAGAGACGGCAATCTATCGGTGAAAAACATGATGAAACGAGTTACAGCAAGACGACTATGCGTGGCAACTGGCATCTGCCTTTCGGTGGGAATCAACACTCATGCCGAGCCAATCGGCACAGCGTTCACCTATCAGGGGCAGCTCAAAGAGGACGGCGTGCCCTTGGACGGCCCCTGCGACTTTATGTTCGGCCTTTGGGACGATCCTATACTCGCCGGCCCGTCCTATCAGGTTGGCACCACCTTGGTCTTCGACGGTGTTGGCGGCAACCCGGGGCCGGTTATGGTCTCCAACGGCCTCTTTGCCATCGAGTTGGACTTCGGAGTCGGCGCGTTTGACGGTCAGGCCCGCTGGCTTGACGTGTCCGTGGCTTGTCCTGCAGGAATCGGGGCGTACACGACATTCGACGCGCGACAGCCCGTCACACCAACACCTTATGCTCAGTTCGCCTTGGCCGGCAACGAAGGTCCACCGGGACCAGCAGGTGAACTGGGATTTCCCGGTCAGGCGTGTTGGGATCTAAACGGCAACGGTGTTGGCGACCTGCCAGACGAGGACTTCAACATTGACGGCACAGTCGACATTGATGATTGCCGCGGCGCCGACGGTCCAGCCGGTGCGCCGGGTGACCAAGGTCCACCGGGTGACCCGGGCCCGCCTGGTGAGCCGGGATTGCCGGGCCAGGCGTGTTGGGATCTAAACGGCAACGGCGTTGGCGATATACCGGACGAGGACTTGAACACGGACGGCGTGGTCAACGTCGATGATTGCCGCGGCGCCGAGGGCCCGGAAGGCCCGCCAGGAGTCGAGGGACCGGAAGGGCCACCAGGTCCCGTGGGTCCTCCCGGCGATTCGCATTGGCTGCTCAATGGCACGACGACGTACTACGTCGATGGCAACGTCGGAATCGGGACACCCGTGGCGCCCGAGAGGCTGACCGTCGAGGGATTGGTTCAGTCGTCCGCCGGGTTCAAGTTCCCCGACGGAACCGTGCAGACCACAGCGGCCGATCCCGCAAGCCAGTCCTGGTCACGCTTCGGCAACGCAGGCACAACGCCCGGCATCGAATTCCTGGGGACCACGGACAACGTAGCCCTGCAACTGCACGTCAACAATGCCCGCGCGCTGCGCCTGGAACCCCACAGCGTCAGCCCGAACATAGTCGCCGGCCACAGCAGCAACAATGCCACCGCCGGGGCGGTGGGCGCGACGATCGGCGGAGGTGGAGAAAGCGGGAACACCAATAGGGTAACCGACAACTACGGCACGATCGGCGGCGGCCGCAACAACCAAGCCGGTGATAATGCGGGCACCACAGCCGACGCGAACTTCGCCACGGTCTCCGGGGGCACGGACAACACCGCAAGCGCGTGGTACTCCACCGTTGGAGGTGGCGCCTCCAACGTTGCCGAGGCCGATTACGCCACTATCGCCGGCGGTGGGCCATATACCCCCGGCTATCCCTCCACCAACAACCGCGTCACCGACAACTTCGGCACTATCAGTGGCGGTGGAGGCAATCGTGCCGGCGACGACGCTGGAACGACTGATGACGCGACCTTCGCCACCGTCGGCGGGGGGGCCGGCAACACCGCTAGCGGCCTTGGTGCCACCGTCGGCGGGGGCGCGAATAACGCGGCGAGCGGCTTGTACGCCGCCATGGGCGGGGGCTGGTATAATACGGCCGACGCAGACTACGCCACCGTCGGCGGGGGGCTTAGCAACACCGCCCACGGTTCGTATGCCACCGTCGCCGGAGGCACCGCCAACAACGCGGAGACCCAAGCCACCGTCGGCGGGGGGCTCGGCAACACCGCCAGCGGCCTTACTGCCACCGTCGGCGGCGGCGAGTCCAACACGGCGAGCGGCTCGTACGCCACCGTTCCTGGAGGGGACAACAACACCGCTTCGGGCGAGTACAGCTTTGCCGCCGGGCGCGATGCGGATGCGGCCCATGACGGTTCCTTCGTCTGGGCCGACTCCACGGGAACCACGTTCAGTTCAACTGAAGCCGACAGCTTCAACATCCGTGCAGCGAATGGTGTCTACGCCATCGCAAGCAACCCCGATTACGGCGTGGACTTTCTCAACGGTGGCGCCGGTGACGGCATGCGTGTGGTTTCCACTACATCAGCGGCAGGAAACTATGCTGCTCTGTGGGCCGACAATCTTGGAACCAGCCCGGCGATCTATGCTATTAATTGGC
>CAZJTP010000240.1:0-5791 GCA_964548955.1 uncultured Phycisphaeraceae bacterium
CTCGTACCGGACGTGGGAGAGATCGACTTTGTGTAAATATCAAAACGTCGAAAAGTAAAGACAAAGACCAATGATGCACCGGATTGTCTTTACGTCTCCATATTCTGAGATTTTGACGTTTCGACCATTTTTACTTTTTGACGTTTCACTCGTCGTGTTCGATTTCGTCAAGGCGACTTGATACACCGGCCGGGCCGACGAGAATCAGCGTATCCTTTGCTTCCAAATGGGCGTCCGGGTCAGGTCCAACGAGCGCTTCCCCGTCGGCGCGTTTGATCGCCACGACAATCGCACCCGTCTTGCGGCGCACGCCGGAGTCGCGCAGTGACCTCCCCACCAGCGGCGACTCATCGCCGATCTCGTACTCATCGAGTTCCAGGTCGACTCCCTTGTTGGCAACCTCTACGAAATCAACCACCGTGGGGCGAGTCAGGATGTTCGCGACCCTGGTGGCGCCGATCGCCTGTGGACAGATGACCCGCGTGGCGCCCGCACGGGTGAGCTTGGCCTCCGTGGAAACTTGCTCCGCACGAGCGACGATGGTCAGATTGGGCTGGAGCGTGTGCGCCGTCAACGTAATATAGACGTTGTCCGCGTCACTCGGGAGCAGGATCACCAGCGCATTGGCCCGCATCAGACCGGCTTGCAGCAGCGTGTCCTCCTCGGAGGCGTCGCCGATAACATACGGAACGTGGGCGTCTCGCAAGTCCGGATCGAGTGCATGCTCCTTCTCGATGACGACGACGGGCACACCGCGTTCGCGCAGCTCATGGATGACGAGGGCACCCATACGGCCAAAGCCGCAGAGAATCACGTGGTTGCCTAGATGCTCGATAGACTTCTCCATTTTTTTCCTCTCCCGCAAGGAGCGCAGCTCGCCACCCACAACCAGGGTTATCAATGACGTAAACGCATATGAGACAGTGACGATCCCGAAGGCGATCACACCGATCGTCCACAGTTGCCCGCTCCGGCTCAACGGTATGACTTCACGATAGCCCACGGTCGAGAGCGTGATGACCACCATATACAGAGCGTCGAGAAACGTGGGGTGATGCTCTGCTTCAACGATCATGTACCCGGCGGCACCGACGAAGAGCACCGCGAGTACGGCCAGGATCGACAGGATCAAACGCAAACGGGGTGGCACGTGCAAAGCCTCCAGTCGCAAAACGCCGAATCCAGCGGTATTCTGGATCGTCAACTGAGGATTGTCGATTGCGGATGGCCGATTCTTCCCGGCCGATAATCGCGCCTCTTACGGGCAGAAACCGCCGCATGATCGACAAACTATCATCGACAATCCGGGATGATTCGCTGTTGGCTGTTCTTTGGTAGAATAGGTGGATGATGGCGGGCTGCGTGGGCGGCCGGCAGCCGCGGCGGCTGGGCCTGGCGTAGCCAAAGGCATCACAGTTGAATCCGAGCGGGGCAAAACCATGAGTAAGAGTGATGACGGGAGTGTGGAACGGTACCGTGAAAGGGAGAGACGCGAGAAGGATCATCAGAGGCAGCTTCCGGGTGTGGATGAAGAACCGCTTCCGCCACCGGTTGAGCCGATCCACACCGACGCCAAGCCGAAACGCAACGATCCCTGCCCCTGCGGTAGCGGCAAAAAGTACAAACAGTGCTGCGGGAAGAAGTAGGTGCGGACAAAGGTATGATCCGACTTGCCATAGCCGGTGCAACGGGCCGGACGGGACGTTGTGCGCTGGAGCTGGCTTCGCGTGATGACCGGTTCGAGATTTCCGCGGCGTTGACGAAGCCGGGGTGTCCCACATCCGGCACGACCCTGCATCTCGCTGACCGTAAAATCATTGTTAGAGAAACGCTCGATGTCACATGCGATGTGCTCATCGACTTCACCGTCGCCGCGGGCACGATAGCCTGGCTCGAGGTGTGTACGCAGCACGGCATCCCAATGGTCATCGGCGCTACCGGGCACGATGATCAGCAGCTCGAACGGATCAAGGTGGCGGCCCGTGCAATTCCCCTATTGAAAGCCTCCAACTTCAGCATCGGCATCCAAACGATCCTCAACGTTATAGGTAACGTGGCGAAGGAACTCGGCAAATCGTACGACGTCGAAATCATAGAGGCCCATCACCGCTATAAGATCGACGCACCCAGCGGCACCGCGCTGACGCTGGCCGACGAGATCGCAGCCGCCAGGGGTCGCACGCGAGACGACAGCGTCATCTTCGGGCGGCGCGGGCAGGTCGGCGAGCGTCCCGGCGGGCAGATCGGCGTCCACGCAGTTCGCATGGGTGAGCTGGTGGGATCGCACGAGATTCACTTCAGCGGGCCAGGCGAGACCATTACCATCCGCCACACGGCCCACTCACGTGACACGTTCGCAGCCGGTGCGCTGCGGGCAGCGGCGTGGATCGTTGGGAAGCCGCCGGGCTTCTACACCCTGCGCGACGCCATGGATTAGCAACCCGCGGCAAAACGCAGTTTCTCTGTGGGACCGACTTTCCAGTCGGTCTTCTCAGCTACCCCACGGCAATCTGACAGGCTGGAAAGCCTGTCCCACATACTGTTGCCACGGGCTGTTAGAAGACCGGACACTGTCACCGGTCATCAAATCCGGAATGGCTACACGACATTGGATCGGTGCCGGGTGATAGTGACTGCACGGTTGAACGTCACCCGTTGATGCGATAAAAGCCGGGTAGCCCGCATACACAATCGTTGCGGGTGGGACGGTCGATTAACGACGCAACGCAACGCGAGAGATTCTAAGTGGCCGGCGTAACGCTCGAACACATTACCAAGGTTTTCCGCAACAAGCGCCGTAAGGTGCGCGCGGTAGATGACCTGAACCTCGGCATCGACGATCGGGAGTTCGTGGTCCTGGTGGGCCCGTCCGGGTGCGGCAAGACGACAACGCTGCGACTCATTGCCGGGTTGGAGGAACTATGCGCCGGAACGATTCGAATTGGGGAGCTGGTCGTCAACGACGTTTCTCCCAAGGATCGTGACGTGGCCATGGTCTTCCAGAACTACGCCCTGTACCCGCACATGACCGTCTTTAGGAACATGGCATTCGGTTTGAAGATGCGTCGCACGCCCAGGGACGAGATCAAGAGAAATGTTGGGGAAGTCGCCCGCCTGCTCCACCTGGAGGATCTCCTGGACCGCAAGCCGGCGGCGCTGTCCGGCGGGGAGCGTCAACGCGTCGCTCTGGGCCGGGCCATTGTGCGCAGACCGAAGGTCTTCCTGTTCGATGAACCGCTGTCCAATCTCGACGCCAGGCTTCGGGTTCACATGCGGACCGAACTCAAAAGCCTGCACCGCAACCTGGCAACGACCATGATCTACGTAACGCATGATCAGGAAGAGGCCATGACGTTGGGCAGCCGCATCGTCATTCTCAAAGACGGCCGCATCCAGCAGTGCGGCGCGCCGCTTGCGGTCTACAACCGCCCGGTCAACCGGTTCGTCGCCGGCTTTATCGGCACCCCGCCGATGAACTTCCTGCAAGGCCGGTTGGAGGGCGACGGCGGGACGGTCTGTTTTGTCGGAGATATTGGCCGAGTGGTAATGCCGCCGGACTCGGCGGACAAGCTCAAATCCTGTTGTGGCCGGACCGTCGTACTCGGTGTGCGGCCGGAGCATCTGCGCTTACAGAGTTCTTCGCTTTTGTGTAGTGGAATTGTGGACACTGAACACTCCTTGACGAAGGAGAATCCGCGCGGGCTAAAGTCCGCGGCTCGCTGTACAAAAACGGAAAACGCTCTAGACGATGCGGATCGGACGGTGGTGCAAGGTCGTTCAATCGACCGGTGCAAAGATTACGCTGCGATGGGAGAGGCGACCGTCCTTGTGGTAGAGCCGCTCGGGGACAGCATCCACGTTCATCTGGCCGCAGCCGGTGGTGCCAATATCGTGTCACGAGTACCACCGGATACGATCATATCGCCCGGGGATCGGGTCAAGCTTAGTATGGACATCTCGCATGCCCATGTGTTCGCCGCGGACGAAAGCGGTAAGCGTCTGAATTGAGCTCCGGGTTTTATGCGGTCTCAGGAGGTTTTGCGCTTTACCCAACCGACGAATCCCAGGCCAACGTTGGCCCGACACGCGTGATGGCGTGTCCGGAGCGTTTGCCCGTTCTCACGCTACGGTGCAACGCCGCTGATTCCACCGGCACGGACGCATGTTTAACGCCGTCGGCATTGTCCGGCGCCCCGGCGCTGCTCGTGGGTGCGCCTTAGGTTCGGGTGCAGCGGAGAACAGGATAATCCTGGGCACCGTCCAACGGCCAGTGATTCTCTCGGAAGTTATCGGATGGGCCTACTGCGTGGCGGAGCAGGGCGGTTCCGCCCGGGTATCAGGCTTATGTTGCGGTTGTTATCAGGCTCGTCGTGCGGTGGGGCACGCGAATGCGTTGAAGACTCGGGGATTCTCCTACGGTTACCTGCTGCCGCCTTTTGTTGGACTTCTCTCGTCTTCTGCTAAGCCTGTCGCAAATGTCGCTCGACGAGCCGGATGGCCAAACTGAGTATCACCGCCATAACAGCCGCTGGGACGGCACCAAGCAGTGTTAGCCGTGGGTCATTTCGGGCTAGTCCTCGGCTGATGAAGTCGCCCAGGCCACCAGCGCCGATGTACGTCGAGAGCGTGGCGATGCCGACGGTCCAGACCGTCGATGTACGGATGCCGGCCACGATAATAGGCAGCGCCAGCGGCAACTCGACCATCCAGAGTCGCTGCCCGCCGGACATGCCCACGCCATCGGCGGCCTCGATGATCTCGGGGGACAACTCCTTCAATCCGGTAAAGGTGTTCACCACAATCGGCAGTAGCGCGTAGAGCACAAGAGCGGTGACGGCCGGAGTCGCGCCGAGGATACCGTAGACCGCAAAGAGGAAAGCCAGCATCGCCAGGCTCGGGATGGTCTGCATGATTTCCGTCGCACTCAGTACGAGGGGCGCCGCAGCGCGGTGACGGTGAATGAGGATGCCCGTCGGAACGCCGATCAAGACGGCGATCACCATCGCTAGGGCTGTCAGGGCGAGGTGCTCGATCACCTTTTGCCACAACTCCGCCCGCCGCGTCGCGACCATGGCCCAAATGCTGACAGTGCCGTCTATTGGCACATCCGCTCGACCGGACGTCCGGTGCGGACTATCCGCGCCTCGCGATTCGATCCAATCGCGCGCCACCTTCGCCGGTGTACTCTTCAGCTCATCTACGGTGTGGTTGAGCCTGCGCATGGTGCGATCGTCGATGGTCCCAGCCAAGACGGCCAGCACGTCGCGAATCTCAGGGTGGTCGTGCAGCAAGGCATGTCGGATTACCGGGGCTGCGTCGTAAGGAGGAAAGAATGAGCGATCGTCGTGTAGGACCTTCAACTTGTACGCCGCGATGCGTCCGTCCGTAGCAAACGCGCAGATCACGTCGACCTGCCCGTCCGCCAGCGCCTGGTACATCAGGCCAGGGTCCAAGTCGGCGGTTTGTCCGAAGTCAAAGCCATACGCACGGCGAAGGCCGGGGTAGCCATCCGGGCGTTCCATAAACTCTGCGGTGAATCCAGCGGATAGCTGCCCCGCGACATCGGCGAGGTCGCCGATCGTCTGCCAACCGTGCTCGTCAGCGTGCCCGGCGCGTACCGTAATGGCGTAAGTATTGTTGAACCCCATCGGCGGCAGCCATACCAGTTCGAATCGCTCCCGGTATGCCTTCGCGACGATCTGGTACACGTCATCCGCGTTGGTACGGACCTCGTGTTTCAGCACATTGAGGAGCGCCGTGCCCGTGTATTCGACGTAGATGTCCAACTCGC
>CAZJTP010000241.1:0-5758 GCA_964548955.1 uncultured Phycisphaeraceae bacterium
CGATTGCCGAATCCACCAGCGAGCGTATGTTCGACCTGTCCAAGGACAAAGTCCTGTACTGCGTCGGCTACGCGCACCTCGACACGCAGTGGCGGTGGGACTTTACGACGACCATCGATCGGTTCATTCGTGACACGTTGGATCACAACTTCGAGCGATTCGAGAAGTATCCCGGCTATGTCTTCAATTTTACGGGCTCCGCCCGATACCGGATGATGAAGGAGTACTATCCTAAGAGGTACGAGAGGCTGAAGCGCTACATCGACGACGGGCGCTGGTTCGTCTCCGGGTCGTCGGTGGACGAAGGCGATGTCAATGTTCCGTCGGCGGAGGCCGTGATACGCCAGGTGCTGTACGGAAACGGCTACTTCCGGTCTGAGTTCGGCAAGGAGAGCGTCGACTTCATGCTGCCGGACTGCTTCGGTTTTCAAGCGTCCATGCCTTCGATCTGGGCACACTGCGGATTGAAGGGCTTCTCCACGCAGAAGCTCACCTGGGGGTCGGCCAAGGGCATTCCCTTCAAGATCGGTTTGTGGGAAGGACTCGATGGGCGTTCGGTGATCGCAGCATTTGATCCGGGTGCCTACGTGGGTGCCATCGAAGGCCGTGTCGATACGAATCCGGAATGGGTTAAGCGGGTTCTTACAAACGGGCGCAAGTACGGCGTATGGGCCGACTACCACTACTACGGCGTGGGTGATCAGGGCGGAGCGCCTCGGGAAGAGGATGTGGCCAATTACCTCGCCAGTATCGGCAATCCAGATGGAAAGATCCGCGTGGCCCTCGTTTCATCGGATCAGATGTACAAGGACATCACCGATGAACAACGTGCGCACCTGCCGCGCTATCGCGGTGATCTGCTGCTGACGGAGCATTCCGCGGGAACGCTGACTTCGCAGGCCTACATGAAGCGGTGGAACCGCAAGAACGAGATCCTCGCCGACGCGGCCGAGCGCGCCGCGGTGATTGCCGACTGGCTCGGCGGCGCCGCGTATCCGCTCGAGAAGCTTAATCGGTCTTGGGAACGCTTATTGGCAAATCAGATGCATGACATCCTGCCGGGTACAAGCATTCCGCGAGCCTATACCTTCTCGTGGAATGACGAGATTGTAGCGGCGAACGGATTCGCGACCGTACTGACGGATTCCGTCGGTGCTATCGCGCGGGCAATGGACACGAGTACCGTGGGACGACCATTGATCGTCTACAATCCGCTTTCTATCGGTCGAGAGGATCTTGTGGAGGCGACGGTGGTGTTCAAAGAGGCGCCGATCGCAGTTCGCGTGTTCGACGCACACGGCGAGGAGGTGCCGTCACAGTTGACCGGCCGATCCCCGCACAGCGTGACCGTTCTATTTTCGCCGCGCGTACCGCCGGTGTCGCTGTCCGTCTTCGAAGTAAAGCCGAGTCCAACACCGTATCGCGACAAGACGGCGCTTCGCATTACTGAAGATTCGTTGGGAAACGAGCACTACCGCATCTCCCTTAACAAGAACGGCGATTTGGCAAGCATTGTGGACACAGACACGCATCGCGAGTTGCTGGCCGCGCCGGCGCGATTGGTATTTACTTATGAGCGCCCCGCCTACTGGCCCGCTTGGAACATGGATTGGTCGGACCGGCAACATGCGCCCATCGATTATGTGAAGGGTCCAGCCAAGATCAGAATCGTGGAGAAAGGTCCAGTGCGCGTTGCGCTGGAGGTGGAGCGCCGTGCGCGTGGCTCGATTATCACACAGCAGATTCGCTTGTCGCGCGGATCGGCCGGTCAACGTGTGGAATTCAAAACGGTAGTGGACTGGCAGTCCACCGAGTGTGCACTGAAGGCGTCGTTTCCGCTCGTCGCGTCGAACCCCAAGGCCACATACAACTTGGGTATGGGGACCATCGACCGCGGTAACAACGAGCCGACCAAGTATGAGGTGCCTTCTCACGAGTGGTTCGATCTGACGGACCGGTCGGGTGAGTACGGCGTCTCCATCCTGGAGGACTGCAAGTTTGGCTCGGACAAGCCGGGGGATAATGAGTTACGCCTGACGCTCCTCTATACGCCGGGCGTCCGCCACAGCTACCTCGATCAGCACAGCCAAGACTGGGGGATTCACGACATGACCTACGCGCTCTACGCCCACCGCGGAGACTGGCGCCTCGGGCGGAGTGAGTGGCAGGGGCGACGTTTGAATCAGCCGCTTGCCGTGTTTCACACGGAAAAACATGACGGTCCGCTGGGTCGTTCATTATCCTTCATGAATCTCAACACCGACCAAGTGGATGCGCGCGCGGTGAAACGAGCGGAACATGGAGACATGCTCATCGTTCGTTTGCAGGAACTTTGGGGACGGCCTGCTGAGAATGTCCAGCTGTCGCTTCACGCCGGAATCGTCGAGGCCTACGAGGTGGACGGGCAGGAAAGGCGAATCGGCGACGCCGTCATCAGGAACGGTAGTCTGCATTGCGATCTCTCGCCGTACAGCCCACGCAGTTTCGCTGTCCGCGTCGCACCGTCGTCTCCGGCGCGTATAGCACCGCCGTCATGCAAGACGATCGCGCTGCCATACAACGAGGACGTCATAACGGCGGACGGTGACCGCACGGACGGTCGTATGGATAATGGTGGCCGATCCATCCCGGCGGAGATGTTGCCGCGCACGATCACAAGCGAGGGTATCGTGTTCAACCTTGGTGCGACGGCGGCCGGTCAGACGAACGCACTCGGCTGTACGGAGCAGACGATTGCGCTGCCGCCGGGCGACTACAACCGTTTGTATCTGCTGGCTTCGGCAACGGAAGGTACGACCGGCCGGTTTTTGGTTGATGACAAGCCCCACGAACTGACGATTCAGAAATGGACCGGCTTTGTCGGCCAATGGGATAACCGCATTTGGAATCGGGAATTCGGGGAAGCCGATCACCGCTGTGACGGACAAGTGATCGGTATAGAACCAGGATTCATCAAACGCGACAACATTGCCTGGTTCTGTTCACACCGCCACCACCCGGAGCGCGGCAACGAAGCCTATCGCTATAGTTATCTCTTCAAATACGGTATCGACCTGCCGACCGGCGCGAATACAGTCACGCTTCCGAAAAACGAGAAGATCAAAGTATTTGCGATGACTGTGGCGAGAAACCGCAATGACGCGATTCGCCCGGCCGCACCATTGTATGACGACTTCTCCGGCAGAGAGCCAATCGAGTTTCGATATGTGTATCCGCCTACACCGTCGCCTATTTTTGAAGATGCGATTGCCACCGCCGAGGCAATCATCGACCGGCAGGAGAGCTTCGCCGCTCTATCCATGGGGGCTCCGGTACCAAACGACTTCGCGGATCAGGCGTCGGGCAACGGCGTTCATTTCTCGTATTTCGACGGCAACGGTGAGTACAGACCTCATTCCGGTTCTGGCGCGGTGAGTGATCTGTTGCCTCGCCTGAATGATGGCGAGGCGGCGCGGGACGATGACGACACACGTCGGTGTGTCTGGTATGACAACGCAGGCCGCTTTTTCACAGACCTTGGGCAAAGCTTGAAATTGGCACGAATCAATACATATTCGTGGCATCGTAGCAACCGTGCACCGCAGTACTTCTCCGTATGGGGATCCAACGATGATGTCATGCCGGATCCGGACATCGCAAAGGACACGCACGAGGGATGGGCGTTGCTCGCGGTGGTCAACACCAAGGAACTCGGTGAGGGCGGTGTGCACGGATCGTCCATTGGCAGCAAGGATGGGACGATCGGACCCTACCGCTATCTGCTTTGGGTAGTCGAAGATATGGGGCTCGGGACGTTCTTCACGGAAATCGATATCCATGCAGCAGACTAGCGCATCAAGAGCGATGACATGTTGGACCACCGTTGTCCTATGTTGCACATGGTAAGCCGTCGGAATCGAGTATCCCGACGTTGGCGAGCCCGGCGGCGATGCAGCGCACTTGCCTCGACGTCTAAGCGCCAGGACGTCGAGGGTTCGGATGACAACGGAATATCCATCACACGATTTCCCACGGGAACTAGACCTGCAGTGGACGCTGTTCAATTCGTCGGTTATTACGGCGCCCGCGATGGTGCTTGCGAATGGTCGCTGTATCGAGCACGACTTGTCCACGTATGATCCTCACCTCATATGGACGTGCCAAACCGTGATAACAGGGGTAACCAACGAGGAAAAATGAGGCTCTTGGCAGCAAATATACTCGCGACGCTCTTCGTGGGCTCATTTGGCATGGGCTGCGCAGTCAATCCCTTTGTTCGCGTCGAATCAGGACAGTTTAGGATCAGGGATCGAATACATCGATTCGTCGGCGTAAACTTCTGGCAGGCGGTTTACTTGGGCGCGCCACCGCCGCTTGGCGACCGGACACGTCTTCAAAACGAATTAGATCATTTGCAGCTGCGTGGTGTTTCCAACCTACGCATTCTTGCCGCGTTTGAAGGGCCGAACACCGCGCCGTACCGCGTCACGCCGGCGTTGATGACCACGCCGGGCACATACAACGATGCCATACTAGACGGATTAGACTTCCTCGTCGCGGAACTCGGACGCAGGCGCATGCATGCAGTCGTCGCGTTGACCAACTTTTGGGAGTGGAGCGGCGGCATGGCGCAATACGTGTCCTGGCACGACGGTAGCGACATCCCCTATCCAGCCACGCATCATTGGCGCGAATTTTGCAATTACGCAGCACGGTTCTACGATTGCGAAGAATGCCAAATATGGTTTCGCGATCACGTCAAGACGATCATTGAACGCGTGAATCGCTACACGAAACGTCGCTATCGGGATGACCCGACCATCTTCGCGTGGGAACTCGCCAACGAGCCGCGGTATTATCCTCAGTCCTGGATTAACGACACGGCACAATACATTAAGTCGCTCGATCAGAATCATATGGTCACGACCGGCTCGGAAGGTGAAGTCGGAGGCGACTTTGTCATGACCCATCGGGGCGACTACATCGACTACGCCACCATTCACATCTGGCCACAGAACTGGGGCTGGTACGATCCGACGCATCTGGACACATACCAAACGGCTGAAGCGCACGCGCGTGACTATTTTCGTCGGCATGAGGCTGTGGCGCGCGATCTTCGCAAGCCGCTGGTCCTGGAGGAATTCGGTCTGGCCCGCGACTGGCATCCCCTGCATGATTGCCATGATCCGCGCTCCTCGACAACGCTGCGCGATCGTTTCTTCACTACGATGTATGGATGTGTGCTTGAGTCCGCTACGTTGGACGGTCCAGCGGCCGGTTCGAACATCTGGGTATGGTCCGGTGCGAGCCGTCCTGGCGAATCGCGAGTCGGTGACCCACCGCATGAGACTGCGGGCTGGTATTCGGTTTACGATGGCGATGGGCCGACACTCAACGTCATTCAACAACATTTCGTCGATTTGCTCTCAACACAGACCAAGCCGTAGTGTGTCGTGCCTGTCCATCCCGAATACTCCGTACTCGCTGTCAGATAAGCACTTGTGACATTGCCTCTCACCGGCCTCGTGAGAGCGCTCGCTTCGAATCGACAACACACGAGGCCTGTGATCGGTTTACGTCATATCATGGAACCCGCCGATCACGTCGTCCACGGTGCATACGTGGGTATTCCGGTGATGGGGACCGACTGTGACGTGATGGTGGGTTGCATAGCGCAATGCGCACGTCCGTCTCGAACAACCACCGTTGTGCAAACGGCGAAACCGGCTTCCGTAGCTGGTCTCCCTGTAAACACACAAGTTGCGCGTCTCGCATGACG
>CAZJTP010000242.1:0-5657 GCA_964548955.1 uncultured Phycisphaeraceae bacterium
CGGACGTAGGAGTTTTCGGACCCTACGAAGGGTTGATGGAATGTTGTGTGAAATCCGTGGTTCCGCAGCGATACGCACCAGGGGATCATCACAGGAAGCCCTGCTCGA
This sequence comes from uncultured Phycisphaeraceae bacterium, assembly GCA_964548955.1. GTDB lineage: Bacteria > Planctomycetota > Phycisphaerae > UBA1845 > UBA1845. Next base: position 109 of record CAZJTP010000242.1, read on the forward strand.
TTCGATCGCAGATCAGATGATAGGCGAGCTGGTGGATTTCCTGCACGCGGTCGCTCGTGTCATGGTCGACCTGGAAACAAAGGTCACACATGTCCGCAAGCCGCGCACCTAAGCGTCCCGTGAAGCCGATTCCAAAGGCGCCGATTCTCCCGGCAGCCTCCATCGCCCGGATGACGTTGGGTGATCGGCCCGACACGCTGAGTGCCCAGACGATGTCACGATCCGTCACCAGGGCCTCGACCTGCCGGGCGAAGTTGTGCTCACCCCCGATGTCGTTAGTCACAGCCGTCAGGATCGACGTGTCGGTGGTGAGTGCTATGGCGGGCAGGGCCTTGCGATCCTGCTTGAACCGGCCGACGAGTTCCGCGGCGATGTGCTGAGCATCTGCGGCGCTGCCGCCGTTGCCAAACACATACAGCTTACCGCCCGTCTTGAAGCAGGCGATGATGCGATCGGCTATCCGCTCAAACAGCTCGACCCGCTCTGCAGCGGCTGCGACGACACGCTGGTGCTCTTCTATCTGGCTCTTCATCGAATCGGCCACGACGCTACGACACCCCTCCACGAATCCGCTCGATCAGTTTCGTCGTGCTCAGACCCTCGACCAGAGGCAGCAAAACAACGCGACCGCCGATCGACTCGATGAACTCTTGCCCGACCACGCCCTTGTCCGTCCAGTCCTCACCCTTGATCAGCACGTCCGGTCTGATCTTGCGGATCAGCGATTCCGGGTCCGGCTCGTCGAAACCGACAATATAGTCGACGGATTCGAGAGCGGATAGAACCACCGCCCGATCCTCAAATGTGTTGATCGGCCTATCGTTGCCTTTGCTCAGGGCGCGGACCGAAGCATCCTGGTTAAGGCCGATGACGAGCAACGACGCCTCCCGGCGGCATCGTTTCAACAACTCCACATGCCCGGCGTGCAGGATGTCGAAACAGCCGTTCGTGAACGCCACGGTCTCACCGCGATCGCGGCGAAGCTGCAGCTCCGCCACGAGTTCATCCACGGTGCGAAGCTTGCCGTTGCGCAGACGATCTTCCAATCGTATCTCGGCGAGGATTTCGTCGGCCGTGATGGGCACACACCCGAACCTCTCCACCTCGAGCCCGCCGGCGACATTGGCCAGTCGTGCCGCGCTCTCCAGATCGGCGCCGGCTGCGACGGCGGCCGCCAGCATTGCCAGAACCGCGTCACCAGCCCCGGTGTTGTCATATACGCTGCGGGGCACGGTCGACAGGTGGCGCCACCCCTTATCCCTCTCCACCAGAACCGCCCCTTCACGATCAACCGTAGCAACGATCGCCCCGATGTCGAATGTGTCAAGCACGTCCCGCGCGGCGGCGGCCAACGCCTCAAGCGATTCGAAACGATGTCCGGCGGCGATCGACAGCTCGTCGCGGTTCGGCGTCACAATGCCGGCACCACGATAGCGGTCATAGTCGCGCAGCCGGGCCGGGTCGACCAGCACCGGACAATCATGCCTTTTCGCTTCGCGAATGACAGCCTGCACCAGCGTCTCGGTGACAACACCTTTGTCGTAGTCCTCGATGCAGACGACTTCGGCGTCTGATACCAGTTCGCAGGCGCGTTTCGCAAGCGATTCCGCCGTGCTATCGGGCAAGGAACTCGTATCCTCCTCGTCGACGCGCAGGAGCTGCTGCCGGTGTCGGTGCTGCGCAAGACCGACCAGCCGCGTCTTCGTGGTCGTCGGACGATCCGGCAGGGGCATCACACCCGTTGTGTCAACACCGATCTCCTCCAGAAGACGCTTGAGCGTCTCCCCATTCCCGTCCCGGCCGATCACCCCGCAGCAGATTACATCGCACCCTAAGGCGCCCAGGCACGCCGCAACATTCGCACTGCCACCGACGGCTTCACGACGATCGACGGTGCGGAGAACGGGGACCGGTGCTTCCGGGCTTATACGTTCTGCGTCACCGTAAAGGTAGCGATCCAGAATCAGATCGCCGACGAGCAGTACGCGCCGCCCGCGAAGCGATAGCACCCAATGGGACAAATCTTGAGCCATAAAGGCGTCCAAGCCTGCCAATAGCGTTGGGACATTCGACCACGTCGCCAAAACGGGCATGTTAGACAACACTTAGGGGTACCGTCAAATGCGATGCGTGAGATAGCACTTGCTAACGGGGTGTGCTGTATGGGTTGGCAGGTCTTCGGAAGATGAGAGGTTCGGGGTACGTGCTGCGTTAGAGGTTCCTCAGCCGATGTTCCTTGTCGTAGGTCTGAAGCGCTTCAACCAGTTCGTCTAGTTCACCCTGGATGATTTTGTTCAGGCTGTACAGGTCCAGGTTGATGCGGTGGTCTGTGACGCGGTTTTGCGGGAAGTTGTAGGTTCGAATCCGTTGGGACCGGTCGCCGCTGCCGATCATAGTCTTGCGGGCGCTGTCACGCTTAGCTGTGCTGGCCCGGTGATAGTGGTTGTACAGGCGGGTCAAAAGGATGCGGCGGCCTTTGGCGCGGTTCTTGTGCTGGCTTTTCTCGTCCCGCATGGACACGGTGATTCCCGTTTCCTTGTGAACGAGCCGGATGGCGGATGACACCTTGTTGACATTTTGACCGCCGGGTCCTCCCGCGCGCGAAACATACTCCTCGACGTCGGCGTCCCAGTTCACGTCGATGTTGATCTCCTCCGGCTCGGGCAGGACAGCCACGGTCGCAGCCGAAGTGTGAATTCGTCCCTGGGACTCGGTCACGGGAACCCGCTGCACGCGATGCCCGCCGCCCTCGTAGCCGAGCACGCAATAGACCTCCGGGCCCTTGATATTCAGGACGACATCTTTGAATCCCCCCATCTCCGATCCGCTCTGATCGAGGACCTCGACCGCAAATCCCCTCTTCTCGCAGAAACGCACGTACATATCGTACAGGTCGCGGGCGAACAGCGCCGCCTCAGCCCCGCCGGTGCCCGCGCGGATTTCGAGGATCACGGAGCCGATCGCGGCGTCCTCGTCGGTGACGATCAGTGACTTCAGTAACTCGATCATGGCATCATGAGTTGGCTGAAGCGTCTCGATCTCCGTCCCGGCGAGTTCACGCAGTTCCGGGTCCTGGGATCTGTCAATCGCAATTGCGCGGGCGTCCTCCAGGCCGCTGCGCATCCTGCAAAACTCCTTGAAAGGATCGATCACCCGACGCAAGCGCCCGAGCTCCTTGGCGATGGCGATGCTCCTGGCCGGGTTGCCGGTGACGGCTGGATCGACAAGCTCCTCATTAAGCGCGTCGTACCGCTCGTTGAGCTCCTGTAGCTTCGCAATCAACCTCTCGTTGACTTCCTGGGCCATTGGTACAGCGTCTCCCGCCGTCGTCTTTTGAGTGTGATAAGAATCGTACAATCCCGCTTCGTGGCAAGCGCGCTACGCACACAAAAAACCACGCGTATGGCCGCCTTCGGGCCGACGCGCGTGGTCCTCGCCTCATCGCTTAACGCAGCTAACGCCTCTTGGTTTTCGGCTTCTTCTTGTCAGCGGATTTGAAGTAATCGCTGCCGAACTTCTTCGTGAAGCGGTCAACCCGGCCGAGCGTGTCCACAAACTTCCTCTCGCCGCCCCGGAAGAACGGGTGACACGAGGAGCAAATCTCGATCTTGATCTCGGGGACGGTGCTCCGCGTCTGCCAGGTTGCACCACAACCGCAGCGGACCGTGCAATCGATATACTCTGGATGAATGCCTTTCCTCATGGCGGACTTCCTAGTCAATCCGGGCTCAAAGAGACACACCAAACCATTATACACCGAGTTCGGACCGCTTCAACCCCCATTATCGGCACGTCAGGGCCGTTCAATTCTCGGGTGATGCTCGGATGAGGACCGGGGCTTTGCAGGGTTTGGCGGCGGGGCGTCTGAGGGCAGCGGCGATGTTGGTCCGTCCAGCCGCCTAAAGCAGACACAGTGAGGCGTTCCGCAGCGCGGCCAGAACCTGTGGTACGGCACCGCTTCGAACGTGACAGGCATCCTCCGCCCGTCCTCACTGTTCTAGCGATGAGAAGAGCCCGCTACCTCATCAGCCACGATATCAGGATGTAAATCAACATAGATGCCCATCCATATATCAATGAGGTGCGTACCCAACCGTGAAAATGAGTCTGCCCTTTCCCTGACCCGTAACCAGAAATACACTGACGAAACTTCTGCAACTCCCCCGCGCACAGTGCGGTCAAGGACTCTACTACCAGAAGAATCGTTCGAAACGTGAAACAGACGCACAACCACTTGCGCACCCATCGTCCCTGATAGCGCCCAATGTAATCTGCATATTCCACGATCAGGTCGTAGTGTGCGGGGAGCCAATAACGCCTGCGGACCTCCGTCGGCAGAAGACACGCGAATAGTTCCCAGAATGCCGGGAACCCCCCCAACACCGTCTGTGCAATCGTCCTGTGCGTCGCCGACTCACAGTCCTCGGCCGCGACAGCCAACCGGCGCGCTCTGAGCACGGACAAGGCACACATCGGTGCCAGCAATGCGAACGTAGCCATACCGAGATGAATGGTGAGATAGTCGCGCGTTGTTATGAGGGCGAAAAAGCCCGAGACCGACAAGACGAGAAGCACAGTCCACCCAAGCAGGTGCCTAATGTGCCCCACGTATGACACCTCGCGTTTAACAAAGGCCATCGCCAGCGGGCACCCAACGATGGCCAACAAAAGCATAGATAGAAGCGTTGTCGGCGGCAACGGGACAACGCACCTCACATGGCGTCCGTCCAGTAGGCCGGCGATCGCCTCAGCTAGCAGGTAGCAGCCGGGCACGTTTTCAACGACGGACCCGTCGAATAGGACTTTGTGGCGATCACCCGGGAATCCAAATCCTGGTGTGCGGTGATCACCTACAATAAGGACCTTATCAGAGACCAATCTTGCAAGTTCATCGTCCGGAGCCGTGAGCAAGTACTCAAACGGAACAACGCGTGTCTCCCAACGCTGCGGCGGGTCCAGGTCAAATATCTTGCAGCCCAGGAGATCGCCGGCGCGAACGGAACTCTGCGTGCGTTTTGCCTTGAACGCTCTGCTGAGTTCGAGTCGGTCGCGCTCCCTCAGGTATGCTCCGGGCTGAATTTCATAGAGCAGGTTGAGTGGTTCATCGCGCTCGGGCCAATCGAGTTCGAGGCGGGCTTGAGTGTGCCTTAATGCTGCCAGTGTGACCAGAGGCAGACCAGGCACGACAACATACTTCCCCTGCTTTCCTCGTCGGATCGCCATTATGAACTCGCCAGGGCGCTCAACCATGTTGCGAGCGACATCCGCCCCGTGGCGAAGACGGTTAGACAACGGCCCCGTGATGCCGGGGCTCAAGTCAGGTGTGCCGAACTCGTCATATTCCCGCGCGGCAAGAACAACCGGTATGCCGGCGGCTTCCAGCGTTTCAATGCCTGCTACGAGATCAGCATCACCCGGCTGTGGCGTGCGGAAGACATAATCCGACACGAAGATCTTGGGCCCGGCTAGGGCAAGTCGCTCCATTACATGACGGTGCACGGGTCGCCAGGTGGTTATCTGGCCGGTCACACCGCCGATCTGATTCTCGG
>CAZJTP010000243.1:0-5635 GCA_964548955.1 uncultured Phycisphaeraceae bacterium
GTGGGAACTCGAACCGTTGCTGCAACGATGACAATCCGTGCTGCGGAAGCCCCGACCCGTGTTGTAACATCAACGACCCGTGCTGTGGGAATCCCAACCCATGCTGTAACCCGGACAATCCGTGCTGTGGAGTCAACTGCGACGATAGCGATCCGTGCACAGATGATGTGTGCTACGGTGGGGCGTGCACGCATCCCGACAGATGTCCCGGGCAGAACTGCTGCGACGGGCAATGCTGTGCCGGTGAATGCTGCGAGGGCGTGTGCTGCGATGACGAGGACCCGTGTACCGAGGACATTTGTGAGGACGGTGTCTGCACGCACCCGCCGGGCAACGACGGCGCTGAATGCGATGACGATGGCGATCCGTGTACCCACAACATTTGTGAGGACGGTGTCTGCACTTACCCAGACAAGGCCGATTGCACGCAATGCCCGGACGGCTGGTGTATCAATCACTCGTGCCTCCTCGAGACATGCTCGATCACAAAGGTAGAGCCGGCAACGGCATGTCCGGGGGGTATAGCGCGTCTGGAGGTAACTGTAGTGTGTGGTCCGGCGCATGATCCGGAGTGCTGGAACGTGCTTGTTCGGGCGGTTGAGCCACAACCGGACCATGCGTCCGTGGGTAGCAGGCATTTCCGGTGCACCGGAAAGCCGGACACCAGGGTGATTAACGTCTCAATCGACGACGATGCCCCGCCCGGACCGATCAGCATTAATCTTGAGGGGATCGGGTCAGACAGCGAGACGCTATGCACCGCCACGGGTACCGTTACCGTCGGGGGGCTGGTCGATCTGGACTTTGGGGCCGTGTCGGACGCAGAGGAGATCAATCCGGGAGGTTTTCTGTGTCTCAATGACGATGACGACAACGATAACGGCGTCGCGGATAAAGATGACACGGGGACCGTCTCCGGAGAGGATGATCTGCTGGAGCTGCACATATCATCCACGGGTGAGTCGGAGGCTGCGGTTGAATTAACCTGTGAGGCCGGCTGCTGGAAGATCAAGCTGTACAAGTACGCCAGCCGGAGCATTCCGGTAACGCTTCCCCAGTCTTGGAGTGTGTCGGAACTACCCAAGACGTTGTACGTCGAAGGGTATGACACAAGCTACATGGTCCGCGACGTGGAACTCAAGGCGATCTATACCCATTACAGCGGGCAGTGTGAGGATGTTGTCAAACTGACCGTCGTCAAGCCGGACCTGGCTATCTACAACGGTGGAAGCGATCTGGACAACGGGGAAGAGGATCCCGGTTGTCATCAGGGGGGCGTGGTTCCTGAGGACGATGAGGAAGCCGTGGGGGCCTACATCCTCGTCAACTGGGACGATGATGATGCGGACGGCTCCATGAACGTCGACGGAACATGGGAACGCGACCCGGTTCCCGATCTTACCGAAACCTACGTACGACACGAGGACAACCTCTCGAAGCTTCTGCCCACGCTCGATCTGGTCCCGGGAGTCGGTACGGTCGAGCTCGAGGTCGTCGGTGGTGCCGGGAAGGTGACACTCTGGTCCACGTGCTGGAAGGAGACGGAACTGCAAACCGGTGTGGCCGTCAAGACGTGGGATTTGAGTGATGCCGCGCAGCGAGGGGAGTTTCAGCAGCTTGCCGTTGATGCACTTTGGATTGAAGGGATTGCTGTGAGCGATGGCGAGCGCGACGTTGAGATCGAGATGCGCTATGTGTCCCCGAACGGCCAGACTACGTGCTCCGATACTGTCAAGGCCACCGTTGTCATGATAAACCTCGCAAATGCGGTGTATCGGGATCATCTACGGGGGGTAGAGGAAGAACGCGGGCATGCGGCACTCATCTGGAAGTTCCTCGGTCCGCTGACGCGAGAAAACCTGCACGATGATACGAAGTATCTTCTCATCGAGATGTCCGGTCCGACGGATTCGTTCAATCTCACTACGATGACGCAGGATCCAGGCCGCCCGCCATACGGGTGCTTCACGAACCTGGTCATCACGTACGCACAAAGACTTATGGTACTGCAGGCGGCTAAGTCGTTGGTTGCCACAGGTGTTGGATACACGGCTTTCAACGCGGCGCTGGGGAACAATAATGAGGAGGAAGAGAGGGATTGGGATGGGAAATTGAACACTATTGATGAGTTGCGATGTGATGGGCTAGTTGAGGTGTGTTACGAGATCAACGGTATTGAGGTCTGGGGTATGGTAAGGATTCCAGATAATCAGACAGTGCATTATGATATTACCTATTACAACGACGAATGGACCTACCATGAAGTCATGGGTGGTTGGGATCACGAGCCCAATGGGCTTCCCGACAATCTTCAAGAGCACAATGATTTTGACGATATAGTCCCTTATGATTGGTACGATACACTTATGCCGGCCACGCAATGTGGACACGTTACACCGGTAAACGCCAATACTAGGTTCCAACCCGAGGATTTGTGCATTCCTGTTGGATCGAAGGGAGGAAACCCATGAAGACTTTCTTGACTGTTTGTTCGCTTATAGCGGTAGTCGTGTTCGTCGGCGCTCAGGTTCCCAAGAAGGTAGCCCCTCCACCCTGGGGGCAGATTCGCCTACTGTACCGTGAGCGGATTGAAGACGTGAACACATATCTGAAGTCCCTTAGCACAGAGGAAATGTTGACTGCGGCGCGCCAGGCTTGCCGGGAAGTTCAAGAGGATACACAGGAGTACCGTGAGGCTCCGAAGTGGGCGGTCGCGGAGTTCCATTGCATAATCTGCCTGCGCTTCTACTTCGACAAGGTCGATCGCGACATGGGAGGTGCGGCTCTTCTGAAGATCGTTGGTGATCAGTCCGAGCCCCATCTGCTGCGTCGAGCCATGATTTCGCGTATGTGGGAGACTGATGTGCCATTTGATGGTGAGTTCCAGGCCTACGTGAGCAAGAATGAGGCAAAGGTGACGGCAGTACTGACGAATATACTAAAGGGGCGAGACGACGATGCAATGGTCCGGAAGGAGGCGATGCAATGCCTCGGAGTACGACTTGGCAGGCAAGTTAGCGAGATCATCAGATCCGACCCAAACATGCGCGAAACGTTGAAGGAAAAGCGTAAGCACACGAGCAGGGTAATCCGTGCAAATGAACTGGTTCGGTCGGGTGAGGTAAGCCTTACCGAGGAGACCATGAAAGCATTGGAGCCTGTCGAAGCACGCACGATCGCGTACGTTAAGCTTCTCGGTGCGATAGTCGCCGATGACGAGAATGAACCGGAGGAGCTTCGGAAGGAGGCGAGGCGCCGGCTGGAGATTTGGCGTAGATCGAGACTTACCGGGCTGGACGACGAGGTCGAAAAAGCCCTGCAGCAAGCTGCTGGCTGATCATACACCCCCGGCGATGCTTCTTTCAGATTCCAGTGGCAGGATCTGTGTATTCCTGTTGGAATTAAAGGAAGTAACCTATCATCGGGAAGTTGCATTTGTTACTCGGTGTCTCGTTGCTGTTGGCACAGGTCGAGCAGAAACCCCCGGAGATCAGTGCTCCCTGGGCACAGCTTCGGGAATTGCTGAAACAGGAGTCAATTAAGGGCAATCCGGAGCGGGTTGAGTTTCTGAAGTCGCTGACCGCGGACGAGATGCTGACAGCAGCCAGGCAGGCCTGCGCCGAGGCCAACACCTTTCCGCAAGAAGAGAAACGGGCATATGCGGGAAACTGTGGACCATGTTCTGCCTCGAGTACTACTTCGAAAAGGTACAAAGCATTGAGGGCGGGCGCAGGCTGCTGCGCATCGTTGGCGACAGGGAGGAATCACCATGGCTGCGATGTGCAATAGTCCGTCTTCTCTCCGCAGGCAGTGACACGCGGCTCTCAGCCGGGTTGTCCAAGTATGGCGAGTCGCACCAAGGTGAGATTCTCGCGACGTTGAGTGCAGTAGTAGCGGAGCGCGAGAATAATTACCTTCTACGAACCGGAGCCATGAGTACCATTGGGCAAACGCTGCGCATGAACGTCAGTAAGATCACTCGCGCCGATCCGAACGTCCACGCGGTCTGGGAACGTACGCACACGGTTGTTCCTGTCGGCGAAATGGTCCGCGCGGGTGAACTGAAGCTGAATGAGGATACGTGGAAGGCATTGAAGCCAAGCGAGGCGCGAATTCTCGCAAACGCGAAGCTTCTGGAGGCGATTCTTGATGACGAAGAGAACGAGCCGGAGACCGTACGAGCCCGCGCAAAGTCTATGTTGAAAGCTTACCAGAGGTTGCCACTTACAGAGAAGGTGCAGACTGTGATCGACAAAGCCCTCCAGCAAGCGAGTGATTGATCGGGTCGCCCGAAGCATGGTAAGCGTTTTGTGAACTGCGTCACCGGTGAGGATGATCTGCTGGAGCTGCACATATCATCCACGGGTGTCCCAGATGCTACGGTTGAATTGACCTGTGAGGCCGGCTGCTGGAAGATCAAGCTGTACGAGTACGCCAGCCGGAGCATTCCGGTAACGCTTCCCCAGTCTTGGGATGTATCGGAACTTCCCAAGACGTTGTACGTAGAAGGGTATGACACAAGCAGCGTTGTGCGCGACGTGGAACTCAAGGCGACCTATACCCACAACAGCGGGAAGTGTGAAGACGTTGTCAAACTGACCGTCGTCAAGCCGGACCTGGCTATCTACAACGGTGGAAGCGATCTGGACAACGGGGAAGAGGATCCCGGTTGTCATCAGGGGGGCGTGGTTCCTGAGGACGATGAGGAAGCCGTGGGGGCCTACATCCTCGTCAACTGGGACGATGATGATGCGGACGGCTCCATGAACGTCGACGGAACATGGGAACGCGACCCGGTTCCCGATCTTACCGAAACCTACGTACGACACGAGGACAACCTCTCGAAGCTTCTGCCCACACTCGATCCGGTCCCGGTACTCGGAACGGTAGAGCTCGAGGTCGTCGGCGGTGTCGGGAAGGTCAAGCTCTGGTCCACGTGCTGGAAGCAGACGGAGCTCCAAGCCGGTAGCGCCGTGAAGACCTGGGATTTGAGTGACGCCGCGCAGCGTGCGGAGTTTCAGCAATTCGGGCTCGACGGGATTTGGCTCGAGGGGATCGAGGCAAGTGACGCCGAGCGCGACGTCGAACTCGATCTGCGCTACGTAGCCCCGACCGGCCAGACTACGTGCTCCGACACTGTCAGCGCCACCGTCGTCATGATAAACCTCGCAAATGCGGTGCACCGTGAGGGGACACTCATCGGGGTTTCAGCTCGAGGGCATGCGGCGCTTGTCTGGAGGTTCGAGGGCCAGCTGACAAAGGATAATCTCAATGACGACGACAAGTTTCTGATTATTGAGATGTCGGGTCCAACTGACGATAACACGCTGACCTCGATGACGCAGAGCCCCGGGGAAGACGCGTGGGGATGCTTTACGAATCCTCAAATTACATTGGTTGAGCGGCTGAAGATTCTCAATACGGCGAAGACTCTCGTCGCCTGGGCAGGCAACATCACTTGGACGGGTTTCAAAGCCCTGGAGCCGGTACAGTGGGACGGTCGCCTGGACTCGATCAGATATCTGCGGTGTGATGGGTTGGTGGAAGTGTGTTACGAGATCAACGAGATTGAAGTATGGGGGTAACTCTTCAGCCGTTTGCAATGTTGGTGTCGGGTAACGGTGGGAGTTGTCCG
>CAZJTP010000244.1:0-5533 GCA_964548955.1 uncultured Phycisphaeraceae bacterium
GAATCTGGAGCAAGCACAGTACCGGCCGGTTCCCCGAGCATCGCGAGGTGCTGGAGAAGATCAAGGCCGAAACCGGTAAGTCAAACTGATCGGTCTTCGTCGCTGGATACCACTGGCAGCTCGCTGCCAGTGTTGTCCTTCGGCAAAATACGGGTAAGGCAAGCCGCCAGTATCACCCCGCGCTGGACCGGCAACTGATTCTGCACTACAAATGAAGGGAGCTTACGCTCTCGCGTCGTCTGAGACCCGCGGCTGCGGTTCTTGTATGGGAGATTTATCGATATGAGCGTTACGATTACCTGGTTCGGACACGCTGCCGTCAGATTGGTGTTGCCCGATGAACGGGTCATCATGATCGACCCGTGGCTTGCGGATAACCCGGCCTGTCCCGACGCGCTGAAGAAGCCGCCGCGTTGCGACATGATCTTCCTCACTCACGGCCACACCGATCATGTGGGTGACGTGCAGACTCTCATCGAGCGGTTTGATCCGCTTGTGGTCGCCAACTTCGAGTTGTGCAACGTGCTCGAGAAGTCGATCGGTAAGGGTCGGTTCAGTGGCATGAACACCGGCGGCACACAGACCATCGGCGACATCAGTGTGTCACTTACACAGGCGTTTCATTCCTCGAGTGTCGATTCTGCTAACGGGCCGATCTACGCCGGGATGCCGAACGGAGTCGTCGTAGCCGTTGACGGCCTCGCCACCGTCTATCACGCCGGTGATACGGAGGTCTTTGGCGACATGAGGCTGATCGCGCAGCTTTTTGAGCCGAAGGTCTGCATTCTGCCCATCGGCGATTACTACACGATGGGTGCGAAGGGAGCGGCGCTTGCGGCCCAGATGCTGCAGCCGACCGCGATCATCCCGATCCACTACAAGACGTTTCCCGTGCTCGCGCAATCGGCGGATGCCTTCCAGGCTGCATTGCCCGGCAGTCTGAAAGATCGCGTTGTTGCCGCGGACATCGGACAGGAAATTGCCTGGACGCAGAGCGGTGCGGGCTAGAGCAGACTGCGATTTCGTGTAGCGTACCCCCATTTCATCCCCCCTTGCCAAGGGGGGAAAGAGGGGGGTCCGCCCGACACACAAAAAGGGAGAATGCTCTAAGCGGTCTTACATAAGTTCATGATGGTGATTCAGAGAAAAGGCGTTATTCCCGGCAATCAAGGCAGATACGGACGTACGTTAGACCGCTTAGTCACGATCAGGCGTGCGTGATGGCCCAGTGCATTCGGACGGCTTCTACCGTTGCGCGAACGTCGTGTGTTCGGATGATCGACGCACCAGCCATCACGGCCATGACGGCACACGCCAGTGAAGCGGCTCCGCGCTGTTTCGGGTCTTCGATGTCGAGAACGTGTCCGATGAATGACTTTCGGGAGGCGCCGATTAGCACCGGTGCCCCGAGAGCAACAAGCCTGTCGAGATGTCGTAGGATGATGAGGTTGTCCTCGACGCGTTTGCCGAATCCGATCCCCGGATCGAAGATGATGCGGGAAGGATCAATACCCGAATCGACCGCAACGTCTCTCCGCCGATCGAGAAACGAGGCGATCTCGCCGACGACATCGTCGTAGCGCGGACCGCCACCCGCCTGCATGTCTTCGGGACGGCCTCGCATGTGCATCAAAACAACCGCGGCACCCGACGTCGCCACGCAATCCAGTATGGACGGATCGTCGCGCAGGGCGGAGATGTCATTGACGATATCTGCGCCCGCGTCGAGGGCGGCTTTCGCAACAGATGCCAGCCGTGTGTCAATCGAAATCGTGATACGGTCGTCTTTTGCCCGAATGGCATCGATGATGGGGATCGCCCGCTCGATTTGTCCAACCGCCGGCACGGGTTGGGACCCAGGCCGCGTCGATTCCGGACCTACGTCAATGATGTTGGCACCGTCCGCGATCATGGCTAGGGCCTGCACGATGGCGGCGTCCGTTGCGAGGTGGTCGCCCCCGTCGCTGAAGGAATCGGGGGTCACGTTGAGGACGCCCATCACCAGCGGCGGCGCGCCGGATTCCGGCGGTTGATATCGATGCTGTCGTTGCACGGCTTGTGATCGGCGAATGCGGAACCGTGAATCGTCACGGACGATTCCGGATGCTGTATGCTACCTGCGGTAGACGATGCGCCCGCGGCTCAGGTCGTAGGGCGACAGCTCGACGAGTACGGTATCGCCCGGGAGGATCCGGATGTAGTACTTCCGCATCTTACCGGAGATGGTGGCCAGTACGTCGTGCTTCTCGTCGCCGACATCTACCCGCACGCGAAACATCGCGTTCGGCAGCGCTGCCGAGACAACCCCTTCTACTTCGATGGCATCGACCTTCGCCATGCGATCGTCGCACCACAACCGTTTTCGGCGGTTTCTCTCGCGCCGCGACCGTCCGCACGATCACAGAGGCAGCCCGCCGTAAGGATTCCCCTCACTACCGGTCAATAACCCTGAAAGCTAGAGCATTTCCCGTTTCCGTGTACTGAGCTGCGGGCTTGAAGCCCGCGCGAATTCACGTGCGCCGGAGGGCATCCGGCGAATGAAACGCCGGCACACGATAACGAGTTTCGCTCCAGTCAGAATCATGCAGTATACTGCATCCGTGCCCGCCCACAAGCCACCCCGGGCGGCTTCTTTTCGGCAAATCGCCCTGGGCACACTCGGTCCCCCTTGCGTCCGAGCCTGATTTCAGTACCAATCGGTCGAAAGAAGCGGTTACCTTGAGTATTGGAACCGCCGCATCTGAGTTTGGAAAGGGAACCTCATGACTTTTGACGAACGAATTGAATCTCGCGTCTTCGCCATTGTCTTACTGACAGGCCTGATTCTTGTACCGGGCCAAACAGGCTGCGTGACCCCGCCGCACCTTTCGATGCAGGCCCAGCGCTATCGCATTGAGGTGCACATGGACCCGAACACGCACAGGTTGACCGGAAGCACCGTTCTAGATCTTGTTCGCACGGACGATACTGCGATCGCAGCGAACCGGCCGGTTACGCTTGAGCTGCTGCTCCACCCGGATTTGACAATCACGCACGTCCGGACGGCTGGGGTTGATGGCGAATATCGCGGCACCTTGAAAACGGAACCGGATGATGAGGATGCCGACTTCACACCGCAAAGGCACGCCGTTGTCCTCAATCAGCCCGTTGATGCACTGACGCTTCTCGTGGACTACGAAGGTGAGCTGTTTCAGGACGTATCCGCCGGTGAGAAGCCCGGCGAGATCCACAACTTCACCATGCGGGCCCATGTCGGTACAGACGGGATCTACCTTGCGGATGGATACTGGTATCCGGAGCCCGCAGTGGACGACGACGCCCGGTCGATCCTGGCGGATTATGTGTTGATTGCGGATCCGGTGCCCGGACTCGAACTTGAGGCGGGAGCTCAGCATGATCCGATTCTCAGCGAACAGTCCGGCCGGCTGGGTTGGCGTAGTCCTTATCCCCTTGACGGCATGGTGCTCGTCGGTGGTCCGCACGTGATTCATCGGGGCGACCACAACGACACTGTGATCAACCTCCACCTCAAACCGGACCAAGCCAGGCACGTCGAAGGGTTAATGGACGCGGTGCGCCGCAACCTGGACCGGTATGAGCCGTTGGTCGGCCCCTACCCCGCAAGTGAGTACGCCATCGTCGACAACTTCTTCAGCAGCGGTTTCGCTTTCCCCACGTTCACTCTTCTCAGCTCGGCGGTGATCCATATGGGCAGACGGTCGCAGACCATGCACGGTATGATCGATCATGAGATGCTGCACTCCTGGTGGGGAAACGGGATCCACGTCGACCCGCACGACGGCAACTGGTGCGAAGCAATCACCTCATACGCGACAAACTACTATGGCTATGTCCTTGACGGAAATGAAAAGGACGCTCGCCGCAAACGCCGCAACTACGCCCAGTTCCTCAGCCGCCTGAAGCCCGAGGACGACAAACCGCTGGGCACGTTTGACCGCGATGACGGCTGCGGCCGGGGTATCGGATACCACAAGGGAGCAATGGTCTTCCACATGCTCGCCCGCAAGATCGGCCAGGACAACTTCTGGGCGGCCATGCGGAGGTTCACGGACGAGTACGTTGGGAAATACGCCAACTGGGACGACATTCGCCGTGTCTGCGAAGAGGCAAGCGGTGTCTCGCTCGAGACATTCTTCCAGCAGTGGGTTCGCGGCGCCGGCGCGCCGATGCTCTCGATTGAGAGCGCGAAATACGATTCCGCAGGTCAGACGTTGACACTCGCCCTGTCGCAAGGGGAGCCTGCCTTCGATCTGGAGGTACCCGTGTGTGTCACTCACGCCGGCGGTAGCGTGGACATCGAAGTACCGCTTCGCACCGTATCGGAGGAGATTACAGTGTCCCTCGAGGTCGTGCCGATCAGTGTCGAGGTCGATCCGGACCACCACGTTTTCCGCAAGGTTCCGCTTGAGGATGTCGTGCCGACGACGGGTGCTACGCGGTATGGATCGGCCTTTGTCACGGTGTTTCCAGCCGGTGAGGTGCACAAGTCTTACGAGACATTGCAATCAATCTTCGAGTCCAGCTTCGATGAGGAAGGGGATGAGCGGATCACGCGGACGGTCGGAGACATTGAAGAGGGGGCCCTTGCGGAGCGATGTGCACTGATCCTTGGTGAGGCCGTGCACGATCCATACGTCGCCGGGTTCTTAACCGCGATCGAGTTTCCGGTGCGGTTCACGGAGGAGGCGTTTGAGTTTGACGGCGTCACGTATGCCGACGACGGTTACGCGGTACTCTGCACGGTTGCCCATCCCGGCGTGCTGGGTGGTGGTGTGACGGTTCTCTATGCCAACAGTGAGTCCGCAACACCGGCAGCCAACGTGATACCCATGTACGACCGGAGCCTTGTGATCTTCAAGGATCGCAGGGCGACTCTACGACACGACTTCGAACGCCGCCACGTCGTCCGCGTGGAACGGTAGCTCGATTTGCGTTTCTGATTGGTAAGCCGCGGGCTCAGAGCCCGCGCGGAATCTGAGAGGCAAGCGTTTCTTCCAAGAGCCCAAAACCGCTAAGTGAAATCGAAAAACGCTTTAGCCCGCGCGGATGTGTGTCACGCCGGTTGCCACTGGCGGCTTGCCCGCCAGTGCCTATTGGGGATTGGCGATTGCGGATTGCGCCTTGCACCAAAGACGATGTCTGGATATGATACGGGGACGTGGGAAAGACGGCGCCCTTGACCGCACTCGGTCACTTCGAAGGAGGTGTGGAAATGTGTTCGCGCTGCATCACATTCGGTATGTTTCTCAGTGTCACGTTGGCAGGATCAACTCAGGCCCAGAGCATTCGATACGTCGATGACGATGCGCCGTCAGGCGGCGACGGCGTGTCTTGGGCGACGGCCTACGACTCGCTCGCCAACGCGACTCCAAACCCAGGGAGATCAGAATCTGCGTGATGGTGTGTTCCTCCCAACACATCACCATCCCCGTCACCCATTGCACAAACCGCACCCACCCGGGCCGCGTGAACACCGGCCCAAACGCCGCCAACAACGATTGCCACCACGACC
>CAZJTP010000245.1:0-5506 GCA_964548955.1 uncultured Phycisphaeraceae bacterium
TTTAACATCTCCCGGCCCTGTCTTGCATTGCAGACGGCTGATCTGTTACGAAATATGCATGCCATCGGTCTTGAGGGAGAGTTTGCTGGTCTTCTCACCATACGTCTCGGACGTGATGCCGAAACCCGGATCGGTAGTAAGTACGCACCGGTCCTCCGCCGCAAACTCGACGTAACCCTCGTCGCCTTCGGAGTTCGGAGTTCGTACGCGGCCAATCCGGATTTTGGGCCCTGCAAGATCTACACTCACCGCAACTGGTCGTCCGGCCTCTTGCGCAGCGCTGCTGACTGCCTCCAGAAGCTTGCTGACCCACTGCTTGTCTTCCAGGGTATAAACGTGAGCGAGGTTGATGCGCACAATGTTCATGCCCGCCTCGATCATCCGGGGGATGAGATTGGTTTCCTCGCCCCCTTCGTCATTCAATCGGAAGCTGGCGCGGCCAATGGTCGCCATGACCGGAGTTGCTGGGAGACGAGGGTCGTCGTGCAAGAGCACCACCGTGTCACTCGGGTTTTTCGCGGCGTTTGAAGCCTTGGGAAAGAACATGGCTACTTCTCCTGGCTGCGATCTCGCGCCGATGGGAACGTTCTAAAACCACACGCCCGCAACTTTGATTCTCTCGTACAAACTCCGTTTGCCCGGGTGCCCCAAGTCTTCAGACTTGGGGTCTCGACTCGATCGACGCGCGACGGTGAGCAATCAGCCCGACCTCGTGCCCGGCAGCAATCGTCCCGCCAGGTTCACACGACCCGCCCCACGCGCCAACCACAGTCGCCCATTATCCGATCTCACAGCACGGCCATGACGGTGTTGCTGGGTTGGCCTTGAACGGTTTTGTTGACGGCGATGACGCGGTATTCCCATTCCTTGCCGCGCTCCTGTCCCGACAGGGTAATTTCGCTCTCGATGGCCATGCCTGCATCCGTCCACGGGCCGGAGGGGCGTTCACGCCGCTCAATCTTGTACGCCGCGACCTTGCCGCCGTCCACCGGCTCTTTCCAGTCCAGGAAAACCCAGCCGTCGCCCTGGCGCGGGGCTTCGAGCGTGCGCGCCTGACCAACCGTCATACTGACCGCCGACCTCACCGAGAACACCAATTCATCAGCTTGTCCAAGCAACTGCCTAGCCGCGCTCGCTCTCGCCATTCAGAAGTTCCGTGCGCGTGATGTGAATCAGCGCGCAGTTTACGGTACGTTCGGCCGGCCCATCGGGTCCCGCTGGGCCCGGGACCGCCACGGTCACCTTTGACCTCTGGACGATGGCCATGTCGGGATGCCGAATCTCGTATACCGCCCCATCCGTCAGATAAACCCGGAACGGCTCAAAGGGCGCGGATCGCAGGATTTCAAGAATGTCTTCGGGACGCATCAGCACTTCTCCACATTCTTGGCCGTCATATACGCGCCGAATGCCGTGCCCAGCTCCGCAACGGTGACCGGCGGCGAGGGATAAACGGCTGCGTTGGCGGCCAGCCCGCTCATCATCTCCTGGGCCAGCGCGAACACCTCCGCTTCTTTGCTTGGAAACCGAGCCATAACCGGAATCTCCCGTATCTATCGAGGTTCGCCGTACTCCTTTTCGCCGCGATTGTCAAGCAGATCGGCACAAATGTCGCATTTGACGCCTCAAATGCGACGTTTGAAGCTTCGTCCGTCACGTTTGACGCTTCGAATACGGCGTCTGAAGCGTTCTCCGTGACGTTTCACGCTTGGAATGCGACATTTGAAGCGTCACGAGTCACGTTTCACGCTGGCTTTATGGGATACCTCGCTTCATCTCTCGCGTTTTACACTTCCTCCGCCACGGGTCAATCGTGCTCCGCTGCAACGCTCACGCGACGGGTGAACCCGGTGTCTGCTTCATCGACCGTGTTAACGAGGACAACCCCACGCCCGGGCTTGGCCGGATCGAGGCCACCAACCCTTGCGGCGAAATGCCGCTGCTCCCGAACGAGGCGTGCAACCTCGGCTCGATCAATCTCGCCACGTTCGTCGACGAGGACGCCGGGGGCATGGATTGGGATTCTCTTGGCAACGCCGTGCAGCTCTCTATCCGGTTTCTGGATGACGTCGTTGACTTGACGCACTATCCGACCGAGCAGATTCGATTACTGTCTCTCGCTAACCGTAAGGTCGGGCTGGGTGTCATGGGCCTCGCCGACGCGTTGTTCCTGCTGGGAATGCGCTACGACGGTGACGCTGCACTAAGGTTTGCGTCGGGAGTCAGCCGCTTCATCCAGGATCACGCCCACAACGCTAGTTCACAGCTAGCCGAGGAACGCGACAGCTTCCCCAACTGGGCAGGAAGCATTTGGGACTCGGAGCATAGCTCGCCCATGCGCAACGCCTCGTGCACGACCATCGCACCGACGGGCAGCATCAGCATCATCGCCGGCTGCAGTAGCGGCATCGAACCGATCTACAGTCTTGCCCATCGCCGAAGCGCCCTGGAGGGTCAGGAGTTCATTCAGATACACCCGCTCCTCGAGAGAATCGGCCGGCGCGACGGCTGGATCAACGACCGCGTCCGTGAGGCCCTGCTGGAGGGCGTTCCTGCGACCGACGTGTCCGGCATTCCAAACGGCATCGCCGAGCTCCTTGTGACCGCCCACGAGGTCACTCCGGACTGGCACGTGCTCATGCAATCGGCGTTTCAGGAGAACGTCGATAACGCCGTCTCCAAGACGGTCAATTTGCCGAACAGCGCTGGCGCTGCCGAGGTAGACAAGGTGTTTCGGATGGCTTTCGAACTTGGCTGCAAAGGGATCACCGTGTACCGCGATGGTTCACGGAGTGGTCAGACGCTTTCGACCCTGAACGACAAGGGCGTTACCGCGTCAGGTAGCGGGCCGACCCCCAGGACTCGTAGCCGTGTCACGAGTGGGCAAACTTTCAAGTTCCGCATGGGCTGTGGAACGCTCTTCGTTACGGTCAACCGAGATGAGGCCGGGCTGTGCGAAGTATTCGCTAATCTCGGCAAGGCCGGCGGTTGTCCGTCGCAGTCGGAGGCAACGTGCCGGGCGGTCTCCACGGCCTTGCGATCTGGCGTAAGCCCGAAGGAGCTGATCGAGCAGTTGCGCGGCATCCGGTGCCCGTCGACGGCGGCGGCACGGAAGAGCCATAACGGCATCGACGTCTTGTCCTGCCCGGATGCGATTGCCCGGGCGATCGAAGAGGCGCTGGGCGGATCTACCAGTCTTGACGGCGCTGCCGAACAGCCTGCGGGCCGATCATGCCCATTTTGCGGCCAGCACATGCGCCGCGAAGCTGGCTGCTTCGTGTGTGATAGCTGCCTCCATAACTCGTGTGGTTGACCACGATGATCGATATCGACAAGGGAACCCTCGTGTCGCTTCGTCAAGTACCGCGACATCTTCCGCCACGTGCCAATGGGAAGCGCGTGCATATCAGTGCAGTCTATCGATGGGCGAGCCGGGGCGTGAAAGGAGTAGTTCTCGAGTCGGTCAAGCTTGGTGGCACAACCTATACGACCATTGAAGCTCTGCAACGCTTCGCCGACCGCCTCAGCGAAGTCCGGAATGCGCGGAATCCACGCCCAGGGCGTACACTGACCCGCGAAAGGCAGCTCGAACAGGCGCGTCGCCGTCTGGATGATGAACTCGGCGCAAAACCGTAGATCCGGGCGCAAACCGGTAGCGACGAAGCACCCGGACGAGCGCTAAGCCAAGTTCCACGAGGAGCTTAGAATCCGCCTCGGAGTCGGTCAATGTCCAGCTCCAATGACTGGCATTCACCGGGCGCGGCGGATTCTTCCGATAGGGGCGGGGGGAATCGATTCTTCCGGGAAACCCTCTTAAACGTCCGTAACACCACATCTTGACCGCATCGCCAATCGATGCGGGACACATAGTGACACCAAGGTACACCAGAGGACACAGAAGGACAAGGAATTCATGCGGAGTACCCGTAAAAGTACCCGTAGTCTTTCCGTTTCGTCCGTGCAGAAGCTTGTCACTGTCCACAGACTCTCTTCCTTTCGTACAGCAAGCATGCGTATCGCACACTCGCCCGCCATCCGCTTCACTGCTTCTCAAATGACACGTTCGCCCTTACAGCTGACCCACTGGTACCGCCATGATTCTCTCGCTGAGCGGAAGCGACTCCTGGCACAGACACACTACTGCACTCTCGCCAACGTCCTCTTGCAGCGGATCCAGCACAGTGAACATCTTGCGCCATTCTCGGTTCGGCGCCGCTGACTTCTTGATCTCCACGGGATACAACGTCTCGTCGGCGGCGAACAACAAGTCGATTTCCTTACCGTCTTTGTTCCTGTAGTAATAGACTTGGGGGAACTCGCCGCGGTGCCACCAACTCTTGAGAATCTCCGTGTAGACGTGCGTCTCGAAGATCGGGCCCGACATCGCACCGACTTCCAGCGTTTCAGGTGACGACCATTCGGTCAGATACGCACACAGCCCGGTGTCCAGGAAGTAGAGCTTGGGCCTCTTCACGAGACGTTTAGTCACGTTGCTGTGGTACGGTTGAAGCAGCTGTACCTGGAAACTTGCCTGCAGAACCGACAACCAGTTCTTGGCAGTGTTGACGCTAACGTCGGCATCCCGTGCCAGGTCGGAGAGATTCAGCATCTGTGCCGTCCTGGCCGCACACGCCTTGAGGAATCGCAAGAACGTCGCTTCGTTGCCTACCTGGGCAAGATCACGGATGTCACGTTGGAGATAAGTCTGGAGATACGAACTGTAGAAGAGATCTCGGTTCTTCACGGGGCCAGCAACAAGAGCCGGAAAGGAACCGGTCCAGATTTCCTTGTATACTTGTTTCAAGGCTGTCTTTGTGGCGGACAACTCGCGTTTGCCAATCCGCTCCGATGTCGGTAGAAACGGTGGTACGTCGAGACCAAGTTTGTGCCGCTCCCGTCCAGAGAAGCCGAGAAGATGCATGATCGCGACACGACCAGCCAGCGTCTCGGACACGCCTTTCATCATCTGGAACTGCTGGGAACCAGTAAGCCAAAACATCCCAGGTTTGCGCGCCCCATCCACCGCCACCTTGATGAGCGGCAGGAGTTGCGGGGCGTACTGGATCTCATCGATCAAGACCGGCGGTCCGAACCTCTGCAGGAAAAGCGCCGGGTCCTCGTTAGCCAACGATCGCAACGCCGGATCATCGAGCGATGCGTACTTCCGGGCTGGCTCGCATGTGTGCTGGAGAAGCGTGGTCTTTCCCACTTGGCGCGGCCCGATCAACAGCAGGACAGGAAACTGCTCAGACACGTCGTGCCAGCAGGAAGTAAGCGTCCGCGCTACGAACATAGCCAAACCTCATCGTCCATTGTGCACTACCAGTGCAGGATGGACGAGAATGGTCGTCTTGTCAAGTGAAATCTCGCGAGCCATTAGTCCTATAATATAAAACACGCCGTACGCCCAAAGCCCGGACGGAGTTTTCAGGACGGACAGGCCCGGGGCATCGCATCGGGCACCACCGGCTCGACGTGCTTCTTGCACTTGGGGCAGTAATCCCGA
>CAZJTP010000246.1:0-5501 GCA_964548955.1 uncultured Phycisphaeraceae bacterium
TAACAACGAGGTCGCCTACCCAGCCACGTTCGACGGATGCCTGGCTGTATCAGCCACAACGAATCAGGATACACTGTCCGAGGCCTCAAACTACGGACCGGAGGTCGATCTGGCTGCGCCGGGTAACGGCATCTGGTCAACGTGGACGGACGGTGGGTATGCGTATCAGCAGCCGGCGAGGGACACTGCTTCGGCGTCAGCGTTCGTGGCGGGTATCACGGCCTTAGTGCGATCATACGCACCGCAGCTTAGTGCCTTGGAGGTAACGCAGATTTTGATTGACTCGGCGGACGACCTTGGCGAACCAGGCTGGGATATGTACTTCGGTGCGGGACGGGTCAACGCAAAGCGAGCGTTGGAACTGGCCACGCCACCGGTCATGCGCTTCGAGCATGTCGAGCAGCTTCCGACGACGGTTCCGCCGGGTGCGACAAGCTCATTCGTGATTCGCATTGTAGGTGAGGGCCAAACGGTCGTGGCGGATTCAGCCTCGCTGTTTTATCGAAGCGATTCACAGGAGTTTGCATCGAAGCCGCTGACTCCACTTGGCCAGGATTTGTTCGTTGTCGAGTTGCCGTCCGTCACGTGCGACTCGACGCTTGAGTACTATCTTGCGGCAGCCGGCAACGGCGGAACGGAGGTTACCGATCCGCTCGGCGCACCGGCGCGGCTGCATGTCGCCGGTGCCATCCACGCCGAGACGCTGTTCGAGGACGATTTCGAAGAGGATTGGGGGGTGGGAGGTGGTGTCCGAGGGCGGCGAAGAAACAACGGGTGCATGGACCCGTGTAGCTCCGATCGGAACCTCCGCCCAACCTGGCTACGACCGCTCGCCCAACGCGGGACGATTTTGCTTTGTGACCGGGCAGCATTTCGGCGGCAGCGCCGGGACGAACGACGTTGACGGAGGCCCGGTCCGGCTGATCTCGCCGGTGATTCCCATTGAGGCGCCGGATGTGGAAGTCAGTTACGCCCGTTGGTTCTACTGGGGCGGACAGGGCACCGAGGATCTCCTCATCGTGGATGTGTCGCGTGACGGGGGAACGAGCTGGGTGACGGTTGAGACGGTTGCGACGACCGGCGCGTGGGTGACACATAGTTTCCGTCTCAGTGATTTTCCCAGTGTGACGGGCGACCAATTGCGCGTTCGATTCTCCACCGAGGACTCGCCCAGCGATTCTCTGACCGAGGCGGCGATCGACGAGTTCCGTGTGCGCGCGGTTTACTGCTCGATCACACCCGGTGATGCCAACCATGACGGCGCCGTTGATCTGGCGGATGCAAGGCAGATGTCAACTTGTTGGGCCGGTCCTGCCCGACAGTCATCAGCCGATGGCTGTGGCACGTTCGACTTTGACCATGATTATCACGTGGACCTGGCTGACTATCAATCCTACCAGATTGCGTTCAACCCCCATTGATCTGTTTCTCGGACCTTCGTTGGTCTGAAGCAGATTCCGTTATCGTGCATTACGTATCGGGTTGCTGATCTTTCGCAGGCATAGGAAAGTCCGCGCGGGCTATGAGCCCGCGGCCCGCTACACGAAAACGGAGAACGCTGTTGGGATGTTGCCTTCGGGATCGGGCGGTGTTGTTTTTGGAAGACACGTCCCCCTATCCGTCAGCGGGTGGCTGCGCAAGCATGCCGTTGTGTGGCGACGTAAGCTCTTGTGGGATAATTAGTTACAGATAGTTGCCGACGTGGAGAGGTCTTGCGCCGCGATGGTATGGGGGGTGCACACACGCGGTCGGGGGTTGGAATCTTCAATGCCCGCAAATGGTCGCGAGCGGATTCGGTCCGGTATTGGGACCGGGGCAAGAAGTGCCAAGTACAGGGGGAAGGAAGCCAATGAACGAAGAGACCTTTCAGAGGAAACTGGCTGAGTTGATCGCCGAGATCGCGACCCTACCGGCGGGCGAACGCGACAAGCTGGAATTGCTCGCGGAGCAGACGCGCGAGCGGCACCGGCAGCTCAAGGAGACCGTTTCCAGCCTGCAGGAGAGCATCGACTTTGTGCGACTGAGCATCAAGTACATGCTATTCGATCTTGAAGCGACGCGGCGTGAGAACGAGCAGCTTCGCAAGATGCTCGACGACAACTCGTCTCAATAGTCGGCTCCAAGCCTGAGTTATCGGGGGGGAAGGGCCGATCGACGATCCGTTTTCGACGAGTAAGCGACGCTCACCGGTCGCGGATCGTCACGTAGTCATACCCATGGGCATCATCGTCCGTGGATTTTTTTAATAGCATCGTGCCATGTCTCTGGCACAGAAACGCTGATCACGGGCACGGGTCGATAGTCGGTGGGCCGGAGAATGGATAAGAGAAGCCCTTGAACGCGTCCAAAGCGCTGGTCGCATCCGTAATGTTGATTAGGAAGTCCGGGACCCCGGGTTCCAGGTCGCTCCGCGACTTGGCCGGTGCCCCGGGAAGGTTCTTGAACTTATCGAGCACCGCGGTGACATCGGTGGTCACGTTGACGTTTCCATCCGGCGGTCCGCACGGCGTCGTCGTGCAGTCCTTGATCAGGTCCCCCCAGTGGCTCGTCTTAACCGGCAGCGGCGCGGAGTAACTGGCCTCCTCGGACAGCGTGCATGACGCGTCGATCACTTGAATATCGTAGACGCCGTTGGGAACGATGCCCTGGTCATACACGTGAACGGCCTCGTATACGCTCCAATCCGTGTAGTACGGATCGCACTGAAGCGGGGCAGCCCAGAACGTCGGCCAGCCTGGCGCTTCGGACGGTAAGACTGCGCCGCCGTTCTCCGAAACCTCGCGCGGCTGACCAAGCCACATCATCCGGCCCTCGGCGTACTCGAAGGGCGCCGGCAGATCGTTGAACCTCATGCGGATGGCCTGGTTGCGACCCGTGGAGTCGGGTGGAGACGAGAGGCTCAAATACCTAACTCTCGTGCCGAGGCCTTCGTCCGGAACGGTCGGTTCTACAAGGGGCGAGCGAGCATTGAAGCACGGGTCACAGACATCGCCCACACCATCGCCATCGCCGTCCTCTTGCCCCGGATTGTAAGCGTCCGTGCAGTTGTCGCAGAGATCCCCCGTGCCGTCCTGGTCCGAGTCCTCCTGGCCTGGATTCGCATCGACGGGGCAGTTGTCCTGCGTATTCAGGGCACCGTCTCCGTCGATGTCCTCATCACACGCATCTCCGAGCCCGTCCCAGTCCAGGTCCATTTGCGACGGATTGAAGGTCGTGAGGCAGTTGTCGCAAGCATCACCGGCATCGTCCCCATCGATGTCCGCTTGCTCGGAGTTGGCGTTCATCCGGCAGTTGTCCTGTGCGTCGGGAACACCGTCATCGTCCCAGTCGCCATCTGAACGCAGACCAAGACTGCCGTGCAAACTCGCGGCGAGAAAGACGAAGCCGTCATTCGGCACCGGAGCGTCGCATCCGCTGTGGGTACACCTTCCCCAAGCCACGACCGAGCCGTCGCTCTTCAAGCCCAGACTGTGGCCGTAGCCCGCTGCGATTGCGACGAACTCGCTGTTGGGCGCGGGGACGTCAAGAACGCCAGCGTAATCGTTCCCCCACACGAAGATCGAGCCGTCGGTTTTGAGCCCGAGGCTGTGGTACCCACCCGCCGCAACGGCGATGAAATCGGTATTCGGCTCCGGTACATCGCACTGGCCGGCCGTATTCCGCCCCCAGGCCACAATCGATCCGTCGCGCTTGAGCCCCAGACTGTGTCCACCGTCCGAAAGACCACCGCCGGCGGCGATCGCCACGAAGTCTGCGTTGGGCTCAGGGACGTCGCATTCGCCATAATCGTTCAGTCCCCAGGCGGCGATCGAGCCGTCGGCCCTCAGGCCAAGGCTGTGGAACATTCCTGCTGCAATGGAGACGAACTCGCCATTGGATTGCGGAACGTCGCATTGCCCATAGTTGTTCCTTCCCCATGCCGTGATCGATCCGTCGGCTTTCAGGCCCAAGCTGTGCGAGTATCCCGCTGCGACCGCCTCGAAGTCCGCGTTCGGCGCCGGCACGTCGCATTGGCCATGGACGTTGGAGCCCCACGCTACGATGGATCCATCGGATCTGACGGCGAGTATGTGGCCGATGCGCGCCGCAACCGCGACGATGTCGGCGTTCGGTGCCGGGACGTTGCATGAGCTCGACCAGTTCGACCCCCACGCAACGATAGATCCGTCGTCCTTGAGGCCGACACTGTGGTCGGACCCGGCCGCGACGCCCACGAAATCGGCATTCGGCGCCGGGATGTCGCATACTACATCGGAGTCTGCGCCCCAGCATACGATCGAGCCGTCGGCCTTGAGAACGAGGTTGTGATTAGAGCCCGCCGCGATGCCGACGAAATCGGCATTCGTTGCCGGAACGTTGCACTGTCTATTGAGGTTGCGGCCCCAAGCCACGATCGAACCGTCGGCCTTCAGGGCGAGGTTATGCTCGCGCCCCGCGGCAACCGCGACGAATTCGGCATTCGGCGCCGGGATGTTGCATTGCTCGTAGTTGTTCCTTCCCCACGCCACGATCGAGCCGTCGGCCTTTAGGCCCAGGCTGTGCCAATGACCCGCTGCGACCGCCATGAAGTCCGTGTTCGGCACCAGCACGTCGCACTGCCCGTAGTCGTTGTCGGGATCGCCACATCCCCACGCCACGATGGAGCCGTCGGCCCTCAGGCCGAGACTGTGGTACCGACCCGCCGCGACGGCAACCCAGTTGGCATTCGGCGCTGGGACGTCGCACTGTCCCCATAGGTTGTGTCCCCAGGCCACGATTCCGCCTCCGACGGACGGGGCCTTTAGCCCAAGACTGTGGAAGCTGCCCGCGGCGACCGCTACGAAATCGGCGTTCGGCGCCGGGATGTTGCACGCACCGTGCAACCCGTTCCTTCCCCACGCCATGATCGAGCCGTCGGCCTTGAGGCCGAGATTGTGGGACCCGCCCGCGGCGACAGCGACCAGGTTGGTCAGGTTCTCCTGCGGGACCAGAACCGGATCGCCCCAGCCGATGATCGACCCGCCCTCGCCGTGGGCAACCTGACAGAAGCAGAACACGCCCACGAGCGCCGAGAGAAACGTCATTGTTCCGATGTTGCTGTTGTGTTTTATCGTAGACCTCCACAACAAGGAGATGAGAAAAAGTGATTCGCCTTTCCTGCTCGTCCTCCCACTTGCCAAGCACCGCCAGAATTGTACGCCTGCATTATACCCGGAACCTCATCCCGCGCCAAGGTGCAGGTGCAGAACATTTGGACGGGTCTTGTGCCACCTGGCGTCGCGTCCCAGGACACACGGCTGCCCCGGGGGGCAACAGCTGACTGGCACGAGAGCGCGGGTCTTGGAGTTCCTGGTTTCCCGCTGCCTGATCGCTTGAGTCTCCGCTGGCAGCATTCAGTCTGCGCGTTGTAGTGATGACTGCGCGTGTCGCGCGGTTGGTAAAGCGACGGACGAGCGGCGAAGATGTCGGCGGGAATCACAGTGCCGCAGCCCAAGTCAGCCGAGCCGGGTGGGATTGGGCCG
>CAZJTP010000247.1:0-5480 GCA_964548955.1 uncultured Phycisphaeraceae bacterium
AGCAACCTTCCGATTCTGGAGGCGGTGCAAGGTGAGTCCGATGAGCTCGCCAAGCGCATCGCCCGGCACATCGCTAACCTGGTCGAGGATGGAGCTACACTCCAACTGGGGATCGGAACGATTCCGGATGCGGTGTTACATTACCTCGGTGACTTCAAGAACCTCGGCATCCATACCGAGATGTTCAGCGACGGTGTTATCCCGCTCATCGAGAAGGGTGTGATCACCAACTCGGAAAAGACGCTGCACCGCGGCAAGATCGTTGCCACGTTTGTGATGGGTTCACGGAAGCTCTACGACTTCATCGACAACAATCCGCTGGTCGAATTCCACCCCGTGGAGTACACCAACGATCCGTTCATCATTGCACAAAACGACAAGATGATCTCGATCAACGCAGCGATTGAGGTCGACCTGAGCGGACAAGTTTGCGCAGACTCACTCGGGACCCTCTTTTACAGCGGCATCGGTGGACAGGTTGATTTCACTCGCGGGGCGGCCCGCTCCAGAGGTGGCAAACCTATCATCGCGTTGCCGTCGACGGCCAAGAACGAAACGTTCTCCCGCGTCGCGCCCACGCTCAAACCCGGCGCCGGTGTGGTGACCAGCCGGGGCGACGTGCACTACGTTGTCACCGAGTATGGGGCAGCCTATCTTCACGGGAAGAGCATACGCGAACGGGCGATGGCCCTGATCCAAATCGCCCATCCGAAATTCCGTCCGTGGCTGCTTGCGGAGGCCAAGGCGCGCAACCTGGTGTATCCCGATCAGATCGAGATGCCTTTCTACGCGCCGGTCTATCCCGACGAGATGGAACGCTGGATCGACCTGAAGGACAAGTCTCGCGTCTTCTTGCGGCCGTTGAAGCTGACGGACGAATCGCTTCTGCGGGACATGTTCTACAAGCTGTCGCCCGAATCAGTGCACTACCGCTTCTTCCGCATGATCAAGGCCTTGCCGCATGAGAAGCTCCAGGAGTTCCTCCGCGTAGACTATGACGCAGATATGGCACTCGTTGTTTTGACGGACAGTACCGAGAAGGCCCAGATCGTTGCCATTGCCCACTACAGCAAGGACCCGCGTACGAACTTCGCCGATGCAGCCTTTTTAGTCCGCGACGACTGGCAGGGTAAAGGCATCGGGACACAGCTCATGAGCAACCTCGTCGACGCAGCCGTCGCCCATGGCATCGCCGGCTTTACGGCCGACGTACTCGTCCAAAACCACGGCATGTTGCGCGTCTTCCACAAATACGGCTATCCCGTCGAAAGCGAACTGGAAAACGGTGCGTATCGGCTTCACATTCCGTTTACGAAACGGAAACCGAGACGCGTAAGGAAGCAAAGAAGGACGTAGCCCACGTGGCGATTGTCGGTTGTGGATTGCCGATTGCGGATTGCCAATTGGGGATTTATACAACCTTCAATAATGCGCCGTGCTCCTGATCAGAACCGCGACTGTCAAAGAGCGGGTGAATGGCGAGCGTAAGCTTGTTCCCGACCGCTGCCCATCGAAAGGCAAGCCGGCCGCTCGTGCGACAACTGGGTCGATGTCGTCCCGTCGCGATGTTCCACCACGCGGTGGTGTTTGAAGAAGCTGACTTTGTTGGCTGTGGTCTCGATGCGCAGCACCCGCCCGTGCTTGTCGTGCATCTTGATCGCGTCCGGCCCCATGTGATGGCGAATGCGTGTTCCCTCGATACAGGTGTGAAAGTCGTTGCCGACTTCACCTTGGTAATTACCGTTCAGCTTGCGTCCCAGGAAGGTGGCCACATTGTCGGCTTTCGCCGCGTGGATGGTTGTGCGCGCCAGTGCGTCGTACAGGGATTGTAGGTCTTGGCAACGCCGGAAGACGATGTCGGTTGCGTACTCGACCTGCATCAGGCTCCAATGAACGCCGGCACGGAAGTGCAGCAGCGCCGGACAAAAGCGGTGGGCGTAACGATCGAGCGTGCGGTGATGCCGCTTGACCGAGAAACTGTCGGCGATTCTTTGGGCGGAGGCGAAGTCGGTGATGGTGGTGAAAGAGTTGTCTGCCAGTGTGTATCGGATGCCCTTCTTGTCGAGTTGATTGGCCGGCCAGTTGTGCCCGTTGAAAGAGTATTGCAGGCGGAAGGGCGCCCAGATCGGTACGCGCAGGTAGCAGAGTCCCAGCTCTTTGTCGACGAAGTAAAAGTAGTAGTGCAGACATTTGGCTTGGCGACCTTTGAGAAAAGTCTGGTGAGTGCTTTTGTCATGCCATGGACGAAAGGAGGCGTAGGGTACCATCGCCGAGAAGATGTGAACTAGGCCGGGATGGTCGCCACGACGGCGCAGCATCTTGCGGACCCGCTCTTCTTTGCGCAAGTTCTTCCGGCGGATGCATTCGATCTGAAGCTCGTTCTCCGTGGCAAAACGCTCGGCGGCCGTGCGGATCATTACGTCGCACAGCGGCTCGGCGAAACGAGCGTAATCGAACAGGCGGAAGCCTTCGATCCGCAATGTCGCCGCCATCGCTTGAGCGTGGCAGAGTTCCGGCAGCGTGCCGGCGATGACCACGCGGTCAAAGCACGAAACGTTCCAAGAATCTTGTCAGCGTACCGTTCCGTAATTGGCATCATCATGCGACCATTATGCTCGATCCCGTCCGCACTGTGGAATGGGCCGCATGATCAAGAAAACCTGTTTGGTTCCGGCTACACCGGGTTAGGTGATTGAGATGAGCGTTGACAGACGGGAGGTCTTGTACTGTAATGATTTACGGTCGTATGCCGACGTAGCTCAGTTGGTTAGAGCGCCTGCCTGTGGAGCAGGATGTCGCTGGTTCGAGTCCAGCCGTCGGTAGTCTTCTGACGGCCCAGAAAATGTGGTTTTACCCTTGTTTTCCAGGGTTTTCTCACTGTGACACGATGTCGTCAGCGCTTCACCATTGCGGCCACTTTGGGACCGCTTTACCCCCTCCCGGCCAGGTCTTAGTGCAACGGGGCGTGCAACACCCTTTGGTCGGATATCACAAGTGCCAGTCGCCTTGGCCGTTTTGGGTTTCGTTTCGCATTGGATCGTCGGTAACTTGCCGATCTCGGCCCTGAGCCCAAAATCCACGATGTTATGGGGTCAAGTACGAACGCTTGTACTCCAGCTTGTACCGACGCTTTGCACCGAACCGCTGACCCCGCCTTAGCCGCCGTCGTGGCCGTATGGGCCGACCTTCCCGAGCCTATCCGCGCGGCAATCCTGGCGATGGTAGAGGCGGTTACCCAGGGCGAAAGTGCCAGGGAGTGACACGAGGCGACAGATGCGAATAGAGGCGTTCTGAGCATTTGGGTCTACCTGAAGCACGTCCGGGGCGAGGGCGTCCAGCAACAGGCACGGGGACGTTCCAAGCACACGATGGCGACGGTCTACATCCATTTCAACAAGGACGGCAAGCGTGTCGGTTGTGGCGTCGCTCAAGCTGGTTGAGGCGGTGTGATCTCACAGATACTATCGGTCCCACCGAGATCGCGTGGGAGGGTTCGATGGCCGTCCGGTGGACGATGACACATACTTGCCGCCGGGACGGAAAAGCCTTATACTAGTGCTACTCGCCATAAGTTCTGATACATCCTAGTAGGGTGCGACGAGATGCTGCATGCAGCCCAGAATCGTGTCGACCATCTCCTCCATGTTCCCGGAGAAGGGTGTTCGTTCCCACCGGCCGGTGTGGCGCTTGACACTGAGGCCATAGCTGGAGGCCGATAGGCGCGTGAGTCGAACGCGATCGTCGTTCTCCATCTGGTCGCTCGATCCGATCGGCTCGCGCCGTCCGAGGATCAGATGGTCGCCATGTACGCGAACGTACAGATCGGCGGTCGGTTCGTGCGTATCCAGCAAACCACGCAGCTTCGACTCCGCAATTCGCATTCCCGTCTTCATCACTTACCCTCATCGCACAAGAGGAAGGCCTTCGTACGTCCACCGAAACGGATGGGCCTCCGTTTCATTCCACCCCTTGATGAAAGCCATAACCGCTGTCACCAGTTCATCCGGGGAGTTGAAGTTGCCGTACCGCAGTATACGACGACTGAGGATGCAGAACCACAGCTCGACCTGGTTCAACCACGAGCCGTGCGTTGGTGTATAGTGAAACACAAAACGACCACCGTGCCGTTTACTCCATTCCGTCATGAAGGCACCTTGGTTGGTATCTCGGTGTGTATTCAGGTTGTCCAAAACCACATGCAAGCGACGTTGTCGGTAGACCGACGCAACCTGATCCATGAAGGACAGAAAGTCCACTCGCTTTCGTTGCGTGGTACATTGGCCAAGCACTTTGCCCGTTCCCACGTTGAAACATGCGAATAGGCAACGCGTGCCGTTACGCTTGTACTCAAAATCGAAGCGCGCATCGCGCCTCGACGCGACCGGTTGGAGCGGGCGACGACGCGATAGAGCCTGCATGCCGGTTTTCTCATCGATGCTCAGCACCGGCTCGCCTTTCGGCAAATTGATGTACAGATCGACAATCGCCCGCATCTTCTCCTGATAAGCCGGGTCGTCACTGTGACACCACATCTTCACACGATGCGGCTTGATCTCCGCATCTTCGAGAATGCGCCCAACGGTTCTGGAGCTGATCGAGCGAACCAGACCGGCGGACATGACCGCGATGGCCAGCGTGGCATGGTCCCACAAGACGCGTTGAAATCCGAAGTCCATCGGAGCGCGACACGCGGTGGCGATCACCTGGTGCCGCTCCAGTGGAGTGATCTCTGGAGGTCTGCCGGAACGCGGCAAGTCTTCCAGCCCCTCAAGACGATGTTCCCTGAAACGCTGAAGCCATTGACCGATACGGGCTCGACAGGTTCCCAGACTCCGCGCAATGGCCGAGATCGATTCTCCCTCCGCCGCCAACAGAACCATGCGGGCACGTCGGTGAAACCGGGCTTCAGCCCGCTGTCGTCGAACGATCGCTTGCAGATCGTCCCGTTCCCGCCTGGACAGCTTCGGTCCCATGCCAACAGCATCGGCACGGAACTGCGATCATCTGTATCGAAACTTATGGCGAGTTGCACTAGGATCGTGCGAAAGGAGCGGCTCCTCAGATGGACCTACGTCGGGCCATCTTATGTCTGTTGCCCACGACAGCGATGCTCTTTGCACATCCCGCATCAGCCGTTGACCTGCAGTTCCCCCCAAACGGGCTTTTTCCTAACGAGTGTATCGGTGTGGATTGGTCACTCAACGCTGGCGGAAGGACTGATGTGCACGCATTTGTTGGGTGGGGGTTTGCTACAAGCGTTGTATCCGCGTCCAATGTGGGTGTCCAAAGCCAAGTTCAAGTCAGTGGTGAGATACCCGGCATCTTCGACGTCGGCCCCTCGTTCGACGTCACGATTCCGTTCGCTCAGGACGATTACGAATGGGCCGTGTTTTGGCTCGACGGATCATCGCATAGTAGTAGCCCTTATGGTAACTCTTCAGCCGTTTGCAATGTTGGTGTCGGGTAACGGTGGGAGTTGT
>CAZJTP010000248.1:0-5407 GCA_964548955.1 uncultured Phycisphaeraceae bacterium
TCGTAAGGGCGGGACCGCCGGGAACCCACGCGGGGCCGCATCCCTCCGGCGGCGGCGTGCTCTGCCCGCTGTTCTCGCATATCTCCACCGGCTCACCGACCCACACCTGCGAACCCTGGGAGGCCGCAAACACAGGCGGCAGAGTCGTCAGGGTCACGCGCAGGGCGGTCAGCTCACCCGGACTGCCCGGCACGAATGAGATGTAGCGGTTCTTGTCGTACCCCGCCTCTCCGTCAGGCTTCTCCGGTGGATCGACGGCCGCCCCGCAGTCCGTAATCTCGAATGCGGCATTGCTCATGTCTGTCAAGGCGCCGTTGCTGGTATCAGTGACACGGATATAGCAGTTGGCAGACTCAGCGCCGGTGACGGTCCAGTCCTCGGTGTCATCGTTGGCCGTCGAAGCGTAAAGGGTCTCCCACGTACCATCCGAACCGTTGCGCGACAGCTCGATCTTGACCGTACCACCCGCACCGGAGCTGGACCATTGGATCGTTTCGCTTTCATCCAGGCACCAGGTCTCCGCGCCGTCCGGCAATCCGACGACGAGACTACTGGTGACCTGTCCCCATCCATACTTGAGGACAAAGGCCTCGCTGTCTCCACCGAAGATTGTGTCGTGTGCGCCCGGAGTGACCACGAAATCGCTCGACTCCGTGTAGCCGACGAGGTACACGGCGCCCTTGCTGTCGACGGCCATGTCCATCGCATCGTCCCTGGCCGTCCCCCCGAAATACGCGTTCACCAACAACGATGTCGCCGCAGGATCGAGGCCGTAGAGCAGAGCCTCATCACTGTCTGTACCCGCTAATCCCTGCGCGTATCCCGCGGCATAAGCGTTGTTCGAGCTGTCGATATCGATCCCGTAGGCGTATTCCTTGTCAGCATCTGTACCGACAAACGTCGAGTAAGTGAGGCCGCTGTACGCCGTGGGATGGAGCTTGGTGACATAAACGTCACCACGAGAGTTGTAAGTGGGGTCGTACACGCCCGTCGTGCTCGGGAAATCAGATGAGTTGGTGAATCCCGTCACATAGACATATCCCAGGGAATCGACCTCCAGTTCCTCTGCCTCATCCTGGGCAATCCCACCCAGGAACGTGGAGTAGTCGATGCTGCCGGTCGAGCCCAGCTTGGTTACGAACGCATCGCCATAGCCGGGATTGTTGTGCGATGTCTCGTAGGCCCCCGTGGTCGTGGGAAACGTAGACGTGTAAACATACCCGCAGACATAGGTGTTGCTGCTCGCATCAACGGTGATGCCGTGCGCTGCGCCGGACTGAGCTCCGAACAGCCGTGAGTATACGAGACCCGTGCCCGTCGTGTTGAACTTGGTTACAAAAACGTCGACGTCCCCGTACGATCCGAGCGTGGCGGGGAAGTCGGACGACGCCGTGCTACCGGTGACGTGAGCATTCCCGGACGCATCCACGGCAATGTCCCAGCCTACATCGTAGTTGCTGCCACCCAGGTAGGTGGAGTACTCCAGACTCGCCAACGATGCGTCGAACTTGGTCACGAACCCGTCTGGATAGCCGTAACCGGCGTAAGTCGTGTCGTAGGCGCCGACCGTGGTGGTGAGGTATCCGTAGACCGGACCGGTCACATGAGCGCAGCCGCCGGCATCGACGGCGACGTTGTACGCGGTGGCAGATACCGTTGCCCCGGGCGTGTCGAACAGCGTCGAGAGAATGAGCGTCCCGCCGGAACTGAACTTCGACACGAAAATGGCGCCGTAACCATTGACCGTGTCGTCATACGCGCCGGGCGTCGTGGGGAAATCGTAGGAATTGGTGCCGCCGACGACATAGATGTTGTCACTCTGGTCGATCGCGATCCCGTTGGCGCCATCCCTGTTCCCGCCGCCCAGGAACGTGCTCCACTCCAACGTGCGGGTCGTGCTCGGCTCCGTGGCAACATAGCACTTCATCGCGGGCCCGGACGCCGTAATGGACGACAAGTTCACGTAGCTTATCCCACCGTTGTACAACCTGGAGTGAGGTGTGGTGGCGTCGCCGAAGAGAGTGATGTGACCTGCAAAGTACAGGTGGTTCCGGTTACCCTGGTTGTACAAGCCGTCCAGCTCGCTGTAACCGAGGGTGCCTTCGTTTGCCTCCTCGAGATCGACTTTCTTGTGCGCGACGCTGCTGTTGTCGGCCACCGCCTCGTCAACGTGCCAAATGGCGAGCCCGCCTCCCCCTGTGCCCCCAGAGCTGGTTGAGAACCAGCGGTACAGCCCCTCGTCGAATCCCTGCAGCTGCCGGTTTTCAATGAGGAAGTACTGGTTGGAGTCGGATGTATTCATCCTAACGGCGCTATATGAAGGTGACCCCGTCGCCATGAGCGTGTAGTCGGTGTTCCCCGAGGCAACCTCTGGCGTCACAAAGCCGAGTTGGGCCTTGGACCACGCGCACATGTGCGTCGGCGTTTCGCCGAAATGCGTGTCCCCTGACGCCTGTCCCCAGTTGCCATAGCCCATCACGCCGTAGCCGCCTATCCCGCTGGAGGCGTAGCTGGTGTCGTACAGGTCGACCAGGCCCATGTCGTGCCCCAACTCGTGGCAGGAAACGCCGATCGTGGCCGGGTGGTCGCCATGCCATTCGCCCAGTTGAGCGTACCCGGCTCCGTAGACGTAGTCGCACAACGTCACCGAATCGCACACCACGGCCGGGACGTTTTCCACCCATGTGAATCCCAACGCCCAACGATGAGCAAAGACTGCCGGCGTCAGAGTGTCGCCGTAGCCGCGTTCGTAACCGGCAACAACCGTCACAATGTGCAGCTCGTCGGGTGTGAGAAAGCTGTACGGAGTGTTCGTGTCGAACGTGCCATACGCGACGTAGGCGTCGGACGCGCTGAGGGCGTCGTAGACAATCCATCGGTTGCGGTCGTCAATCACGCTGGCCGGGTTGGGATGGTTGCCGCTGTTATGGTCGGAAGGCCCTAGCTGTACACGAACGACGCCGTCATTGGCTGTCCCCGACGTCTCTAGCCCAGGAATAAGTATCAGGTCTCCGCCGGACACCTCCTCGTAATAGGTCCGCACAGTCTTTCCGCTGGTTCCAAAGAATAGGTTGCTCCAGTACGCGTCCGTGGTAGTAAGCGACACGTCCTGGAATTCAACCAGAATCACAAGGACGGGATGATTCGTCGCACGTGTCGCAGCCTGTACTGGCTGTGATGCGTAAGTGCCCTCGGGCCGTTTTAGCTTGCGGGCCAGCGCAGGGATATCATTCAACGTAGCAACCTGTTCCGGCGCCGGGTCCACGCCGACCCGATCGACGTCGGGCTCCAAACGCCCCTCGTCAACCCGCGCGTAGCACCACCAGCCCTCGTGGTCCTGCGCGACAATCAGCCCATCGTGGCTGAACCAGTTGAACCATTCGTCGCCGCCCGGCTCTGCGACGAACGTCGAGCCGTCCGGCTGCGTCAGCGTGACCGGATCCGTCAAGACCGGCCCGCCCAACGTAGCGTGTCCGATCCAACAGGTCACCGTAGTGAAAACAACGAAACGAAAAAGATGCGATCGGTTTCCTGAATGACCGTACTGTGAAAACACAGTCCACCCCCTTTGTGTACGTCCCGCATACGGGAACCCCCGCTACCGGGCCCTTCCAGCGATAAGAAAGGAACTCAAGTGGTCGCCATTATACCTCAAAGTCGCTTTCGATCAAAGCGGCACGGCCACAGCGGCGCCGGGTTTGACGCTTCACCAGTGAACGATGCCCGCGGACGGCTTGCCCGGGACGCTGAATGCGTCGGGGGTGTACGTCACGTTAGAGACGTTGATTTTCAAGCCCCAAAGGCCGGGTTTCAGGTCGCACGAGGGATTCGACCGGCGTACGGAGCAGGTCCTTGGCCGTGGAAGTCCTCCAGCACGGCCTAACCAAGCTAGATCGTAGCGGCCTGTGTCCTCCCAGGCCGTTCCCCCTGGCAAGCGTTATTACGCACGACGGCCGGCGAATTCAGAAATCGAGAATCCGTAATCCCCAATTGGCACTGGCGGGCAAGCCGCCAGTGGAACCCGGCGCTGCACTGTGGGCAAAGTCCCACGCTGCATCGAACGTCTTTGGGGCCCTGGAAGATATGGCGGCGGAACGAGGGTCGCCCGTGATCACACCAACCCGACAGCAACTCATGGATACTACGGGTGTCCGGAAGACCGCAACGATCTCGGCCGCGCTGACCGCCTTGGAGCAGGCGGGGTGGATCGACCGTGTCCACGTTCCGGTCATGGTGGGCAGCAGGCAGACGGCAACCGTGTTGCGTGTCGTTTTGCGACGTAGATGCCCTTCAACGGCCCTTACGGGAACAAACGCCGTAGCGCCCGTTAAACGGCACAAGGGTAGATGCCGTTTAAGGGCACAAGACTCTTCCTACGGAAGAGAGCGCAACACCCCCGCGCTGAATGCGGGGGGTGTCGCTCAGGCTCCATCGGACACGGGCCAGCTACTTCAGCAAGGACTCGAAATGGACAAGGAACGCAAGCTACGAGCACAGCAACGGCAGGCAGCACAGCAGGAAGACGCGGAACTCGCCAAGCGGCTCGGGTTTGTCGACCTTCGCGAACTTCAAGAACTCACAGACATGCTTGACGACCATTGGCTCAAGGCTGAACCAACGTGACGGCCAGACCGAACGATGTGTCCGGTGCACCCAGTCGGGTAGTAAAGAGTGGTTCCACCGAGTTCGACCTCGTCGCCTACGCTCGCGAACATCGCTACCGCCTGCGGAATCTCCATGACGGTGGGCCCGTCCCGCCAGCCATCTGGAAGCCGCCGAGGGGCTACCGGCCTGTCTATGTCGGCGAGGATGATCGGTGCGATGCGATCGTGGGCCGCAACGGGTACGTCGCCTTTGACGGTGAACTCGGCTGGCTCGGAATCACGCTCTTCTTCAAGTCCGCTCTAGGCGTGAACAAGGCTCGGGACAAGATCCAGGCAATGGGTGGAACCGTCACCCAGGAAGGCGATACCGAGATTGCTGGCACGATCCCCGTCGAGAGCATCGAGGAAGGGTTGTTGCTGATCCGCGTGTCGAAGCTAAAACCGGGACCACCGGGAGGCAGACCTGACAATCTCGCTCGGGCACAGGATACCCTCCGGACGCTAGAATCGACGCAACGAGGGTAGGCGGTGTGATTGCACCAGGAAGGCCCGATGAACGCCCAATCTGGTAATTTAACGGTCCTGACAGCAATATACGCACTGTAGTGCCAATCGGTCACGAGGAGGCTATTTCGTGCCGCCCCGGCGGACGGGGGTACTTTCTCATCGATACTGCGTGGCTTTTGGTCCTATAATCACCGCAATCCCCCTTCAAACGGCTTGAAACGGGGCTAAACACGCCGATTGCCCAATCGACTCACGCGCGCGCACGCAAGTAACGTGTGGATGCCTCGGCGGTCGGG
>CAZJTP010000249.1:0-5354 GCA_964548955.1 uncultured Phycisphaeraceae bacterium
TACGCCCTCGCCCCCGCCGCCTAGCGACGGAAAAAAGGGCAAAAGTCGAGCTAAGATCCACCCCGAAAAGTGTGGCACGGGCTTGCTACCCCTATATTTCACCGGTTGAAAACCGGTGCCACATAGGCCTATGGAAAAACCTCTACGCCAGCGATCGTGCGATGACAAGCCGATGAATCTCGCTGGTCCCTTCATACAGCTCGGTGATCTTCGCATCGCGCAACAGCCGCTCGACCGGGTAATCCTTGCAGTACCCATACCCGCCGAACACCTGCACCGCGTGATTAGCGGCCTTGGATGCCACCTCGCTGGCAAACAACTTCGCCATCGCCGCAGCCGTCCCGTATTCCTTGCCCATATCCTTCAGCCACGCTGCCCGATAGGTCAGTATCCGCGCGGCCTCAATCCCAACGGCCATATCCGCAAGCTTATGCTGGATGGCTTGGAACTTTCCGATAGGCCTGCCGAACTGCACGCGCGTCTTCGCATACTCCGTGGCTTCGTACAGGCACGCCTCGGCGATGCCCAGCGCCTGTGCGGCGATGCCGATCCGTCCCGCGTCGAGCGTGGTCAGCGCAATCCGAAGGCCCCGACCTCGTTCTCCCAACAAGGCATCACGCGGTATGACGCAGTCTTCAAACACAAGTTCAGCCGTCGACGAACCCCGGATGCCCAGTTTGTGCTCGAGCTTACCGACTTGAAATCCGGGGGCCTGTTTCTCAACGATAAACGCGCTCAAACGCCGCTTAGGATCGTCAGGATCGGTCACCGCAATCAGAACGACAACCCCGGCCTGCTTGCCGTTTGTAACAAAATTCTTGGTGCCGTTGATAT
This sequence comes from uncultured Phycisphaeraceae bacterium, assembly GCA_964548955.1. Lineage (GTDB taxonomy): Bacteria > Planctomycetota > Phycisphaerae > UBA1845 > UBA1845. The sequence continues at coordinate 835 of CAZJTP010000249.1, forward strand.
GCCACTCATCATCCTTCAGCACGGCAGTGCAAGTAGCCGCACCCGCATCGCTCCCACTGCCCGGCTCGGTCAGCGACAGACATCCGATGGTTTCACCGGACGCCAATCCCGGAAGGTATCTCTCCTTCTGAGCATCCGTACCGAACGTCATGATCGGTTCGACACACAGCGACGAATGCGCACTGATCAGTACTCCGGTGGCCGCACAGGCCTTGGATATCTCCTCCACTACGAGGGAGGACGCGACCGTCCCCATCCCCGCCCCACCATACTTCTCGGGAATGGCAATACCGAACAGGCCCAACTCTGCAAGCTGCGTTATCAGCGCCTCGGGCATATCGGCCTCCTCGTCGCGCTGGGCCGCTTCCTTCGCAACCTCCTTGAGGGCGAATTCCGAGACCGACTGCTGCAGCATCCGATGATCGTCGTCAAAGTGAAAGTCCATAGACGGTGTCCTTACAGTTCCAGCAGATGGCGGGCAATGATCATCCGTTGAATGTCGCTTGCCCCTTCCCCGATCTCACACAGCTTGGCATCGCGCATCAGCCGCTCGACGGGCACTTCCTTCGTGTAACCCATGGCTCCGTGGATCTGGATCGAGTCGAGGCACGCTTGCGTCGCAATCTCACTTGCGTAAAGCTTGGCCATTGCGGCGGCGATGTTGCACGGTTTGCCTAAGTCCGAGAGCATGCCGGCCTCATACGTTAGTAATCTGGCCGCGTCGATCTGCATGGCCATGTCCGCCAGCTTGAACTGGACTGACTGCTGCGCAAAGAGCGGCTTGCCGAACGCGACCCGTTCCTTTGAATAGGCTAACGCCTCCTCCAACGCCCCGCGCGCCAGACCAACCGACATGCCCGCGATCGTAATCCGGCCGCGCTCGAGAACCCGCATCGCGTCGAGGAATCCATGATTCAACTCACCGCACAGGTTCTCTTTCGGGATTCGCACGTTATCGAACGTCAGGCCAACCGTGTCCGATCCGCGCATCCCCATCTTGTCTTCCTTTGGCCCAATCTCGAAACCCGGCGTTCCGCGTTCGACGATAAACGCGCTGATCCCCTTGGGCCCGCCTTCCGGTGTCGTTTTAGCCATCACGACGTACACGCCGGCGTAATGCCCATTCGTGATCCACATCTTCTCACCATTGAGGACCCACGAATCGCCGTCTAGTTCGGCCTTGCACTGAAGCCCTGCCGCGTCGCTGCCGTACCCTGATTCGGAGAGGGCCCAGGCGCCCAAATACTCGCCCGAAGCCAACGGTGGAAAGTACTTGGCTCTTTGTTCTTTGTTCGCCCCGATCAAAAGGGCCGCGCAGCACAACGCTCCGTGGGCGTCGAGCAACAGGGCGGTCGCCCCACAATGCCGCGAGATCTCCTCCATGATGACCGCAGCCGCCAGGTCGCCGAGTCCCGCACCGCCGTACTCGGTCGGGATGAAAATGCCCAGGAATCCGACCTCACCGAGTTTCGCGATAAGCTCTCGTGGAATGTCCGCCTCACGATCCCACTGCCGAGCATGAGGCGCGATGTTGTCAGCTGCAAACCGTCTGGCCACGTCCTGAAGGGCTACGAGATCCTCGGGAAGTTCAAAGTCCATCAGCTTTCATCCTGGCGGCGCAAACTCCGCCGCAGCAATAAGTTACACTAAACGCGCCCGCACAGCACCGTGCAACGGTCGGAAATACGCTTCTAGTACTCAGTCGAGCATCGATCGTTAAACCTGCCTGGGTTCTCAGGGTGGCATGGGTAAGCGCCGGCTTACCCGTGTCTTGGGCGTTCAAGCACGGGCAAACAAGTTTGCCCATGGCACCCAATCATCCAGGGCGGTCGACGGAGCACCATGCACGCCTTTGCCTGATAGCGGCTGACAATTCCCGTGCCACCACTCGACCGGGCGACCGCATCCGCAAGTATAGAGCTTTCCCGCCGTGCGCCAAAAGCAACGGGTAAACACGATCACGACTTGCTCAGCTCGCGCGCGATCACGATACGCTGAATCTCGCTCGTCCCCTCGTAGATCGTTGTGACCCTAGCGTCACGGTAGAGCTGCTCAACGCGGCACTCTCGCACGTACCCCGCGCCGCCGTGGACCTGAACCGCGCGATAGGCGATCCGATTCGCGGCCTCCGAGGCGAACAACTTGGCCATTGAACTCGCCCGCCGATCCGTTTCACCCGCATCGACCTTGTGGGCGGCCTGCCAGACCAACGCCTTGGAAGCCTCCAACTCCACCGCACTGTCCGTGATCATGTTAGCCACCGCCTGGAACTTGCCTATGGGCCGGCCGAACTGTTCCCGCTGCCGCGCGTAACTGATCATTTCATCCAGGCATGCTTCCGCGATCCCCGTCGCTTGGACGGCGATCCCGATCCGTCCCTCGTTAAGAGTGGACAGGAAGACCTCCAACCCCTGACCGTGCTTGCCGAGCAGGTGACTATCGGGCACGAACATATCCGTGTAGTTCGTGACCGCAGTCTCGCTGCCCCGAATGCCCATCTTTCCCTGGATCTTCGTTCGCTCGATCCCAGGCTCATTGCCGTCGATGAGCAGAGCGCAAAGACTCTCGCGTTTCGGCGCACCCTCCAGCCGCACCAGCGTCAGGAACCACCGAGAGTTGATCCCGTTGCTGACCCACATTTTCTCGCCGTTGACGTGATACCCGCCGTCGACTTTCACTGCCGAGCACCTGGCGGCGGCGGCGTCGCTCCCGGCGCCGGCTTCGGACAGGGCGAACGCAGCGAAGCTCTCGGCACAACCCCACTCCGATAGACACTGGGTCCGAAGCGGTTCGGGCGCGAATTTACTGACGATGCTCCCCACCATGCTGTGAACCGAGATCGTCACCGCCGTCGACGCGGAGCAGGTGGCTATCTCATGAAGAATCGCACCGTACGTTCTGTGTGAGCACCCGAGCCCGCCAATCTCCTCCGGGACCAGCATGTTGAGCAGCCCCATCTGACCAAGGGAGGGCAGGACCTCCGCAACCGAGGATTCGTCCTCGTCCCATTTGCGATCCAGGGGCAAGAGCTCACCACGAGCAAACTCGCGCGCCGCATCAATAAGTGCAACTTGATCCTCGCCAAGCTCGACGTGATCCGGGGCTAACGGCATCTGGAAAGACACTCCTCCACGAACACCGGGAACTGACCGCGCCGCTCCTCGACGTTGACGGAGACGCCGCCCCGGCCAACAAGCGACCAAAGACGCCAAGCTAGGTGTATACCGCAGCCACGCCGACCGGTCAATGAGGCTGACTCATAGTCGGGTGCAATCTCGAATAGGGTGGCACTGTCAAGTACTGCCGTCGAACACGCCCGCGATTACCCGTGAAGGTGCCCGGTGGTCCTTGGCCGTGGAAGTCCTCCAGCACGGCCTAACCAAGTTAGATCGTAGCGGCCTGCGTCCTCGCAGGCCGTTCCCCCTGGCAAGCGTTATTACGCACGACGGCCGGCGAATTCAGAAATCGAGAATCCGTAATCCCCAATTGGCACTGGCGGACAAGCCGTCAGTGGCACCCGGGAGCCCTCCTTAGAGGAGGTGGCAACCGAAGGCTTCAAGGTGTCGAATCAGTTCCCTGCGTTTCACACGCGGACTCGATCCTGGATCACGCGAACCTTGGGCAGCTTTTCGAGGTCCACCGGCTGGAGCATCAGCCGGATGGCATCGCACAGGTTCACCTTGAGCCTCGGCCAGTGTTTTGCCCTACGTAAGCGCACCGGTGACATCATCCGACCAAGCCACCCACCACCGATCACGCTTTAGAAATGTCGCAGTATAGGTCTTCGCCATAGCAATGATTATACGGCTTTTCCAAGCACGGAACCATTATGAAACCGGGTGCGTGACAGATTCGGCGATTTCGAAGTCCCGCAGGGACGAAAGATAATAGCCCATGGCGCGAGCCATGGGAGCAAGGTCGCCCCCCATCAATCCAAGCCCCGTCAGGGGCGACAGAGCCTGGAGTCCGAACCTCAAGTGCCGCCCCGCTGGGGCTGGTTGCGTATACGAACCACCTCTGCCCATGGCTAACGCCATCGACTGCTGTCTACCGCTCCTTTCGGAGCTGAGATAGTCACGATGGGAAAAGTCCCGTAGGGACGTAAGAGAATAGCCCCGGGCGTAAGCCCGAGGGACTGAGGTGGCATGGGAACACGAAGCCCCGTCCGGGGCGGCAGAAGCTCTGTGCCCAACGCTGTGCCGAGAATCCTTTCTCGGCACACACTGGGGGACCGAGAAGGGATTCTCGGTCCAGCGAGAAGCCAACTCTGGAGACAACCCGTCAAAAGTGTGCCATGCATCCGGATAACACGGCACGGAGGACGATCTCGTTATCCTGCGGGTCACCGAGCTGCAACTCGGCGATGCACTTCGCGCTGCTGTGCCAGTAGAATGCACGATCCCCGGCCAACTGGTAGGCCCAGTTGGCCGCGTAGTCCCGCCAGTAGATCAGGACATCAGCCATAGTACCTGAAGAAATCGCCGTCTCAAGACTCGGGCAGTTCGCTACGGAGCGGGAAC
>CAZJTP010000250.1:0-5350 GCA_964548955.1 uncultured Phycisphaeraceae bacterium
CGTGGGAACCGGGAACGCGCTGGACGATCCTCGAGCTGATGGGCTTTGACGTTCCTGCCGATATCGGCACGATGGCGGGAACGGGTGACGATGATCCGATCACCGACTGTTGTCTGATAGATGATCCGTGCTGCGGCATGACGGCTACGGTTGGATCGACCCAACCGCAGCCGGTGCCTCGTGGCATATCCGCTGACGATCTGATCACCCTGGTCTTCAACGCAACGATGTGCTGCCCTGGCAGCGGCCCAGGCGGCCGTTCACGACCAAAACCACAGCTACCTTCGTGCGTATGCTGTGTATCCATTGGCCGGGCGGATGGCGGTGATGACATCCCGTGCTGCCAAATCTGCTGCGACAACAAGTGCGACGACGGCAATCCTTGCACCGAGGACGACGTCTGCGATAACTGGTGCGGTGCGCTCGACGGATGCTGCGGGACGCCCAAGAACTGCGACGACGGCGATCCTTGCACGAGCGACCGGTGCAAACCCGACACCGGGGCCTGCGAAAACATGCCCTGCGACGGGGAGTGCTGTGACGGGAGGTGCTGCTCAGGAGGGGGCACGTGCTGTGGTGATGGTTGCTGTTCTCCCGGATACACGTGTGTCGACCCGGATACGCAGCAATGCTGCCCTGAGGGTCAGACTCTTTGCAACGGGCAGTGCTGCGCAGGGCCCTGCTGCGAGGGGCGCTGCTGTAGTCACGCAGGATGGACCTGCTGCGGCAGGTGGTGCTGTCCGCCCGATACTACGTGCTGCAACCCGGAGGTGGGGGAGTGCTGCACGGCGGACCAGACTTGTTGCGAAGGCGTTTGCGGGTGGCTTGGGGCATGCTGCTTCTTCGACACGGGCTCCTGCACACAGAAGACCGAGGACTGCTGCTTCTCGCAGGGCGGCTTTTATCTGGGCGAGGACACGGTATGTCTACCAGAGGATATATGCCGGCCGGTTTGCGAGAATTGTCATAATGTAAGCTTCGTTTTCTACGAATGCGGGCATTACACCGAGGACCCCAACGAGCCCTGTTCCACCACCGAGTGCTTTCGAAATGTAATCAACACCGCCACATGCGAGTTCTTTCCCAGTAGACTCGGTCCCCCGCAGTGCAATGTGCGGGTTTCGAGCACAGGAAACTGGGCCGTACAGTACGTGATGGAATTGCAAGACGCGAGTTGTGTGAGTTACCACGACGGCCCGTTCCATCTGTTGACCACGTTCTATGAGGGATGTATGTTTTGCGACCCGCACCCGATCATGGTCCGCTGCGACACCCTGGGTTGCGAGGGGCGGTGGGTGCATACATTCGAGCGCAAGGGAGCCAGGTCCTGTGGCTGTCCGTAACTTGAGAACCTTGGAGGAAGCTTGCCTCCGCCCGAGCTTATGCGGGCGGATACAGGAGATACGAAAATGATGAGCCTGGTCACGAGAAGTCAGAGATTGCTGATTCGCCTATCCCCCACTATGGCAGCCGTCTTGCTAATCCTGGGTGAGGGGCCGATTAGCGCCGACCCGCCTGCACTAACCCTGGAGGGGCTGCGTCAGGGCGACCCTGCGAATCTTCCCGCTTACACTCTGCGGGTCAAACTCGAGCAGCCCGCAGGTGGGCTTATCGGGCAGGGCGTCGGGCGGTATGTGTGCGTTCTCACCCGCGGGAAACCCGGGTTTGCGGGGCTCTGTGAAGCCGAGGAACTGCCCAAGCCCGTTTATTTCCCGCCAGGCACTCCTAGCTATCGGTCCGATGACTACGACTCCGAGGGAAACCTCGGCCTGTGGGTGCGGGCGAAGAACGCCATCTTATTGACCACAACAGTGAACGACGACTACGACGAGGGGCGGACGTTCGGCGTTAATCCCCAGGGTGTCGTGGTGGACACAGGAGTCACCCGTCGGATCGACCGGTATGCTCCCGATGACCTGTGGGGGGGGGGCCTTTCTAACCTACGGCGAGTCTGGTGGGCTCTGGGGCAGGGCCTTTCTGGGGACTTTGAACGCATCGGAAGCACCTCGGAGGCGGAGGGTCTCCAACGTGTTGAAATCCACAGCAAGAGCGAGGGTCGTTGGCCCGGTGTATGGCACACAGCTTTTGACACAGAGCAATCCTCCCTCATCCGACAAGCGTCGTTTATTTCTGATGCGCGGTCCGACGTAAGTGTTGAGGTTACGAGCAAAGGTGCGCGGCAGTTTGGACCCCTCACTTTGGCCGAAGAGGGTATTGTCCGCTTCCCCAGTCTAAGGTACCCCATGGAGACTCGCGTGTTCCTGCAAAACTTCGAGCCGCGTTTCGACGAGGAACTCTTCAGGCAAGTACAGAAGACGCTCCAGCGCGTTCTGACGGAAGGGAATCTATTGATTCTGGATTACCGCATGGATCGGACGAGGCCGGTGACCAGTCGCCCAGCGCCCCCTGAAGGCGCACGCCCTGCGGACGACTAGTAGTGGTAGAACTCCTGGTGTGGTGTCGAGTAGAGAAACAGGTGTATACAATGGTCTCGGCGGCAACACGGCGCCTAAAGATTCCTAGAAGGGTCATCCCGGCGGTCGTCGTCCTGTGCGGGACCTTGATCGTATCAGTTCACGAAGCGTCTGTGGCTATGGTCATAATTCATGAGCAATGTACTTTTCCGGCGGACTGGCCCAAGGTGTTGGACGAAGTGGCGAATTCCTGCCGGATGATTGAGGTGGCAACGGGCATCCAGGAGACGATCTACGAGATCGTCTTCGATGATAAGGAAAACTTTGAAAAGCTCTGGCCTGTCCTGCTGAGCCTGAAAACACCCGGGGCGCCGTTGCGTTTGTTCAAAGTACAGATTCTCCCCAATCTCCCGGAGCACTCCCTCACCAGCAACGCGAAGCCCGCGGTACGCATTCTCGGCCCGGCGGACGGCGTGAACATTGCGCCTTCGGAAGCAGGCAACGAACCTCGGTACGTCGAACAGCTGCTGGAAGAGGGCAAGGCATTGCGTTCTTCACCGCCGTGGCCTGCGGGAATCGTCTCTGCCAACTGCGAGCTGCCCGAATACGTCCAGTCGGTGGTGGAGGAAGACGGACGAATGACGTGGGTGCCGGGCGATCGAAATCGCCTCGATCGCGGCTTCCTTTGCCGCGCCCGAGTTGATCTTGAGCTGGTCGCCGACGGGAGTGTGATCGATCTGAATCGGACGCAACTCCCCTCCGACGGCCCGATTATCGACCGCCGTTTCGATCCGAAACCGTAGCGCCGGGGCGCGGCAGTTCGGATCAGTCATGTTAGCCGAAGAGGGTATTGTCCGCTTCCCCAGTCTCCGGTACCCCATGGAGACTCGCGTGTTCCTGCAGGACTTCGAGTCGCGCTTCGACGAGGAACTCTTCAAGCAGGTGGAGGGCACGCTCGAGCGGGCTCGGGAGGACGAGGATGTGCGGATTTGGGATTTCCGCTCGGACCCGAGACGTCCAGTACTTACGAGGCGACTAGCGCCCCCTGAAGGCGCACGCCCTGCGGACGACAAGTAGTGTACGTCTCTGAGTCGCTGTGATCTTCCGTGCATTCCGTCAACGCGGCCGGTTGGGGTTAAGTTCGTGCGGGCGCCTTGGGGCATGCTGCTTCTTCGACACCGGCTCTTGCACACAGAAGACCGAGGACTGCTGCTTCTCGCAGGGCGGCTTTTATCTAGGCGAGGACACGGTATGTCTACCGGACGATCTATGCCGGCCGGTTTGCGAGAATTGTCATAGCATAAGTTTCGAATTCTACGAATGCGCTCATTACACTTCGGACCCCAACGAACCGTGCGACGCCACGCACTGCATTCGGAACACAATCGACACCGCCGGTTGCGAGCGGTTTCCTCACAGGTACGGTCCCTCGAAGTGCAATACACGGGAGTTGACCACGGGAACGTGGGCCGTACAAGAGGTGGTCGAATTGCAGGACATGAGTTGTGCGAGCTACCACGATGGTCCTCCTCACCATCTGACCACGTTATATAAGGGATGCGGAGCGACCTGCGCCGCCGAAAACATTCTGATGCGTTGCGACACCTTCGGTTGCGAGGGGCCGGCGGTGGACATATTCGAGCGAAAACCAGGGAGGTCATGTGGTTGTCCATAGCCCACAAAGCTGGACCCGAATTGGATTCGGCTCAACTTTGTACGAGCCGGAGTAGGAGATGCATGAATGATCATCTTACGCAAGACAAGTCAGAGATTGGCAATCCGAGTGTTAAGCGCTTCAGCAGTCATCTTCGTATTGCTTGCGGAGCACGGAGTTCGCGCCGATCCGCCTCCCGTAACGTTGGAGTCCCTGCGCCAGTCCGACCCCACAAATCTTCCCGCTTACACTCTTCGGGTCAGACTCGAAGAGCGCGCTGGCGGGCTGCCCGGGCAGGGCAGGGGGTGGTATGCCTGCGTTCTAACCCGTGGGGCGCCGGGCTTTGCAGCGTCGTGTAAGGCCGAGCAACTACCCAAGGCAGTTTATTACCCTACCGACCCTCCGTCTGGATACAGGCCTATTGGGTACACGTCGCTCGACTACGATTCCGAAGGCAACTTGTGCGTGTGGATGCGCGCCAAATGGGTGACTTTGTCGACGGCGACCATCAATGAGAGCTACGACGAGGGACGAACATTTTTCGTGAGTCCCCAGGATGTCGTGGTGAAGACAGGAGTCAGCCGTCGGCTGGACCGGTACGCACCGGACGACCTGAGCGGGTGGGCTCTTTCCAAGCTACGGCGAGTCTGGTGGGCTCTCGGGCAGGGCCTTTCCGGGAACTTTGAACGAATCCTGAGAAGGTCGGACGATGGCGGGCTGCTGCGGATTAGTGTTCACAGCAAACGCGGCCGAGGGGCCGGGGTATGGCATACTGCATATCAGATGCAGCCGTCCCCCATCATCAGGGAGGCATCGTGGATCTGGGATGCGCGGTCCGATGTAAGTGTTCATGTCACAACCAAAGGGGCTCGGCAGTTTGGAGCCATGACTTTGGCCGAAGAGGGTGTGGTGCGTTTCCCCTTTCCACAAGAAAACCCGATTGAGACGCGCGTTATCCTTAAGGACTTCGAGCCTCGCTTCCACGAGGGGCTCTTCAAGCAGGTGCAAGAAACGCTTGAGAAGGTTCGGGCGGACGAAAGTGTCAAGGTTTTGGATTACCCCTGGGGCCCGCCAACGCCGCCGCCGGTCACGACTCACCCATAGCCTACGGAAAGCACACATGCTTCCAAGGACAAGTAGTTTAGTCACTGCGGCATCCATCTTGGTAATGTTGGCCGAGGGCCCGATTCGCGCCGACCGGCCGGTGTGACCTGGATTTCCTTCACGCCTGGTGCCGAGGTCTCCTGCGTAAAACCTGCCGTCGGATGGGGCGCAGCGTCTC
>CAZJTP010000251.1:0-1311 GCA_964548955.1 uncultured Phycisphaeraceae bacterium
GTATTGGAATACCCGACCGGCCTATTCCAAAGCTGCCTGATCTGTCACGGACCCTTTTTCGTGTGGCTGCTGCAACGATGCCTGGTGGGAGGATTCTTAGCGACGGAGAGTACAGACTGTTGGGTGGGGCAGGTCTCGTGTTTGAGACAAACAGGAACGTGAAACACGTGTCGATTCGGGCGCTGCGGCCGCAATGTAGCTCGATTCTAACGGTACCGATGCATGCAATGGCTCGATGTTTTGCGAAGGTTTGGACAGTGGCACCCTACTGAACTGAGGTCACGGAGGGACCCACTGTTGGACCGCGCTGCGCAATGGTCCACAGAGCCTGGAGTGTGCTGGAACGGCCCAGATCAGACATCACGCATGAATACGCCTCGAACTCCCTCTTTGCCAACAAGTTGCCTCGGTGGGTTATTCATCATCGACAGGACTGGCGACTTCACCCCGCGCTGGTAGCCTACCTGAATCCTGTCCAACTCATTCACCACCACACCCTCCGTCATTCCGAGTTCCTGGGCCCCATCGAACGGGAAGCCGTGCGGCGCGACGAGTTCGCCTCGTCCGTTTAGTGCAGTCCGATCCGAATGGATACGTGGAACGAGGTTCGTTCTGGAACGATCAAGTACAATCGTTGCATTATCGCCGACCGTCTCTGGGAGCTGCTCGCCCCCAAAGCCCTCGGCTACAATCCCCTCCTCTGGAGGCTGACGCTGGATGGAGACGCCCAAGTAATGCGAAACGCCTATTGACTCCGAACAGCCTCTTCATGGATACCCAGCTTTTCGACGTCCTTTCGTGTTGAAAAGCCTTCATGTACCGACTACGAGCTGGTGATCGTCTCCGCGCCGCCCATGACCTACCTCCGTCACGCTTTCACGCACCCCCGTAAACGGGGATTCGTACGAGGGAATCAAGATTGGGCAATCGCTTTGTCCTCAAGCTTGTCAATCTCGCTCGCCGCGTGACTTGCAGCCGCACCCGGCCTTGCCAAGCTCGTCGGCTTTACGCTTGCCGCACTCGGACTTGCCAAGCTCACAGGCTTTACACTTGCCGCACTCGCACGGCCCGCCGTGATACCCCTTGCCCTTAGGATCCGCGTGCTTGCAGCCACACTCGGCCTTACCAAGCTCACCGGCTTTACACTTGCCGCACTCGGCCTTGCCAAGCTCACAGGCTTTACACTTGCCGCACTTGCACGGCTTGCCGTGGTAATCCTCGCCTTTTTGGTCCACGTGCTTGCAGCCGCACTCGGCCTTGCCAAGCTCACAGGCTTTACACTTGCCGCACTCGCACGGCCCGCCGTGATAC
>CAZJTP010000251.1:1411-5332 GCA_964548955.1 uncultured Phycisphaeraceae bacterium
CACTTGCCGCACTCGCACGGCCCGCCGTGATACCCCTTGCCCTTAGGATCCGCGTACTTGCAGCCACACTCGGCCTTGCCAAGCTCACCAGCTTTACGCTTGCCGCACTCGGACTTGCCAAGCTCACAGGCTTTACACTTGCCGCACTCGCACGGCCCGCCGTGATACCCCTTGCCCTTAGGATCCGCGTGCTTGCAGCCACACTCGGCCTTGCCAAGCTCGCCGGCTTTACGCTTGCCGCACTCGCACGGCCCGCCGGGGTGCCCCTTGCCCTTTTCGTCTACCTGCTTACAGCCACACTCGGCCTTGCCAAGCTCACAGGCTTTACACTTGCCGCACTTGCACGGCTTGCCGTGGTAACCCTCGCCTTTTTGGTCCACGTGCTTGCAGTCACATTCGGCCTTGCCCTGTTCACCGGACTCGATCTTGCCGCAATTGCACGGCTTCTTGCAGCCGTGCTTGCCCTCGTTCGGTCTGGCGTAGACCGTCGAAACAGCCAGTGCCATGCCAATAACCGCCACGCATCCGAGAATCTTCATCTTCATAACGCATACTCCATGCCTAACATTGAACCGTACAAAGGGAAAGAACGTTCTCCCCCCCGGATTACGACTCCAAGTAATCGCCGCACCTAGCGGCCCGTGTCGGTGTTGCGGATAACGCAGTTTCGTCACGATGTCGCCTGTCGATGCCGACTCCCGTTTCGTGACGCTGCGGCGCGAATCTACCCGCGGTATTCACACCGGGCGTTGTCCGTCTCGGCCACGTTCACCTTAGTCAGCACCGGCAGCTTTGGCTTTACGCGCGTCCAAATCCACCGTGCGAGGTTTTCAGCCGTCGGATTCTCCAAGCCTTCGATATCATTGAGATACCGGTGATCGAGCTGCTCCAAAAAAGGGGCAAAAGCTCGTTTGATCTCGGCGAAATCAATCAGCCACCCTGTTTCTTCGTCGATTTCGCCCTCACACACCAGTTCGACGCGGAAGCCGTGCCCGTGGACTCGGCCGCACTTGTGCCCTTGCGGCACGCGGGGCAGCCGGTGGGCGGCGTCAAACGAAAAACCGCGAACCAGCCGGACTCGCCGGCTGGCGGCGGCAGCCTCCGCCGCTTCGGATTCTACCATAAGACACCCACGAATGTTCCGGGCCGAGTGTAAAGGTTCTGTCACAACGATTGGACGAAACGTCGCCCACGCCGCTGTATCCGGCCCATCAATCCTGCGACATTGTATCACACTGGGCCTGGGCGTCGAAACGTTCGTCGTCGCGCCGAGCACCACCGGAATCTTCGAAAGGCTGCGCAGACTACAGTCTACGGCTTGCGGAATGTGGAACCAGTCAGTCTGAGTGTGTCACTGGACCGCCAGCAGCTCGATCTCGTAGATCAGGACCGAATCGGGCGGGATGACTCTCGGGATTCCTCCCTCACCGAACCCCAGTTCGGGCAGGATGACGATGGTGCGCTGCCCGCCCTCATTCATCGTGGTCAGTCCCTCCTGCAACCCCGGAATCAGCAGTGCGATCTCGCGCACGGCCGGCTTCGCCTTGTACGTACTCTCAAACTCGGTTCCATCGATTAGAGTGCCGCGGTATTGGAACTCGATCGTGCTTGTCGGCAGCGGCGACATCCCTTGCCCGACAACGAAGTCGACATATCGCAGACCGGACTCGGTGGTGACAGCCTTTACGCCGGCCTTTTCCTCAAGCTGCTTGACGAGCTTGTCCACACGGTCTTCCTGCTCCGCCTGGTCGGCCGCGAGTATTGCCTGTGCCTGGATCTGGTCGAACGGCGTGAGCAACTTTGCCGATTCGATGAAGACGGGCTCAACCGGCACGACCACGCTTCGTCCCGCCGCATATTTCGGGTGTGGGCCGACGGGCGTGTTGCGGATCCTGTCAACGGTGTCCATACCTTCGACCACCTTGCCGAACACCGTGTAGACGCCTCGCCATTGCGGATCGTCCAGATTGGGATTCTCAGCGATGTTGATGTAGAACTGTGCGCTGGCTGACCCGGTCGTGCCGCGCCCGCGTATCATGGCGATGGTGCCGCGCTCGTTTTTCAGGTTGCTCTGCCACGCACCTTTTGGGCCTGGTCGCAGGCCGATCAGCTTGGTCTCCATGTCGGCCGTGTACTCCCCGCCCTGAATCATCGTGTCCTTCAACACGCGGTGGACAATGGTCCCTTCATAGAACTTCGACTGCACGTATTGCACGAAGTTCAGAACGGTTCCGGGCGCCTTTTCGCCGTTCAGTTCAACGACGATGTCGCCGAGCGTGGTTTCGATCATTACCCGCGGGTGCAGCGTGACCTCCGGCGCTTCCAGGCCAGGCGGCGCCTCCGCACCTGTTGCAGCCTGACTCTGCGTACGCGGAGCCTGGCAACCGGTCACGATAACCGCCGCGCCAACCGACACGATCCAAAGCAAAAGACGTTGTTTGTTCATGATGTCACGACTCAAGTTGGGCTCTCGTTCTGGGAATCATCTCGACGCAACGCCGGTGGCTATTCCGATACGATCCGAAGAAGCTCAATCTCGAAAACCAGGATGGAATCCGGGGGAATGCGAGCACCGCTGCCGCGCTTCCCGTACCCCAGCTCCGGTGGGATGATCAGCTTCGACTTGCCTCCGACCTTCATCAAGCCCACCCCTTCTATCCATCCTGCGATTACTTTGTTGAGTTGGAACGTTGCGGGCTTCCCGCGATCGTGCGAGCTGTCAAACTTGGTCCCGTCCAGCAACCACCCGGTGTAATGTACTTCCACATTATCGGTGGGCTTGGGGGACTCGCCCTCACCCTCTTTAAGAACGATGTACATCAGCCCGCTGTCCGTCGTAACGGCCTTTTTTCCGGTTTCAGCCTCGATTTTCTTAGCGTGCTCCTGCATCGTATTGGCCATTTCGGCCTTGGCCTGCTCTTCGGCTTTCTTCGCAGCCTCTTCGGCGGCCACTATCTGCGCCTTGACCTTCGCGCTGTCAAACTCGCTGACGAGACGGACCGACTTAATCAGGACTGTCTCTTTGGGTACTTTCCCGCCGGGGATTATCGGGTCTGCAGCCACTTCGGTCTCTCGGATCCGGTCGACCGTCTCCATCCCCTCCTCGACCTTACCGAACACGGTGTAGGCCGCTCCGTCCCGCTGCGGGTGATCGAGATTCACGTTGTCCACGACATTGATGAAGAACTGGGAGGTTGCGGAATCGGGTCGGCCGCCGAGCCGGGCCATGGAAATCGTCCCGCGCGCATTCTTCAGCCCGTTCTTCCACTCGTTCTTGATGCCCTCACGGAGGCCCTCCGTCTTTCTCCCCTCGGTCGTGAACCCGCCGCCCTGGATCATGAAGTTGCCGATCACGCGGTGGAAGATCGTGCCGTCGTAGTACTTGGCCTCTGTATACTCGATGAAGTTCAACACTGTGATCGGGGCCTTCTCGGCGTCGAGTTCAAGCACGATATCTCCCAGCGTCGTTTCCATCTTCACTCGTGGGTGCAACGGGTTGCCTCCCTTCATCTCCTTATCACTCTGCTCGTCGCCGGCCAGGACGTTCGCGCCGGCCAGCAGTACCGTCAACGCTGTAATCAAACGGCCCATGTCAGGTCCTTTCCAAACGTGGAAGCATGTCCACCGCCGGATTCACCGTCTTACCCCCCCGCCGACGGCACCGGAGGGCGGGAGCAAAACGCCAAAGGATACCCAACGCAAGCGATCCAGGCAACCTGCCGACACGCTCTTCCGGGTCCGCGTCAAGTTAATGGGTAGGGTCTTGAACCGAGCCCGGATAGCGAGCGATGGATCGTGAGCGAGTGACCAACCTGTACCCAGCGCTGGTCCTTGACATTTCGCCACTCGCGGAGCGAGTCCATGCGGGCGACCGCCCGCGCGAAATGTCAAGGAGGGCTCGAATCAGCGATCCGAACGCCG
>CAZJTP010000252.1:0-5321 GCA_964548955.1 uncultured Phycisphaeraceae bacterium
CAAGCCCACGTGCTCGGTTGCACTTCTTCTATGAGCGTTCGCCGTATTGGGATGCCGCGATGAACGTCTATCCGGTTGCACGTGCGATCAAACCCATAGCCGTGAAGACCGCGCCATAGGACCCGGCGCACCAAAGCACAACCTGTGTGTCACCTTCAGACGGTATGTTGCGAGAACATAGGCTCGTTGGGGAGGGGCGCTATATCCCGAGCGCAGAACCTAGTAGAGATAGATTAGCCACATCCCCGGCGGTCACTGGTACTCCACAAACGCACAGCATACAATCTGCTTCGATGGATTGGCCTCGTTTGACAAGGATGACAGCGTTGATTCGTCCTCATTGGTCGCGAGACTACCGCCTGAAAGCCAAAAGCAGCTTGCAGAGTCTAGCCGAACCGGAGTACGCGCATGCCAAAATCACGAGTGGCGGTTATTTTCGGAAGTGATTCCGATTGGCCGGTAATGGAGAAGTGCGTCGAGCAGCTTCGCGCGTTCGGGCAGGACCCGCATGTCGAGGTGATGAGCGCACATCGCAATCCCGACCGCGTCCGGGATTTCGCGACGACGGCCGAGCAAATCGGCATCGAGGTCATCATCGCCGCAGCAGGCATGTCAAACGCGCTTACCGGGGCGATCGCCGCTCATACGTGCCTTCCCGTCATCGGCATCCCGCTCGTCAACGGGTCGCTCCAGGGCATGGACGCGCTGCTATCGACCGTCCAAATGCCGCCCGGGATCCCCGTCGCATGCGTCACTGTCGGTGAGGCCGGGGCAAAAAACGCCGCCCTGCTGGCTGTTCAGATCATCGCTCGGCATGATGAGAAGCTCGCCGGCGCCTACCGCAAATTCAAGGCCGATCAAGCCAAGAGGGTCGAAGCCAATCACCGCAAGATTCAAGAAAAACTCGGCTCATGAACACCGGAACACCTCCCAAGAGCATCGAGTGGGTCGGCGATCTGGATGGTTACGTCTTGATGATCGACCAGACCCGTCTGCCGGCTGAGCTGTCCATGATCGAGTGCCGCGACGCGGAAACGATGTGGGACGCAATCCGGCAGCTTCGCATACGCGGGGCACCGGCTATCGGCATCGCTGCAGCTATGGGTGTGGTGCTCGGCGTTCGAGACTGTGAGGCATCGGATCGTGATGGATTCCTGAAACGCCTCGATGAGGTCTGCGACCACCTGGCCACTGCTCGCCCGACGGCGGTGAACCTGCGTTGGGCGTTGGACCGAATGCGCAAGCGCGCCCGATTGACACAAACCGAGGACATCGAAACATTGAAACTGGTCCTTCTCGAAGAGGCCAAACGAATCCGCAACGAGGACGCCGCGATGTGTCGCGCAATCGGACAGCACGGCGACTCGCTCATCAAGCCGGACTCAGGCATCCTGACCCACTGCAATGCCGGTGGATTGGCCACCGCGGAATACGGGACAGCCCTGGCGCCGCTCTACACTGCCCACGAGACCGGCCGATCGTTCCGCGTTTACGTGGGTGAAACCAGACCGCTGCTCCAGGGCTCACGGTTGACCGCGTGGGAGCTGCAACGGGCCGGGATCGACGTCACGGTCATCTGCGACAACATGGCTGGCGCGATCATGAAGCAGGGACTCGTGGACTTGGTGATCACCGGCGCGGACCGGATCGCCGCCAACGGCGACGTTGCCAACAAAATCGGGACATACAGCCTGGCGGTCCTGGCTCAGACGCATGGAATCGCGTTCTACGTAGCCGCCCCGAGCAGCAGTTTCGACCTGTCGATCCCGGACGGTTCGGGCATCCCGATCGAGCAGCGCGACCCGGACGAGATCCGTTGCGGTTTCGGGAGGCTGACGGCACCGCCGAACATTCCGTGCTGCTGTCCGGCCTTTGACGTGACGCCTGCGGAGCTGGTCCGTGCGATCATTACCGAACGCGGGCTAATCCAGCCGGTCAGCCGGAACAACATCTTGGAAACGCTGCGGGGCTAAGCGGTCTAACGTACGTCCGTATCTGCCTTGATTGCCGGGAATAACGCCTTTTCTCTGAATCACCATCACGAACTTATGTAAGACCGCTTAGAGTAGATTTCGCTATCGCGTAGCACGTTCTGGGTTGCGGGATACTGCGGAAGTCGGTTGCTCCGCGCGAGCTTCAATCCTTGACACGCGGTGCAGCTTCGCTACGGAGCATCGCCCCGTGGAACCGCGCGTCAAGGACAGGTCCCGCTGCTCGCTACACAGAATCGAAAAACGCTCTAAACCCGCGGTGGAACCCTTGCCGAGACACCCGTTAGGAACGACAATTGTCCAGGTTGCGGGGTTGCGGCGCGGTTTTGCGTATGTTGCGTCTAGCAGCGAGTGGTGTCTTGGTCTTGTTTCCGGCGTGTTTGCACCCTATACTTAATTGACTGTGGCGATCGAGTACGTAGCATCCACGGTTGTCGCAAACCGACGTCAAACAAGAACGTTCATACCGATTGGATAGGAATCTCGATATGCGTTCACGCTCACGTGCGATTGCGATGGGTCTTGCCCTCATAGTCGGAGGCGCATTTCTGATGTCCGGTCCGGGAACGTCGTGTTCGAGTTACCTCGGGAACACGGCCCTGACGGCCACGGACTTCTGTTTCATCTTCGACTGCCAGAACGGCTTATTGGGTGGAACCGTTGACCCGTGCGCGGGACTGGGCACCGGGGACAGCAGCGGAGAGCTTCCCCTGTTCACCGATTGTCCGGGTTACGTGGCAGGTCCGTAGCGATTCGAGCGAAACGGGAGGTATGCACCGCATACTTGCGCAATCCCAAGCTGGAGCCCGACGTTTGAAGCGTCGACGCAACAGGGGTAAGGATTAAAAGTTATGATCTTTGGAAAGGCGGATGTGCGGCGTTGTTTTCGCAGGCTCGCCGGTGTCATACTTGGTGGGGTTTGCTTCTTCGGGCTCGGGTTCATCGAGTCCTGCGATGATCGCCTCGTCGAAATGACTCGATACGTCGATCCCTGCGGGACGTTTCTGGCCAACTGCAATCCAGGGGACTTCCAGGTGTGGTCAGCCGATATCGGGGATTACACCGTGGACCCAGCGTGCACGGTCCCAGGCCAATGCGATGGGGGACAACCTCTGGGCACGATCACCGATCTGGGTCCGTAACCGGGCCATCCTTCCACCGACAAAGGATCCGGCAGCGCCGGTACGCGGTGAAGTCCTCAAGATCTACGTCACGGTAGTCATCAACATCGAGGAAGTCGTGGCATTCGACGTCGGGTACTAGAGCATTTCCCGTTTCCATGTACCGAGCCGCAGGACCTGTCCTTGACGCGCGGTTCCACGGGGCGAAGCCCCGCAGCGAAGCTGCACCGCGTGTCAAGGATTGAAGCCCGCGCGGACTCACGTTCATCCTTCACCCTTCATCGTTGATTATTGGGACCCAACATGTCCGCTAATTCCGTTCTCATCGTGCTCGAAATGGCCAACGGCTATCGGAATCAACGGCTTCTAAAGCGGCATCCCGTCAGGTCCGAGAGGATGTACGATCGGCATCCTCAAACCATGGGCTTTCCGGTCGGGGATCAGATGGTGGAAGAACTAAACAGTGATAACCTCAAGGGCCGCGCAGAGTCCGCTCAACAAAAAACGAACGAGACCCACGTGGAAGATCGGACGCACACCCCTTCCCTGCCGGATCGTCGCGAGATTCTCCGGCAAGGCCGCAAACTCGCATTTGTCGTGCCGGTGGTAATGACGTTCTCCGCGAAAGATGCGTTTGCGGCGGGCAGCAACCACAGTTGCTATGCCATGGGACACGCATGTCCGGGCACCGAGCCTTGCTGCGACGACATGGTCTGCAGCGGTGGGCAATGCACGAATGAGACTTGTGTTGAGGCAGGCGGGCTTTGCTTTGCCGATTCCGATTGCTGCAGCGGCGACTGCCAACTCGGAGCCTGTCAGTAGCCTGCCTGCCAACACACTTCCATGAGGATACTCAAAATCGACTCCGGCGCACCCTTGTTAAGGCCAGCGCTATAACGGCAACCAAGCTAAACGGGATCATGCCAACACCACACAGGCGGGGCAGCGACGGCCCGTTCGGTGACGTGTCATCGTCATCCTCATCGTCGACCGGGTCCTCCTGAGCTAATCCGGCACCTACTGCGAAGATGCCCGGCGTGTCACGCACGGCCCAGAAGTCCACCGACCAGTCCTCGTAAACGACGTACCCCGAATCACCGACGACGCCTGTAGGCTGAGATTCACCAATGTTGACACCGGCCGGAATCCACACACCCGGCGCGGGTGTCTGCGACTCGTCAAGCACGTGCAGTTCCACGTCCTCCGGACTGACGCCGCTATCAGCCAGCACCTGGTCCGTAAATGACATTGTGATGGCGACAGTGAGACTGCTCGCGGGCCCCGGACCCTCAACGAACATCGTACGCGGCAGCGCGACACCGCCGGCGAAGCCGGCAAATGTACCCGGCTCCGGCCCGGGAGCGCCCGTAGATTCCGGCCCGGGAGCCGTCACGGTGTAGCTGACAGCCTCATCGGGGTACGCACCCGCCACAAGGATCCCGCCAAGCAGTTTGTCCTCGGCGTCCAGAATGGTCTCCTCGAAGTCGCCGCTCATCTCGGTGATGCCGGATCCACTGGCCAGCAACAGACTTGCCCCCGCGATGCCACCGGGCGGCCCGGCGCCGCTGCACGTCTGTATCAGCAGAAAGGCGTGATAGTCGCCGTCGGGATTCTGTCCCCAGCCAACGATCTCGCCGTCATCGTTGATGCCTGTCGCCCGGATCAGCGCCCACGTGCTGTTGGTGTCGATCAGATCGTTCAGGTCGGCCATCGCACCGTCCTGATAGATGAAGGCGTGGAAATCGCCGCCCGTCACGTTCGACGTACCGACGATCTGATCGTCGTCGTTGATGTCGTACGCCACACTTGTGTCACCGCCCGTCAGAACGCCGAGGTCGTTCATGCTGCCATCGTACAGGAAGGCGTGGGCGTCCCCGCCGGCCGTGTAGGATTGACCCACAACGTCGCCCGAGCTGTTGATCGCATTGGCTCGGTGAGTGATGCGGACGTCTTCACCACCGAGGTTGCCCAGGTCAGTCATCACACCGTTTGCCCAGCGGAATGGTCGCATGTTGTGGCTACTATCCTGGGAACCGCCCACGACCTGTCCTGAGTCGTTAATGTCCATGGCGACGCTCTCCGCACCACCCAGCGTGCCCAGGCTGTTGATTCCTGCACCCAGCGTGTATGCGGGTGCCGGAAGATAGATGAAGGCCAGCCGATCGCGCGGTGGTGCGAAGCGCACAAGATTGCCCTGTCGGGTCACCTG
>CAZJTP010000253.1:0-5231 GCA_964548955.1 uncultured Phycisphaeraceae bacterium
CGTTCCTCGCTTCGCTTGCCCATGCCACCCGGTTAAGAGTGTCAACAAGCGGTCACGGCACTCCGCCGCAGAAACACAACCATCCCCGCCGTCAACACGAGCAACACCATCGCAACATAATCCGACGGCCCGATCAGAACCGCGAGTGTCAACGAGCGGTCCAAGCAAGGGCGACAGTACCTGCGTTGCATGATCGCTCCATGACCCTTGACATCGCTGCGCGACGTAAAGGGCAGGCTGTCGCGGTTCTGATCCGTAGCGTCCACTGCGATTGGGTGCCATGGGCAAACTTGTTTGCCCGTGGAGATTGATCGACGACACGGGCAAGCTTTGCTTGTTCCTCGCTTCGCTTGCCCATGCCACCCGGCAATGGGTGTCAATCATCCGTCACAGCACGCCGACGGGCAAGCACCACCGTCCCGGACGACAGGACGAGCAAGGCCATCGCCACAAGGCCCCATTCGGAGACCGTGGGGATGGGATGCCGAATGCACTCGATGATCCCCGGGGCAACTCCCGACTGGTCCAAATCGTTCCAGGTCCCTGGAGTCCGGTCAGGGGTGTAGTTGTTGTACATGTGAGCGTGGCCTTCTCCGCTGTGGCCGTTGTTTGGCTCGTTCGAATACCAATTGGTGTAACATATTTCAGGATTGCCGGTACTCCATGAGCAAAGAGTGGGATTGCTGATCCACTTCCACCCGCCACTCGGCTCAGAGTAATTTTCATCACCCGTGTCCTGGAAGAAACCAATCCACAGGCCGTTGAATCCCGAACCTTGCTCCCCGTACTGTCCGAATTTCTCCAGAATCCAGTCATTCTCCAGCTGATTATTGATCGTGACCAAGTGCCCGCCACAGACTTCGATAGCCTCAGCTTCGGCGTCTGACCATGACACCCATGTGTCGGTAAGCCGATACCAATGCCCGTTTCCACCCTCTTCCGTCCACTGACACCATTCTCCGGCGGGACAGGGTTCTCCGTACACGACTTGCCCGATGAGTGACAGGCAAACAACCGCTACGATAGTCGACAGTGACCTTACCATAATTCCTTCTCCTCAAAATGAGCTCTTTATGGGCCGAGCGGCCCTGGTGAAACGACGATGGCGGCAGTTTAAGTGGGGGGGGGGGGGAATGTCAAGTCAAACTTCGCGGGTAATCGAACGCGGAGTCCGTGGCAGTTTAGGCGTGAAGTCCGGCTGTCGACGAATCATCGCCAGTCTGCGATCCCCGTTCACGGGGATTTCCCGCCGGAGGCGGGCTCTCAGGCCGGCTCTTCGAGGGCCGGTCAGCTCGTGGAATCTTCTTTTTCATCTATGCAGCGCGTTTCAACGCGCTTTCCCATGGCGCCGGTAAGCCCGCTGAAGCGGGCTCGGTGAGGAAGGCGAGACATGGGAGCTCGCGGACCAGCCGTAAAACGGCTGGCCTGAAACCCTGCGGGTAACGCCGCTGAAGCGGCATTTACCCGCGACCCTCGAACGCGCTTCGACGGTCGCGAGCGTGTTTGGGGCGTATTCGACCCTATTCAGAGCCCGGAACGCGAGCGACGGGTGTTGGTGCGCAGTCCGTACGCATACGGTCTTCGAGGGCAACAATCCCTCGCTTACGCTTGGGGCTCGGATTGGACATGCGTCAGCATTGGTAAGACGTCTCTGGCAGGACTCTGCACCTCATCCGAAGGCAACGTCGACTGGGCTCGCGGTATGCGTAATTGCTCTGTTGTCCCCGGATGAAGACTTGCCGCCTTTTGCGGATGGAGCACATAAGGTTGCGGCGCGTACCGTCGAGTTGTCGGGGGGAAGCGAACCGTTGCCGCTACGGAGCCTTGCCCTGGCCTTCGACGCTACCGGTAACCGAAAGCGAGCGATTGATCTGATGCGGGCAACGCTCGCCGTCGCGAGCAAAGACTCTGTCGAGCAACAGAAGATCGCAGATTTGCTACAAAAATGGATCTAAGTAGACGGCCAATCGGCCCTCGCCCCTACTCCATAGGCGGGACTCCTCACGTGCCGTGAAGCAACGCATAGATATACGCAGGCGTGACGCAAACGGCGGCGGAGCATACATGCTTGCCAACTCCCGATCCTGAGCCTGGCACACTCAGGCCTCGGAGAACCCGACCGTCGTCGAGCCCCTCTGCGGACACGAAACTGGTCCGGATGACCTCCGGGTAGGCCCAAACTGATTTAAGTCTTGGGCATTCTTCGCTCATAGTAACCGGGCCGGTTCCACGGATTCGCGGGTTTCTACTCACGAAGTGAAGAGAGCCGCCTCCGTGTTCTGCCGTATACCGGGCATTAACCGGATAAGGTCCACAGCAGCAGTGCCAGGAGGATCATAACGCCACCGACCAACAAGACAAAGGCGATAACCCTGATCGCCGGCGGCATCGGCGGGTGGTAAGTTGCACAGTAGTCCTCGTCCAGCGCACAACCGCAATGGGGGCAACGCTCGTGGTACCGATCCAATGCGGTTTTGCACTGGGGGCATTTGAACTCGATTCCGGCATATTCATCACTTGTCGGGTTCATATTGGAAGGGACTCCATGGCGCATCCGCGCCCGGTCGCTATGGCTTTACGCGGTCTTGAGTAGAATGTCGCAGGCACTCTGGGTGACTTAAGATTGTCACTGCTTGCGCGTGCTGTTGTCCGCGTCATCGACGATCCGCCAGCGATGCTTTGATTCCGCGGTCTGGATGTCTACCAGATCGGGCGGCACTTCGTCCACTCGCAGGTCAACCGATTTACCCGCAGTCCTGGGGTCTCTGGCAGCCCGCTCGACAGCGGCGGATCCGACCAGCCGGACGCGAAAGGTGGATCCTCCGATCGTGATGACATCGTCGTCTCTGAGGTGGCGAAACCCGACTGGATCGTTGTTGACGAAGGTCCGGGTGCCGCTCAGCAGGTCGAGGATGGCCGGGTAGCCGAAGTAGGTCAGTAGGAGGGCGTGAGTGCGCGACACCTTATCGTCCGAGATGACGATGTCGCAGCCGTGGCGGCGGCCGATGGTGCAGAGGTCACGCCCCAGCTTCAAGACGCGACCGGTTGGGAGTTCCTGGAGTGCCATAACATTAAGGGAGGTGTCCATGCCAAGGGACTCGGCGTCTCCGGTACCGCTGCGCGGCGGCATTTGAATCTTGACCCGAAACTCCCAGGCGTGGATCTTGAGCACATCGCCGTCACTTAGGCACTCGTGCTCCAGTTTCAGACCGTTCAACAGCGTACCCGTCGTAGTGACAAGGTCGATCGCTAAAATGCGCGTGCCGTCATTGACGATGGCCACATGCACCGGGGCGACCTTGGGATGTGGCACGTTCACCTTGCACCCGGAGCGCGATCCGATCATCGTGACCACGCGGCGGCACTCGATACTGGACTCACTATTTGTTCCGGTAGCAGTGGCGAGCCAAAAACGTGGAGCGGATTCGGCCGTGATAGGGATCGCCTGACTCGATGTCTCACCTGTCGTCAAGGAACGGCTCCTAATGTTGATCGACGCGGTATCCGGCTGGGACATGCGCCACCACAAAACCGGGTACTTATCGGTCGTGTCAGCACCTAGCCCTCTGTTACCAGTATAGGTCCCCGAGCATTCCGTTTCCAGGTCAGGCACCAGGCCGCCGACTCCAAAACCGCGATCCGACATCCGTCAAGGTGTCCCTAACTTATGTTTGTGAGTTTTGGGAGTGGTTTGAGGATCAATCGCAGTTTCTGGTCTCTGTGGCGTGTTTGGGTAGACCGAACAGGTTGAACGTAGTAACAACATACTGTGCGGCTATTCTCTTTTTTCCCTGATTTCTATGCGGAACATGGCATACTTGGGCGGTTGGAAGTGATAACAAGATACGACGCGCAGCCAAAGCACGGTGGCACCGGCTATGTTCCCACGCATCGCCAACGTCAACCTGAAGCGCGAGGGCCTGGTGCAACTCGAAGAGATCTTAGCCCTCAACGCGCGACTCAACACCGTCTACCGGCTCAAGGATTTGCCGGCCCACATCTGGGACTACCACTACCCCGGCTGGGCCGATAAGATGCTCGCCGGGTGGTGCGAGGTTGCCAGGCAGGACGGCCATCCTGCCCTGGCGAAGTTCGCCGAGAAGCTCGAGCGGCATCAGTATGGAATCATCAGCCACTGCAAGCATCCGATGCACACCAGCAAGCTCGAAGGCGTGAGCAACAAGATCAACAAGATCAAGGTCGTCAAGCGGGTCGCGTACGGCTTTTACGACCTCGAGTACTTCGCCCTCAAGATAAAACAAGCTCTGCCGGGGCGCGTTTCAAACAACTGATTTGGGGGAGAACCAAAACGAATAATGCTATAGTGTACTTTTGTTAGACATCTTCTACCCGGTAAGGTTCATCTTTTCAATCATAAAGTGGCAGATATGTGGCACTTACCCTCCTGGGACGCCTGTATGACCGGTCCCGATAGCGGTCCTTTCGGCGCGGGTTACGAGGCCTTCGACTTCGACGACGACGCCATCGGAGACATCGACCTCAAAGACTTCGCCGGATTCCAGCTCACGCTCCCAGCCGTGTGACGGACACTTACTTCTGCGTCAAAACTTGGCCAGGTCAACGACTACGCCCTGCCGTCCTGTAGATGCTCCGTCGGCCCAGTCCGGTGCTTTTGCCGTCCGATAGTTGGCGACAGGACCACACCTCCGGCCGAGGCAACAGATTTGTCACGATCAAGTATTCAGGCCTCGTAATCAAAGAAACCTCGGGAATCAACCGATAACCCGCCGTCAAGCGGTTCCGCGCGGCGCGGAATCCAAGTAAACACAGTCGGTTTATTCAGGAGAACAAATCATGTCGACCACCACGACACAGCAAACCACGCAATCCCAGACGGAAAGCCATTGGGGTATGGTCGTCCCGTTCGACCAGATTCACGAACCCGGGTGCTACATCTGCCATTGGAGCGGGCATCTGCTCCGGGTTCCCCAGGACGGTATCGCACCGGGACGCTCGCCGCTGATGAACATGATTGGGCATGATCCGCTGTACGTCACGAAGGTCAGCGACAATCCGTACATCCCCGTCACGAAGGCGAGGTGGTTGGCGGCCAACTTCGATCTCGCGGTGAACTTCTAGCAAAGAAGTCAACCGTGCGGTCACGTATGACCGAACGCTCCAGATTGGCAGGCGGTATAACTCAATCCGCCTGCCGCTTTTTGTGCGCCAGGCATGGCGCGACTCTTGGAGGTGAAAGTCCTCTGTGGGCT